>CAWIAU010000003.1:0-166201 GCA_963834265.1 uncultured bacterium | reverse complement strand
CCCAGCATCAAAGATAGCGAAAATACGGCTACGCATATAATTGTAATCTGGTGTATTGTTTTGTCAGAACCGCGCCTTACAGTGTTGACTTCGCCGCCACCACCGAGGCCTGCGCCCAGTCCTGCTCCCCGTGTTTGCATCAGAATCAGGATAGTAGTAAGTACTGCCGAAACAATTGTTATATAGCCTAGAATATTCATCTGTCCTCCAAAATAGTTACCACTAGGTAGTTTACCAAGCCAATGATCATCCCTGCAAGCATAGCCGCCCAGAAATTAGTTATATGCAGCGGATCATACAACTTGCTGGCTATCATGACCATCAGGCCATTGATAACTATCATGAACAATCCGAGCGTCAGTAGTACTGCTGGTAACGATAAAATAACTACGATTGGCTTAACGACAGTATTGATGAGAGCTAATATCAAACCGGAAATTACAATGACCCGGAACTGACTCTGATAATCTATACTGCCGCTCAGCAATTCTGCCGCTATCCAGATGCCTAATGAGGATACAAACCAGCGAAGCAAAAAACTATTAAGGGCCGATCTGCGTTTCCTTGTTGTCATCAGCTTATTGTAAGTGAGCCCGGGTTCTTAGGCAACTCAGACGTAAGCACTTTGTTACCACCTGCTGTTATCACTATGTCATCTTCGATACGAATGCCTATTGATTCTTCTTTTATATATATACCGGGCTCAACAGTCAACACCATGCCCGGTTCCAAAGGTTTGGTGTAGTCGCCCACGTCATGCACATCAAGCCCCATAAAATGTGATGTGCCATGGGGATAAAATTGTCGTATGGAACCCTGTTCGGTGTCGCTAATGAGTCCCAGCCCGAGTAATTTTTTACCCATGAGCTTGTTGACTGCTATTTCGTAGTCTTGTATGAATATACCGGGTTTTAAATAATCAATCGCAAATTGCTGAACGGCCAGCACCGCATCGTACACAGCCACCATTCGCTTATTCGGATTGACAGCGACTGTGCGCGTAATATCAGCACAATAATATGGTGCAGCTGCCGCTCCTATATCCAGCAACAAATACTCCTTCGGTTTCAAAGGAGCATTATTCTTGTTATAGTGCAGAACAGTTGCCCGCAGGCCCCCTGCAATAATCGGCTCGTAAGCATATCCCAGTTGATTCTCAGTAATATAATGCGCCACATCAGCAGCAACCGCCTGTTCGGTTTTATATGCTTGTAAATTAGTACCAATCATTTTGTATATATTGACAGTATGGTCGATTGCAAATTGAATAGCTGTGAGTTCGGAATCAGCTTTGATCATGCGCATGCCTGTCAGCTGGGGTCTTAAATCACGTATTTGTAGTTCCGGATTATAACTCATCAGGTTGCGTACAAGAGTACGCCGTGCCGGATTGGAATACATCGCATGGTCAGACACATATATCGGAGCCGGTTTAAGAGTGTCTATTTTTTTGACTGATTTAAGTCGTTTTCCAAATCGTTGCCAGCCCTTTACGGTATGTAAGATTTCATCAACCCCTGAAATATTTTTCATCTTATCGTAGTCAAGTTCACCATCGAATATAACCTGTCGCTTGTTTCTGTCCGGCACTATTAAGTACTCCGAACTCTTATCCATAACCAGGATAATATCCGGATCATTGATGCCGGTCAGATACCAGAAATTACTATCTTGTCGAAAGGCAAACGATGAATAGCTATCGCTTTGCAATGCACCATTTGCAGTTATAACAATCGGCACCGCAGATGCAGATTGTTCACGCAGACGTTCCCGGTTTCTACGAAAAAAATCAGAGTTAAAATTTGGCTGTTTACCCGGCATATCAGGGATTTATCATATCACAGCCGACTACTTAATCTGTTCTAAGAATACGGGAGCCCACTGAGTTTTATATGCGTTATTCGAAGGATGAAAGCGATCGGCTGCATAGTTACGTAAGCTATCATCATTTTCACTGATTTTTGCATGCAGAGGAACAAGTTTAAAATTGTACTTAGGGGCCAGACTGTACATAATTTCATTTGCCTGCTTCACATCAGGCTCCAGTCGTTTATGCAAGCCGCCGCCAAAATACGGAATGTCGGATATAATTGTCTGCCCGGGTAATTTGCTCATTAGCTCATCCATTTGTTTTTCGAACTTACCCGCCTCGAATGAGCTCATATCATTGGCGCCTATCTCAATAGTTACTACGGTCTGATCATTAATGTTTGCTTGCTGCAGCAAAGCCAGCTGACGATTTAGGACATCGTCGATTCTGGCTCCGGTTTTACTGAAATTAAGCGTACGTACTTTTTTGCCGTTTTTTTGAGCAAGTTCCTCGCTGATAATTCCGACATATCCCCGCTCCGGCTGACTGGCACCAATTCCCTGAGCTGTCGAATCACCCAAAGCAATATATAATATTTCATTCTTTGCGGGCTGCTGTAAGTTTCTTTTGTTCCAGTATGCCTGATATCGGCCGTTCTGTGTCGAGAGTTCTGCCAGTGCCACAAGGATCAAAATAAGAAAAACCGCTATAAATATGAGCACATACTTCATGCAGTTAAGTATACTCTATCAGGCGAGTTCATTGTTTCGCTTACTGCTTTGTTCGCGTCTGAGAGGTCGCAGATATTGCTTCAGAATGACAGCTTTTTTATCGCCGATAGTCCGGGCGAGCTCCATATCGCGGGCCTGCATAATACCCCGCACGGACCCGAATGTTTTCAGAAGTTTCCTGCGAGTCGAGGGTCCGATGGTGGGAATATCATTCAGAATACTTGCTGTCTGCCGATTGCGTTTCAGAACGGTGTGATAGCTGACGGCAAATCGATGACTCTCATCACGAATACGCTGCAGAAGTTTCACGAGATTCGTGCTAAGTGGCAGGTTGATCAGGATAAAGTCATCGCTTTCTGTTATGAAGCCGTTCAGATTCTGCAGAATGTTTACGTCCGGATTTATGCCGGATTTAGTTTTATGTATAACAATCTGTTCCTCGCGTTTCGCCAGTCCTATAAAAGGAATCTGACTGCAGCCACATTCGTCGCGGGCTTGCAAGGCCGCATCCAGCTGCCCCTTGCCCCCGTCAATTAGTATAAGATCCGGCAATCCCCAGGCCTTACGATTCTTTTCGCTGAGCCGCCGCTTAAGTGTCTCATTGATATTATAAAAATCATCGTTATGATTAATTTTTGTTTTGAACTTACGATACGCTGATTTATTACTTACACCATTCGTAAAAACAACCATACTGGCCACCACATCACTTCCCTGCTGATGACTGATGTCATAGCCTTCGATTCTGGCCGGAAATTTTGGCAAAGCAAGCAGATTAACCATTTCGTTCAGAGCATGATCCTTGCTTATATCCATAAATTCCTTGTCGCTGAATATAACCTGCTTATTAAGGCTGCGTAATGCAAAAAGCTGATTGCGCAAGGCGGTTGCTGTTTCAAAATCATGGTCTTTAGCGGCACGTTTCATGTCACGTTCAACTTCTTTTTCGATTGTTTTCCGCTTACCTTGTATGATAGCTATGAGTTTGCGCAAATCTGCCCTATAATCCTCCAGACTGGTTTTGCCCTCTTCCAGACCAGGATCAAGTCCCAGATGATAATGCAAGGTAGCCCGTTTCTGACCGGCAATCCGGCGGGTGGCAAACGGAAAGGCCCGTCTGAGCAACTTCAGAGATTGACGTACAGCCAGCAAACTGAAGTACGGACCAAAATAACGCGCCCCGTCATCAAGCGGCTGACGTGTCGTACTGACAGTCGGATAATCACTATCATAATCTATTCGAATATAACTAAGCGCTTTATCATCGCGCAGCAGGATATTGTAACGAGGCATGTAGCGCCGGATCATTTCTGCCTCCAGAAACAAGGCTTCCAGTTCACTATCGACAACCATCCAGTCTGTATCAGCAATTTCCATGACAAGCGCTTCGGTTTTGGGATCGCGCGTCCGTGAAGACTGGAAATACTGCCTGACCCGATTTCGCAGTACAGCAGCCTTGCCGACATAAATAATCGCACCTGATTTGTCCTTATGAAAATACACCCCCGGCTTTTTGGGCAGTGCCTTGAGCTTTTCTTCCTGTATCTTATTCATGCTACAACTTGAGCATGATTTTCACACAAAGTTTTTTGGTCCGAGCATTCCGTGCATATTAATACCAGTCGATTGCAGGAAATGTTGGCACAGTTTTCGTAGTTGCTTGTTTTTGACTGGCAGTGTACGCACTTGCCGATATCGACAGATTTAGCGGAAAACCGTTGGGTCATACGGTCATCGAATATATATAGCGAACCTTCCCATAATCCCTCGTCACCGTATTTCTCACCATATTTTACGATTCCCCCGTCCAGTTGATAGACATCTTTGAACCCGCGGTTTTTCATGAGCATCGACAGCACTTCGCAGCGTATACCGCCTGTACAATATGTAACCACCGGCTTGTTTTTGATGCCATCATATTTATCGCTCTCCAGCTCTCTGATAAAATCCCGGGTAGTCAGGGTATCTGGAACAACAGCATTTTTAAAACGTCCTACGGCAGCTTCGTGAGCGTTGCGGCCATCGAACAAGACTACATCATCACGCTCACTAACTAGTTTGTGCAGCTGTTCAGGCTTCAAATGTTTGCCGCCCCCTACCACTCCTTTCGCGTCAACTTTTAGCTCGTTTGGCTTGGTAAAGGCTACGAGTTCAGACCGGACCTTTACGCTAAGGCGGGGAAAATCTTTACCGGTTCCTTCGCTCCACTTGTACATAATATCGCGGAAGGTTCCTGAACGATTCATCTCGCGTTTATATGCACGCAGGTTTTCGATTTCGCCACCGAGTGTACCATTAATCCCGTGCGGACTTACAATAATCCGGCCCTTTAAGCCTAGCCGCGTACATAGCTCGCGTTGCCAGCGCATCGTCATATCCGGATCGGGCAACGGCACAAATTTATAGTATAAGATCACCTTTTTCATCTGATTTATTATAGCAAATTTGTGTCCCCCTTGACATAAGTGGTATAATGCTTACCAAGTTAATTTAAGGAAAGGGCCGGCGAAAAAATGATCAGAGTACTATACCAGTCGACTCTTTCTGTATCTCTTTAGTTTCAAAATCCAAAAAACTTAAAAATCATCAATAGCTTAAATGGCCCCTTTAGGAGGATGGCCATATCATGAATATAGCTAAACAAACAATTCGAATATACTGGCAACACCTTAGAGAACATAAGGTGCCTTTCTCGATATCATTGTTTCTGGCAGGTGCCGGAGTCATTGTAGGTCAGTTTCTCGTGCCTCTGATAGTGGCGACCTCTGTTGATCGTCTGGTAGCTTTGCAGGGCCAGACTTTTTCAATCGCCAGTCAATTTGGCTGGTTACTGGCCGGGTTGGCCGGGCTATTGGTCGCTGAGATTGCATTGTGGCGATTGCAGGTCTTCATATTCTGGGGACTGGAAACAAATATCATGAAAGAACTCTCAGAACGCTGTTTCACTGCACTCATCCGAAAGGATCATAAATTCCATACCAATCGCTTCGGCGGATCGCTGGTCAGCCAAACGAATAAATTTATTTCGGCGTTTGAAAGACTTATGGATGAGTTTGTTTTCGGCGTGGTTACACTAATTGTTGCCTTTTTTGCGACTATTGTTATCCTGTGGCCCAAATCACCGCAGTTTGTGATTGTTTTTACGATGATTTGTTTTGTGTTTATTACCGTCATGTACCGGCGTGTCAAAATTGAGTATCCTTTCAGCGTATTCGAAGCGGCAGCGGAAACTAAGCAAACGGGCCAGCTTGCGGATGCGATAACTAATATCGGCACAGTTAAGCCATTTGCTCAGGAAACATTGGAAGATCGCCTTTTCAGACAAAAAACTCTTGATGTAAAGAACAAGAGCCTGGCAACTCGTCGTATTTCAATGATTAATGACACAATTAGCAATGGTTTTACCAGCGTGTTGTATTTTACGGCAATTCTATTTTCTATAGTTGCAGTCGTTACTTTTGGTGCCAGTATCGGAACTGTACTTCTGATCAATTCTTACGGAAGCAATTTACTGCGTAGATTATGGGAATTGCGACGCACCATGAAGAATATTACCCGCAGCTTTGGTGACGCCCATGACATGACAGAAATTTTGCAGAAAGAACCAGAAATCCGGGATGTAAAAAAACCAGAGAAATTGTCAGTAGTTCGCGGTGACATTCAACTAACAGATATAGTCTACGCCTATCCTGAACGGCCGGATAAGCCACTGTTCAGCGGTCTCGATCTGCATATTAAGCCCGGCGAAAAGGTTGGTTTGGTCGGCCATTCAGGCGGCGGCAAAACCACCTTGACCAAATTGATTCTACGATTGATGGATCTGGAAAGCGGACAGATACTAATTGATAACACCGATATTGCCAGGGTTACTCAACATGATCTGCGATCAGCGGTTGCTTATGTCCCTCAGGAGCCTCTGATGTTCCATCGTTCGATTGCCGATAATATTCGTTATGGACGGCTGGATGCTACCCGGCAAGAGGTTGAAGTAGTAGCCAGGATGGCGCATGCTCACGAGTTCATTAAAGACCTAGCCCAGGGTTACGAAACACTCGTCGGCGAGCGGGGTACCAAACTATCCGGTGGACAAAGGCAGCGCGTGGCAATTGCCCGGGCTATGCTTAAGAATGCCCCCATTCTGCTGCTGGACGAAGCCACGAGTGCGCTTGATAGCGAGTCCGAGAAACTTATCCAGGATGCACTCTGGAAACTGATGGAGAACAAAACAGCAATTGTCATCGCGCACCGACTCAGCACTATTCAGAAGATGGATCGGATACTTGTGCTCGAAAATGGTAAGATTACCGAAGAAGGCTCTCATAAAGAACTACTACGCAAAAACGGAACGTATGCCGGACTCTGGAAACATCAATCCGGCGGATTTTTGGAGAACCAACTATGAAAAAACATTACTCACTTAGATCGTATGTAAGTTACCTTGGCAAATATAAATTGCGTGTCGGACTGGTTTTTGGCAGTTTTGTTATTGCCAATGCCCTGCTGGCGGTTATACCTCTGTATATAGGTAAGCTGATTGGTGTACTGGCTAGTGAACCTGTAGACAGTCATCAGGCATATATCTATGTCTTTATACTGATTGTATGCAGCACCGGACACGATATTATGTGGCGTGTTAGCGAATTTTTATATCTGAAACTGCTCAATCCAATTAGTTTCAAGTATGAAAATATCGTTTTTAAACAAATTATCGACAAACCGTATCCATATTTTGTCGATAAGTTCACAGGTAAAATCTCGAGCTATATTAATACCCTTGGACAAGAGCTCAGAACATTTATGGAGAATGTTTTCTGGAACTATCCGGGTCATGTAGTAAGCTTGATAGCCGTCAGTATTATATTGACATTTGTTAACTGGCAGACCGGTTTACTTTTCATTGGAGGCATAACGCTTATGTTCGTCGTCGGGAAACGAACTATTCGTAATAGCAGTAAATATGAAAAGATCTGGTCGGATGTACAATCTACAAAAAATGGAAGGATTATCGATTCTATAGCCAATTTTGTAAATATTAAATCATTTCAAAAAGAAGCCCGGGAAACTGAGTTTATCAAAGAGGAACAGCTCAAAACTATTCGTGCAGCTAACACAGGTTTTGTGTGGAATATAATTTTTTGGGCTTCAATGTCATTTTTTGTGCGCAACGTAATGTGGCCGGCATCTATTGTCTTAAATGTCTATCTTTTCATACATGGCCAGCTATCAATCGCAGAGCTTACAACATTTCTGGCTGCAGTTCTGTTATTTACCAGCTACGTCTGGGAGATTATCTGGGCTATATCCCAGTTTACTTTGAAGTTAGCCCGTATAGAGGAAGCGCATACTTATCTTTTCGGTAATGTGAACATAGTTGAAGAATATTTTAACGTCAGCGAGCGGGTGCCTAAACCATATGAGTTTAATTACTCCCTGGATTTACATAATCTGAGTTTCGCCTATCCGGATAAAAAGGATAGCGATGTATTATCAGAAATTAAACTCGAAATTAAAAAAGGAGAAAAAATTGGTATTGTCGGTAAAAGTGGCAGCGGCAAGACAACACTTACTAAATTGCTACTCGGTTACTATCCGGTCGCTGCTGGTCAGGTGCTTCTGGACAAAAAACTAATTGATACCAGAGATCTGTCAGGATTAATTTCTTACGTACCTCAGGACACAACACTATTTCATCGGAGCATTGCCGAAAATATTGCTTATGCCACCGATAAGAATGTAACCCGTGCTGATATCATAGCCGCAGCTAAGCAAGCGCACGCGGATGAGTTTATAATAAAAATAGATGAGGGTTATGAAGCACTGGTTGGTGAACGCGGAGTTAAATTGTCCGCTGGTCAACGACAACGCATTGCTATTGCCAGGGCATTCCTGGACGACAGACCAATTTTGGTTCTGGACGAAGCTACCAGCGCACTGGATAGTGAAAGTGAAGTACTGGTCCAGAAAGCTTTGGAGCTTTTATGGCATGATAAGACTGTGATTGCTATTGCTCATCGCTTATCTACCCTGCGTAATATGGATAGAATCATTGTGCTTGAAAACGGCGGTATCATAGAGCAAGGCAGCCATGAACAATTATTAGCCCGGAAAGGTAAATATTCATCTCTTTGGAAACACCAATCCGGCGGATTTTTAGCAGACTAAATTATGGAAAATACTATACCTACGAAGCCATCCGGAACAAGGGCTAGCAGGACACTTCGGTATTATCTGCGAATTACAATGCGCTACAAATGGATATTCGGTCTGAATATTCTGATGCCGGTACTGGGTGTAGCTAGCGGCGATATTGCCTTCCGTTACTACTTAGGCGTGTTGTTCGAGCAGCTTTCACGCGTGCCTGACATATCCGGTGATACGGTCTGGCAAACTTTCTTTATTATGATGGGGTTAAGCGTTTTTTCTGTGATTTGCTGGCGTATTAACGATTACACATTTCTTCGCAGACAAGCCAAAACTTTGCGCGATATGGAACAATTTGCCTTTAATCGTCTGCAGAAACATAGCTATAAATTTTTTAGTGAGAATTTTTCAGGCAGTTTAACTACCCAGTTTAATAGATTCCTGAAATCATACGAAACACTGGAGGATATTTTTGAATTTGAACTGCTTACATCGGCAGTAACTTTAATTTTTTCTATAGCTGTCCTATTATTCATTGCTCCGCCATTAGGCATTGCTCTGTTTATCTGGTCCGTATTATTTATTGGTTTGATCAGTTGGCTGACAATAAAAAAGTCACCTCTGACAAGGATAGCAGCAACAGCTGACTCACATGTTACTGCCAATGTAGCTGATACGATCACTAATATGGTAAACGTCAAGACATTTGCCCGCGGATCATACGAGTCCGGGCGCTTCAAAGCTGCCAGTAGTTACAGATTTTCGAAGCGCTGGCGATCATGGCTGTTTGATGCACACATACGTAATGTCAGGTGGTTATTTGTAGTTGTATTTTTGTTCGTTTATTTATATCTTTCCATCAAACTGGTAATCACCGGTCAAACCAATGTAGCTACTGTGTTAACCGCTCAGTTATATATCATGATGATATATAACCAGTTATTCAATCTGAATCGCACTATCCAGCATATAGAACGGGCGTTTTCAGAGGCTAATGAGATGACCGAAATACTCGATCTGGCGTCAGAGGTCAGGGATCCTGATAAGCCTGAAACAGTCCGCATCGATAAAGGTCAGATCACCTTTGATTCTGTTAATTTCCGGTATGACAGCGACGGTAATGAAGTGCTGAATGATTTCAGCCTGACTATAAATAACGGACAAAAAGTTGGTTTGGTAGGACATTCCGGTTCCGGCAAATCTACACTGACTCGTCTGCTGATGCGATTCGCGGATCTTGAGTCCGGACAAATTACTATTGACAAACAAGACATCACAAAAATCAGACAAGACGATCTGCGGGCAAATATAGCTTTCGTTCCTCAGGAACCCATATTATTCCACCGCTCGCTTATGGAAAATATACGATACGGACGGGAAGATGCGACTGACGAGGAAGTGTTCGAAGCATCCCGGCTGGCTCATGCAGCTGGATTTATCGAAACATTGCCGCAGCAATATGAAACATTGGTAGGTGAACGCGGTGTCAAATTATCCGGTGGCGAGAAACAGCGTGTAGCAATCGCCAGAGCAATGCTTAGCCGCGCACCCGTTTTGGTTCTCGACGAAGCTACAAGCGCACTCGATAGCAAGAGTGAAAAATTAATCAACACCGCACTTGGTGAACTAATGAAAAGTCGAACGACAATAGTTATTGCCCATCGATTGAGTACTATCCAGCGTATGGACCGGATTATAGTGCTGGAACAAGGCACGATTGTCGAAGAAGGCTCACATACAGAGTTGCTTGCGGGTAACGGAACCTATGCCGGACTCTGGAAACATCAATCCGGGGGATTCCTGGAAGATTAGTCTTCTATTGCTTAGTTGGGCTGGTACCCTGGTCGTGATCTTCGAATTCTTTCTTGCCGCCCGGACGAATTTCACCCTCGGATTCGCCACCACTTGAATCATCACCATGCTCGGATGGTACTTCTGCTGCTGATTCGTCGGTTCCGGCATCTTCGGCCAGTTCTGCAGCAGCAGCATCAGCTTCAGCAACCTGATCTTTGGGCATTTCTACTACAGCAATTGTTTGCTCAGGCTCTGTCTTGATCTCCATGCCACTTGGTACTTTGAGGTCAGAAACATGCAGCCTGTCGCCTACATCAACCAAAGAACCGGCATCAATTTCGATAACATCCACCAAATCCTGCGCCAGAGATTCTACTTCAACGTGATCCAGGTTTTGCAGTACCAGCAAGCCTGCCCGCTCGGCTGGAATCTCACCCACCAATTTTATAGGTATTTCGGCTTTGACAGTTTCTTTGGCATTTATAGCCTGAAATACGGAATGAAGTAATTTGTTTGTTGCGGGTTTGTAGGTGACTTCTTTGATAAGTGTAGTAAAGTTGGTTCCGTCTACGTCCAGGTTCACCGGATGGTGTTTGCCGGCATTACCAAAAACTTTTTTGAGATCAGCGGAGTCCACAGCAATATGTATGGACGGTTTGCCATGGTCATGCACTACACCTGGTGTTTGACCATCGGCTCTCAGACCACGGACCTGCTTACCTAAAATATCACGCTTTTTTGCGCTCAAAGAAATCTTATCACTCATAATCTAATGTCCATTATAGCACGTTTAAACTGTTATACTTCTATGATATGAGTTTTTTAGATCCTGAAACGATTATACAAACCGGCGGCTTATTATTAATCGCATTTATTGTCTTTGCCGAGTCGGGTCTGCTTTTCGGCTTTTTTTTCCCTGGGGATACTCTGTTGTTTGCTGCCGGATTGCTTGCTTCGCAGGGCCAGTTTTCAATTCTGGCAGTGATAGCTGTTATCGTCGTCAGCGCAATTGCCGGCGGTCAGGTGGGATATATCATCGGGCAGCGCTACGGACCAAGATTATTTCGCAAAAAAGACGGAATCCTGTTTCGTCATGAATACATCGAAAGATCTGAGAAATTCTACGAAAAGCACGGTGGCAAAACAATAATGCTGGCACGCTTCATACCTATCGTCAGAACATTCGCTCCAGTCGTTGCAGGTATCGGTAATATGGATAAAAAACGCTTTGCATTCTATAACATAGTCGGCAGCAGTATCTGGGGGATTAGTGTTACATTACTGGGATATTATTTTGGCAGTAAAATCCCGAATATTGATAAGTTCTTACTTCCTATAATTGGTTTCGTCATGATAGCCAGCTTCGCCCCCGCGCTCTACCATATTATTAGTAATCCAAAATCTCGCAAACAGCTGGTTAAAAAATTTAAAAGTTTATCACGCGACAGCAATACTTAGGGTTTATCAGCCTCAGTGAAACTCAGGTTAACTGTCTCTTCCAAGGCAGGGTGGTGAATTTGAATCTCTTGTTTTAGGGATTCCGGATCAAGCAATTTCTGTTCAGCTTCGGAAGCAGGTACAGGACTCTCGTCAAAAAAATCTATGGCTTCTGCAGCTAAAGTGTGAATGTCAGGAATATCGTCAAAGTTGCTTTTAGGCATGTATCTATTATAACATGCTTGTCAAGAAATGACCAGTATAGCTCTTTTTATTTTTAGCTACCTGTTCCGGAGTGCCTTCGGCAATTATTTGTCCGCCACCAGCGCCGCCTTCTGGTCCCATATCGATAATATGATCGGCTGATTTGATAACATCGAGATTATGCTCAATGACTATCATGCTATTACCCGTATCAACAAGCGCGTGCAGTACATGAAGCAAGCGCTCAACATCTGCCATATGCAGGCCGGTTGTTGGCTCATCCAGAATATAAAGAGTACGGCCAGTAGGACGACGTGATAGTTCCGTTGCCAGCTTGATACGCTGTGCTTCCCCGCCACTAAGTGTAGTCGCTGACTGACCCAGACTGATATAGCCTAATCCCACATCAACGAGCGTTTGGAGTTTGCGCGAAATACCAGGGATATTGGTAAAGAATTCCAGGCCCTGTTCGCAGGTCATTGCGAGTACATCACTAATGGTCTTGCCCTTATAGTGGATTTCCAATGCTTCGCGGTTGTAGCGTTTGCCGTGACATTCCTCGCAAGGTACGTAAACATCAGGCAAAAAATGCATCTCGATCTTGATAATCCCATCACCGGAACAATTTTCGCAGCGGCCGCCGCGTACGTTGAAGCTAAAACGTCCCGCGGAATAGCCGCGAAGCTTTGCTTCGGGCAATCCGGCAAACAGCTCGCGAATGGGCGTGAATAGTCCGGTATACGTAGCCGGATTACTGCGTGGAGTACGGCCAATGGGCGACTGGTCAATCACAATTACTTTATCGAGCTGCTTGATTCCCTCGATTTCATCATGGCGGCCGGGTACGGTTTGCGCACGCATTAACCGGGCCGAAAGTTCTTTGGCCAGAATATCATTAATCAGGCTGGATTTGCCGGAACCGGATACACCACTGACTACAATAAGTTTACCGAGCGGTATTTCAACAGTTAAATTCTGTAAATTGTTTTCACGGGCGCCTTTGATAACCAGCTCTTTACCGTTGCCGGTACGACGTTTATTAGGAACAACTATTTTCTTTGTGCCGGCGAGATATTGCCCGGTAATACTGTTTTTGCTTCTGATTATCTCCTCCGGGGTGCCTTCTGCTATTACCTCACCGCCGTGCATTCCTGCCCCTGGCCCAATATCCAGTACATAATCAGCTGTACGGATGGTTTCTTCGTCATGTTCTACGATTAGTACCGTATTACCGATATCTCGCAGGTGTTTAAGTGTACGAATAAGCCGTTCATTATCACGCTGATGCAGACCAATGCTTGGCTCATCCAGAACATAAAGAACGCCCTGCAAACCGCTACCGATTTGTGTCGCCAATCGAATACGCTGAGCTTCCCCGCCGCTCAGGCTAACTGCGCTACGGAGTAAATTAAGATAATTCAAGCCTACATCCTGTAGAAACTGCAGACGAGCCTGAATTTCTTTCAGTATCTGCTTTGCAATCATTTGTTCCTGCGCGGGCAAGTTCAGATTCTGAAAAAAGTCTAAAGCATCATCGATCGATAATTCGCAAATATCCATTATTGACCGGTCTGTCACTGTGATAGCCAGAACTTCCGGTTTGAGACGACGGCCTTCGCAGGCATGACAGGGGCGTTCCTGCATGAAGCGTTCAATGTCACGGCGCATGAAGTCACTGTCTGTTTCTTTATGACGTCGCTCAAGATTGGGAATAACACCTTCATAGGTCGTATCGAAACTACGCCCATTACCCAGACGAACTTCGTAAGTCCTGCTCCCTGTGCCGTACAAAATAAAGTCAAGATGCTCTTCCGAAAGTTCGCTAGTGGGTACCTGAAGTGAAAAGCTGTGAGCATCAGCTACTGCCTGCATTTTTTTCATATACCACGCATCAGAGTTTACGCGGTTAAATGGCCGGATAGCTCCTTCGGCAATAGTCAGCCGGCCGTTCGGAATAACAAGCTCAGGATCAACTTCCAGACGATTTCCCAGACCCGTACAGACCGGACAGGCCCCATGCGGACTATTGAAGCTAAAGGTACGCGGTTCCAGCTCGGGAATACTAACCTCAGGATGATCAATACAAGCATACATCAGGCTATAATAATGTTCGTCGCTACTATCGGCATTGACGACATTCAACCTGCCCTCTGCCAGATCCAGCGCCTGTTCAATACTCTGTGTCAGTCGTCCACGGCTATCGTCATCATTCACCACTCGGTCGACCACTATTTCTATATTATGCTTGTGATTCCTATCCAGCTCCGGCCATTCATCCAGTGCATATACCACGCCGTCAACTCGGGCCCGTGCAAAACCCATTCGACCATATTGTTCCGGAATATGTTCGAACAGACCTTTTTTGCCGTCGACAATTGGCGCCAGCACAAGTAAGCGCGCACCTGCAGTATGTTCGACAACCTGATCGACAATCATAGACGGGGTTTGGCGGGAAACAGTTTTACCGCATACGGGACAGTGAGGCACACCGGTTCGTGCAAACAACAAGCGTAAATAATCATAAATCTCTGTTACCGTCGCCACCGTACTGCGCGGATTACGACTGGTTGATTTCTGGTCAATAGAAATAGCGGGAGACAAGCCTGTGATTTGATCAACATCCGGTTTCTCCATCAGTCCCAGAAACTGACGGGCATATGCACTAAGAGATTCGACGTAACGCCTCTGACCCTCGGCATAGATAGTGTCAAAAGCCAGTGAAGATTTGCCTGATCCCGACAGGCCGGTAATAACCACCAGCTTGCCCCGTGGTATATCGACATTTACATCTTTGAGATTATGCTCGCGCGCTCCACGGACTGAGATAAATTCCATATATTTCCTCATTAATCGAACACTATATTATACACTTTTTGTGTCCTCTGATGCCAGTGTTTGTATCAGAGAGAAAGATATATGGCATAAGCGTTTTAAAAAATCTTCTTGCTTTTTATACAAAATTATTTACAATAGCAATCAAAGCTTTCAAAATCTTTAATAAAATACAGGAACAGGGCGAGGGATGCTGAATTACATTGTGCTCGGACAGGTACCGGGAACCGATTATTATCTGAACTTTACGAATGTTCTGATGATTTATTGCGTATTGTTATTTCTGATTGTCATAGTTGTGACAATTAAACGTATTTTCGGAGATCAGCCGGAATCATTTGAAGTTATTAGTGACATTCAGGAGCTATCATTTACGCAGTTTTCTGTCGAAAGTAGTCACATGGCCCGCACTAATTTACTTACCGGCGTGTATACCACGCTCGCGGTATGGCTGATAATCAAATACTCCGGGATCAATCAAAGACGACTTCGTAACTATCTTTCTATATCCGGTTAGTCGAAATCGGGCATAATACTCTCGGCATATAGCTGCAACTCACCCAGCAGATATTCCTGCTCCGGAGTTACTATTTTCTCTCCGGCCAGCTCTGCAAGTCTTTGACTGAATCCGGCAGCCCGGCTATTTTGTCCGCCGCCAATCAACGCCTGCTTGCGATATAATTCCCAGATTTCACGCTCCGCGCTATCCAGAGAACCCGGGAAATTACGCGCTTTATAAAGCGGAACCAGCATCTTAAGTCTCTGATCAGTGAAAAGTGTCGTAAATTCTGATAAATCTTCCGGTGAAGAGTTATGCAAATTTTCAAATTGCTTCTTGTCATCATCAGGAATAAATTCATCATAGAGCTGCGTATCAACCTGACGCTCATCAGGTACAAGAGTGGTCTGTTCCCGTTCTTTATTGAGCATTACAGAAGCTGCATGCAACCGCTTGATAAATGTCGGATCAGCCTCGAGTGTCTTTTGGTGTCCGGCTATTACTACCGGATTCAGTTTCAGTCTGGCCTGACTTTCCTTATCCAGAACATTCATCGGGGCCACAGCCGGGCAACGATTAAACTGCAGAGCCTTAACCGGCAGACGCACTGCTTCCGGATCTTTGGTATATTTCCACGCCAAAGCAAGCTGCTCAGGTGTCATTGCCAGAAAATGTGTCGGATCATGACGCAAATCATATACAAATACTCCCTGCCTGTCCGGCTGGGGGCCAATCATGATTGCTACTGTAGTTTTCTCGTATTCGGCGGGATATTTACCGCTGGTATAGACAAACGGACGTTTGCCACTGACTAATGCTTCGACTTTTTTCTTGTCACGCATGCTCAGCATATACTCAAATAGCTTAGGCTGTTTATTGAGAATCAATCCGGCAAAGTCGATAGTGGCCTGTACATCGCTCAATGCATCGTGTGCGTTGGCATGATCCAGCTTATTAATACCTGCCAGCAGTTCAAGACGATTTGTCGGTTTGCCATCGGAAGCAAATGGCCATTTTATGCCTTCCGGCCTGAGAGCCCGTGACATGCGGGCAACATCGAGCAGGTCCCAGCGACCACGGTTATCTTTCCATTGCCATTCATACGGATCGTAGAAGTTACGGTATCGTATAAATCGCATAAACTCATCATCGAACCGGATATTATTAAAGCCGATGAATATTGTGCCCGGAATGCTAATATCTTTTTCAAAAATCTTCAAAAAATCAGCTTCGCTAATGCCTTCTGAAATTGTTTTCTGCGGTGTTATACCTGTGATCAGGATTGCATCAGGATCAGGAAGTATATCCTCGCTCAGCTTAATCAGAATGTTATAGGGATCGCCGACCGGCTTCAGATTCATATCTGTCCGCTGTCCGGCAAATTGCATAATACGGGAAGCGCGGGGATTAACACCACTGGTTTCCAGATCATAAAATAAAAAACTGGTAGCCATATGAACCCAGTCTAACATTTATTTATAATTAAGATGTTCTGCGCGGATTAACGGGGCTTGCGTAATTTTCTCAGTAATCCGCCGAAGCGATAACTTTGTTGGTTAGGAGATGCCGGTTCTGTCTCTGCGAATTCCGGCCCGGTACCTGTTCTGATTCGCTCCAATTCTGCTGCGACCACACTGCTAATGGTTACAAAAATATCCGGGGGTGCCTGTCCCAAAAGAATTTCATCCGGTTTAGCTTTTTTCCAGTCAGAAGACTTGTTTATTTCTGATGTCCTGGTCCAGCTACTAAACCCGACTCCGCTCCATTTTAATGTTTGTGTAGTGTGGGTAAGTATTAACAATCCTTTTTTTAGGCTGGTACTGGCAGTTACATCGTGTCCGTCGTAACTTAACCTGAGGTTACTTACGGTCCGTTTCCCGTTATCCGGAAGAGGAAGGCAGGTTGTTGATGGTGTGCCAGAAAAGGGATCAAAAGGGCCATTAGTGCAGGCAAGTAAACTCACCACATCATTCCGGAGCTGACGAACTTCTTCAGAGCTGGCAAATTGTTGTTCATAAACAGACTTTTCCGGCTCATTACTAATATGTCGAACACTGGTATTAACCGGATGAAATTCTAATAACATATTAATATTATACAACTAATATATTTATACGTCAATATTTTAAAGTGTTCTGACCTATTTTTATGATATTGCCGGGCTTAATTTTTTTGCGTTCCAACTCATGTGAAATACCCATTTTTCTCATAATGTCGCGAAGTCGTTGCAATCCTGCATCGTTGTCAAAGTCTGTGCGGCGCGCAAACCGCTCAATTTTGGGTCCGGATACTACGTACCCCCCCTCTGTTTTAGTGACCTGCCAGTCATCTTCAGAGGTTTCCAGAGTTAATACAGGTAATTGTTGCTCTTGTTCTGCCTCCAGTACCTCTTGTGAGAGCTCTACAATAGTTTTAAGCCTGTATAACAACTCTTTGACGTCTTTACCACTTTGAGCAGATATAGCCATTAGAAAGCTTCCTGAAGGGACCAGAGGCTTTAACTGAGCCATACATGCACTGATCATTTCATCATCCAGTCCATCAATCTTATTGAGAACAACTAATTGTGGCCTGTCGGTCAGATCAACCCGATAGGATGCCAGCTCTTTCTGAATTGTATTATATGCTCCCGGCAGATCATCCTGATACGCATCTATCATGTGTACAACAACGCGAGTCCGCTCAATATGCCGGAGGAAATCATCGCCAAGCCCTTTACCTTTACTCGCTCCTTCTATAAGACCCGGGATATCGGCCACCAGAATACCCCTGCCATTATCTATATCAGCCACCCCCAGATTCGGACGAAGAGTCGTAAACGGATAATCAGCAATTTCCGGTTTAGCATTACTTATACGGGCCAGCAGAGTCGACTTACCGGCGTTGGGCAAACCGACTAAGCCGACATCAGCTATCATTTTGAGCTCAAAAGTTGTCATAAATGCTTCTCCGGGCTCACCTTTTTCGGCTATGCGCGGAGCCTGACGACGACTGGATACAAAGTGCGCGTTCCCGAATCCTCCCTGTCCGCCATGAGCTATAACTATTTCCTGACCGTCATGAGTCAGATCAGCCAGTATCCTGCCGTCGTCTGTCGTTACAACGGTTCCAACCGGTACATTTATACGAAGTGCTTTGGCTGAACGTCCGTGTTTTTTCTGCTTGAATCCGTCTTTTCCGGAATCAGCAGTGACCTCTCTCCGATAACGGAACCTGGCAAGCGTATTCTGGCTATTGCTGCCTACAGCTATAATGTCGCCGCCGTTACCGCCGTCGCCACCATCAGGACCGCCACGGTCAATAAACTTTTCCTGACGGAAGCTTATTACACCGTTGCCGCCATCGCCTGCTTTAACCAATACCTGTACTTTGTCAACAAACATCTTTATAGCTTAAAGGTAAAAGCGTAAAGTTGAAAGCATACCCGCAGTTGGAAAAACATGCTTATTGTTTATCTATATATAAATTTCTGGTATGCGCCTTGAGCCGGAACCCAATCATTTGTTTCACCATATCGCCCAAAACCCGCAAGTCCATTCATATCTTTATATTTAATCATTGTTCCGTCTTCTGATACACCCGTTACTATGCCCACGTGGCCCGCACCTCCGTCACGCTGGGCTATAGCGCCGACTCGCGGTGTTCTGCTTACAATCCAACCGCTACTTTCAGCATAGTTATCCCATGTGGAGGCATTACCCCAGTTATTAGGAACAGAAATTAAATTCGCTACACCCCATGTGCAATATCCACGAGCATAACCATTACCGTTATACAGAGGACTATATCCGCTGATAATAAGCGTACTGCTGTTGGATGAAGCTGCCGTATTATTGTTACGGGCTGAGACCGGCAGTGAAGGCAATAAACCCCCGGGTATAATTATTTGTTCTCCCGGTTTAAAATTGCCGCTAATCTCCGCATCATTAAATGAAATTAACTGATCCTTATTAGCGCGAAAAGCATTTGCAATTGATTCGGGGGTATCGCCTGGCTTTACAGAGTATACAACGCCGTTTACAGGGCTGATTATAAGTTCCTTGCCTGCAGGTATATTTTCGCTAATAAGACTGTTCGAAATACGAATAGTCTCAGATGTTACTCCGAATTTGGCAGCTAATCCGGCGATAGTATCACCTTCTACGGATATATACTTTTTTATATCTTTTATAGATTTGAGATTCGTTGATACAATTTGCGGCTTGGCAATTACACGATCATCGGCTGCGGCCACAGCCAAACCGGCATTAGCTGTGTCGGCTTCGTTGACAACTGCTGTAGCCTCAGGAAGAGCTGTGAGTTTAGCTATGTGTACTGCCACATCAGCAGATGAAAGCTTGTCCAATGGATTAGATTTTACGGCTGTACCGGCACTCATACCAAAGCCGGAGCTCATAGAATTTTTTTGTGTTCCGGAGCCGGAGCTTTGGAATGCAAAAAAACCAACTACCCCCAATAAGGCAAGATTGGTTGCAAACACGCTGAACCGTACTAATCGCTTACGCGATCTGCGAAATAAACGCCGGAATGACTTCCGGACTGTATTCTTATAGTTTCCTGCAAGACTGTGAGATGACGGACGATGTCTTGCTATAACGGTTGAATTACGAATAAAAAAATCTCCTGGTGCCCGCGGTATTATATCTTTTGAATGACAAAACCTTTCGCACCAAAACCTTGCATATTTAAGGGTTTGAAATTAATAATCTCTCCATCTACTCCCACTCATTTCGATCAATACTCCCTGAAATCTTTTATCTGTACCGATAGGTACACTGATAAGATTTCAGAAACTTTTGTTTCGAAAACAGCCGGGACTATTCTGAACAGTTTATTAAATTACAGACCCTTGAGCGCTATTTAATTATTTTTTTCAGGAAAGTCGACCAATCCTGATTTTTATAGTTAGACCTCTAAAACGCGCAAGGACAGCTTTTGCATAGATGGCAACTCTTGTGGATGGGCGCACTAGCATTACTGTAAAGACTAGTCTAAGCAAAAATTCAGTAAAACACAAGCCTTTTTTGTAATATTTCCTACACTGCACTTCTGTCAGACCACAAAGCTATTGACATAATTTGATGCAGTATTTGCGTGTCAGTGCCTCATGTTCGGCAATAGTTTTAGAGAAATGAGTTGTTCCGTCATCACCGGCTACAAAATAAAGCCAGTCGGTTGGCGCAGGAGAAGCCATAGCCTGCATAGTAGCTACGGTTACATTCCCTATGGGTCCGGGAGGCAGTCCGGCATGAATCCGCGTATTATAAGGCGAATCAAAAGCTATGGCAGCCCCGATAGTAGAATCCTGATCATTGATAACTGCTCCGTAGATTGCGGTAGGATCAGCGCCCAGCGGCATACCGGTCTTATATCGTTTAATAAATACCTGAGCTACTTGTGCCCTGTCCGTACTGTTACCCACTTCCTGTTCAACGACGGACCCGATTATTATCGCCTGATGCGCCGTTAAACCCTGTTTAGCGAAGCCCTGACGAAGTTCTGAGGTTAAATACCGATTCATTTCATCCAGAGATAATTTGATAATATCCTGTGCCGTTGTTTCAGCAGTACGATGAAATGTTTCAGGGTAAAGATATCCCTCCAGGCTGGCACCAGCCGGCTTACCGCTTAGGGCAGGATGATCCTGGTACTGTGCAGGCTCCAGCGCTGCATCTACAGCTTGTTCCGTAAATCCGGCATTAATAAGTGCGCTCCGGATCTGATCCAGTCGTTTGCCGGGCAATATGGTTACCGGCTCTTCAGCTGCTATTTTACCTCCGGACAGTATGTCAACGAGCTGTGGTACGTTCTTGTCTGCCGAAAGATTGTATGTACCTGCTTTAAGACCACTAACAGACTGATTTATACGCAGGTACCACTCGAATGCCCAGTCGCTGCGAATAATGTTTTTAGACAGCAAAGTGTCTGCAATTTCTGAGTTAGTACTGCCCGGTGTAATCGTTACGCTAATCGCTGTTTTATCTGTGCTTACAGGCTCCAGATTAGTCTGATAGGTTTTGTACAGAATGGCCGTGCCGGCAATGACTGCAGCCAGCACCAATAACAGAATAATCAGCATTATGCGTCGCAGACGGTGCCTGGGTCGATTTTCATGGTGACGTCTGAATATCATATTTTATAGTCTCCTGTTTTCATTGAAAAACTCTTCCAGTATAAGGCATGCGGCAATATCGTCTAAATGTTTATCCGCAGAAGTACTCCGGTAGCCATGTTCCGATACCTCCGCCCGAACCGAGCTCAGACTTTCATCTGCAAACGTAGTCTCAATACCGGTAATATTTTGCAATTTTTTAGTAAATTTTCTTATTTCGTTCGATTGCTGCGTCTCGAGTCCATCCATATTGCGAGGTAATCCTACTACGATTAAATCCACGTCTTCCTGAACAACCAGCTCTTTAAGTTCATCCATTATACCTTCGCTATGAGGAATAATAGAAACAGGTCGTGGCATTCGGGCCTGACGGCTTCCTACCGCAACACCTATGCGTGCAGAGCCAACATCGAGTCCCAGTACGGCTTTAGGGCTTGATTGCCTGGCCATTCGCCTGCTGTATGATGATTGTTACTTTACCTGATTTTTTCGGAATTTTAGTTACCCAGAATGGTTTAAGCTCGACCTGCGCTCCGGTAACTCCTGAAATTTTTCCTAAGGAGGATTCAGCCTCGCCACGCTTTTTGCCAGCGATGTCTTTCTTCAGATTATCCTGATTTATATCGGGACCCAGAATAACGGTTGTCTGCATAGAGATGGCTGTAGCAGTAGCTGAAGGTTTTTCTCCGGTAGCAAAGGCAGCTGTATCAATGCCGTGGTCGAGTACATTCTGTTTTTCAGTCTCAGGTCGTTTTTTCAGCTCTTCGGAAATAAGTTTCTTTAAATCATCTTTTTTGACACCAAGCATTGTATAGGTAGCTGCCGAAGTTACGGTGACTTCACCGGCCTCACTATCGACAGCCGGGGTCGCGTTAATGACGGGGGCAGAGACCCCGAATGTTTCTGCTATAGGCACCAGATCATCTTTAGAAAATTCCTGTTTCAGCTCGTCTTTCGCGCCTTTCTGTTTGTCGGCTATTTTCTGCCTGGCAGCATCGATATCTATCTGGCTGACTACTTTGACTATGCTGCTCGTCCCACCGCTCATTTCTGACCCTTCTCCTTCCATTGTTGAAAAGCCCGCAATAGCATAATTCCTGGCGCTCAGATTGAACTTATCACCGTTATTCTGAGCTGTTACGGTCGCAGGTGAGCTAAGTTTATTTTTCTGACAGTTATCACCGCTGTAGCTACTGGGCTCTACATTGACATTGGAAGATAAAATAAATGTGAATCCCCCCGCACTTACCCCTGTGCCTGACGGAACAGTCCGGACTGTATCCGCTAGTTTATCGTTCTTGCTGCAGTTATATATTCTGATCGTTCCTGTTGCTTTTGTACCTTTGTCTTTCTGACCCGTAGCTGCAACTTTCTCTGTGTCGGTTTTACTAAGTTCGCGTTTGTCTGCACGCAGAGTCTGCTCGTCATATTTTGATTCGCTGACAGACGTATCTGCCGTAAAGCCGATTGGCGCGGTAACTTCTTTGGACTCAGTTTTGAGAGTTATTGTAGCTTTGGGGGCAATGAAAAAGGCCCAGTAAAAACCAACAAAAAGTAAGAGGATCAAAGCACCAGCTATAAAGAATTTCTTACGAAAGCGATCGAAGTCGGGAACTGATAACTTTTTGCCTGACTTCTTTTTGGCAGCTCCTGCGCCTGCTGCCGCTGCCGGCAGGCTGTTATCGATCCGGATAGCATCATCATTGGCTTTATTGTCCATAAGATCACCAACCGGTGTGTTGGGATCAATATCCTGATCTTCAAGAGTTAGAGTTTGTTCGTCGTCAAATTCTGAATCCTCTGCAGGCGGTGAAGGCAGGTACGGTTTTGCGTTCAGATTACTGGCTGCATAAATTCCGGCGGCACCAGCCAGCGGCAATAAACCGGCTTCGGATGTTATCAGGACTACTTTCTTTTCAGCCTGATCAGCCGCGCGTTTGAGCAACTTCATATTGACAGTCGATTGCAATACACTTGCTCTCTTGGGCAAAACCAGCGCCACTATATTTTTCGGGCTGTTCTGAACTTTACCGATAATACCGGTGATCTCTTCGTCTATATCAAGATAGATCGTGTCTTTTTGGCCCGGACCGGGATTTGGAGGAGTCATACGCTTAATATTCTATCAAATTTATTCTTCAGCGAATCGGTTAACTTTGAAGTTCCCTGATCAATAGTATCCAGTCCTACACGCAGTAAGCCCATGGCAGTTATGAAAGTATGGTCAGTTACTTTGCCGCTTGAATCCTTGATTCCAACAACCTGCTCAGGCGTGATAAATGCCACCCCCGGCCGACGGGTAAACGGTAATTCTCCGTACCAATTTGTTTCATTCAGTACGGCCGTCAGCTCACCAAGGCTGGCGCCGCCGCCGCAAAGCAGAATCTTGTGAGGCAGATGATCCAGATCAGTGTATTCGCTAAGCGCCAGTTCCACGCCGGACAACCAGACATCGCAGGTCTTTTCCAGCGCTTCATGAACTGCTTCCTGTTCTTTCGGATCTGAATTATCTGACAAACTGAGCTTAAGTTTCTCGGCAGCTACAAAATCCACGCCCAGATCACGCTCAATAGATCGGGTGAAAGCACGTCCGCCAATACCAAACATTTTTGTTCCCTGTACTCCGCCCTCATTTATCACCGCAATATCAGTAGTACCGCCGCCCACATCCATCAGAATGGCGCTCATCGTAGCATTTGGATTATCTCCGATAACGGACCGTGCCACTGCGAAAGGCTCTGCGGCTACAGCAAGCAGATCCAGATCAAGCTCCTGTGCTACACGTTCTAACGCCGAAATATGTATCATCGGAGCAAAAGCGGTGTAGAGCTGCACGACAACATCGCGCCCTTTGAAACCTATGGGATTGGTTACATTGTAGCCATCTATTGTAATGTTGACGAGGGCACTATTGACCAGCCGGACATTAATTTCTTTGCCGCCTAATTCCCATGCTAAGTTTTTACGGGCCCGTGTCTCCGCCCGCTCCTGAACCAAGGCAATAATCTGTTCCATTTCGGCGCTGTCAAGCTCGCGCTCCGGATCCTTGCGAACACAGCGCACTGACAAAGTTGTGCCTTTAACCAGTTCTCCTGCAATGCCGACTACGGCGGTCCGGGCACTGACACCCGCCTGCTCTTCGGCTTCTGCAAGTGCCTGATTGCAATTCTGAACGACGGCACCGATATCTGATATGGCTCCGGCCTGCATGTCTGACAAACTCTGGTGTGCGCGGCCGACACCAATGATTTCGATCTGGCCATCGGATTTGACACGTCCGATTAAAGCTTTGACAAATTCAGTGCCCACATCGAGTGCCACCAGATAACGATCCGTACCGCCAACCCGGTTTTTGGCTTTGGCAGAAACTGCCTGCCCGGCACTTTTTAGCTTGCCCAGCTTACTATTAAGCATATACGAATTAGTATATCATGAGCACTCTCTGTTAAGAGAGATTAAGTAGTAAGAACGGCTTTGATACGGCGGACACCGGCGGAGGAGGCTTCCTCTTTGGTAACTTTGAACTTTTTGCTACCTTCAGCGAGCTGACCTGTATGTTCGACGTGGGGGCCGCCGCAGATTTCTATGCTGTAGGGGACTTTACCAGGCTCATCCATGGTATAAACTTTGACTTTGTCACCGTATTTATCACCGAAAGCCCCTTTGGCCCCCATTTCGAATGCCTCTTCTGTCGAATATTCTTCCCAGTGAATTTGCAAATCTTTCGCAATTTGTTCATTGACAATTGTTTCGACTTCATCAAGTTGTTCTCTGGAAACCTTTTCGCCATGACTGAAGTCAAACCGCGTCCGCTCAGCATTTACATTCGATCCTCTCTGAATTACATGGTCACCTAATACCCGCCGCAAAGCTTCGTACATTAAGTGCGTGGCAGTGTGAAGCTTTTTCGTGGCCTCAGAATGATCAGCCAGCCCGCCCTTGAAGACGCCCTTGCTTGCAGTTTGGCTACGTTCCCGCTGCTCTTTCATTTTTTGATCGAAGACTGTCTTAATTCTTTGAGAATCTTCTGAAAATAGATCTCGTCTGGCCACTTCTTCTAGGGCTAATTCAACTGGAAAACCATGTGTATCATACAGAATAAACAACATTTCGCCGTCGAAACCTCTGAAGTCATCTCCAGGGTTGATTTTGTCCATGTTATGCTTTCTTTCAAGTTTATCTAATTCTCTAAGTCCATTTCGTATTGTTTGACGGAAAATTTTTTCTTCACGAACCAGGCTGTCGATAATTCTCTGGCGATTATCTGCTATTTCCGGATAATCTTTTTCATAAAGACCGGCAATTACCGGCACGATTTGTTCGATGAAATCCTGCTCAATACCGAGATTGAAAGCCTTCAGGATAGCCCGGCGCATCAGTCGACGTGATACATAGCCCTGCTCTTTGTTACCTGGCACGATGCCGTCTACGGCCAGAAATACTGCTCCGCGCAGATGATCGGCAATGACGCGCATGTCATTGGTGTGTGAGTCATAATTTTTGCCGGATAGATCCTGCAGTTTTTCAATAATTGGCCACAGCAAACTTATTTTGAACATATCAGGACTATTGATAGCCGCTGCTGCTATACGCTCCAGGCCACCACCGAAATCAACATTTTGTTTCTGAAGTGGTTCAAACCCGTCTTTAGTACGCAAATACTGCATAAAAACCTGGTTCCCAATCTCAATAAATCGCCCTGAATCAGTCGCCGGATGGGCTTTACCATAACTTTGATCGTGCTGGCTTTCGCCAAAATCATAAAAGACTTCACTGTCAGGACCGCATGGATCACCGATAGGAGTCGTATCCAAGCCGCCGCCACGACTCCACCAGTTTTCTCCGTCATCATAGTAGAAAATACGTCCGCCCTGCATTCCGCTCATGTCGCCGTCTTTCTGGCTACCGATATCGACAATTTTTGCATCAATTCCTTTTTCTTCAAATAATTTCTTCCAGATCCCGGCAGATTCAGTGTCTTTGGGAATACCGTGAGCTTCGCTGCCGATAAAACAACTAACATAGAGTTTTGCCGGGTCTAATCCAACAGTGTCAGTCAGAAATTCAAAAAACCAGCGGATTTGCTCTGCTTTGAAGTATTCTCCAAGTGACCAGTTGCCCAGCATTTCAAAAAACGTTGTGTGGCTATTATCACCAACCTCATCTATATCCTGGGCACGAATACATGTCTGGCTGTCGACAAGCCGGGTGCCTGCCGGATGTGTTTCGCCCAACAAATATGGAATCAGCGGCTGCATACCGGATCCGGTAAATAAAGTCGTCGGGTCATCCTGAGGTACCAGAAGAGCCCGGGGAATTACCTTATGTTCCCGCTGTTCGAAAAATTCCAGATACTTTCTTCTGATTTCCTGCGCCGTCATCAGTATCTATTGTAACAGATGAGATGACCCCGCCCCCGAGACATTCTGTGTCATTATAAAATACGGCAGACTGGCCTGCTGCCAGTGCCCGCTGTTCGTCTTTCAGCATAATTATATTGTCCCTTAGTTCGCAGTCGACTAGCGGACCGCGGTATCTGAGTCTGACTTTGAGATTTGAAGTCTGAGATTTGAAGTCTGAGCCGTCGATCCGGTGCAGATCTTCCAGCAGAACTTTATTTGACCACAGCTCTTTATCGGACAAGTCGGTGGTCACATAGACGGTGTTGGTGGACATGTCTTTGCGGATGACGTAATATGGCAAGCCACCACCGACATCTAAACCATGCCGCTGACCAATAGTGTAAAATATCGCGCCCTCATGCTCACCTGCTGTCTGTCCCTTTTGATCAATAATCGGACCCGACTCAGTCTCAACGTATTGGCTCAGAAAATCTTTGATCCCGACTTTGCCGACAAAGCAGATACCCTGACTGTCTTTGCGCTCTGCTGTCGGTAACCTGAATTTTCGGGCGAGTTTTCTGACTTCGGCCTTATCGGATATCCCTCCTATCGGAAAAAGTGTTTTATCAAGGGCTTCTTTTGTGACTCTGTATAGAAAATACGTTTGATCTTTAATCCTGTCATCTGCCATAAAAAGCCGGCCATTGTTGGTTCGGGCATAATGTCCGGCGGCAATCATATCTGCACCTTTTTCCAGCGCGGCATCAAGAAACAGCTTAAATTTTACTTCCTGATTGCACATGATGTCGGGATTGGGAGTACGACCGGTTTTGTACTCGTCAATCATATAGTCGACAACTTTTTGTTTGTACTCCGTCTGAAAATCAAATACTAACAAGTCTATATCGAGATGGACCGCTACTCTTTTGGCATCCTGGTAATCTTCTTTCCACGGACAAATCATTCCGGGAAGGTCCTGTGTCCAGTTCTTCATATAAACGCCCGTGACATTATAGCCCTGATCTTTCAAAAGAGCGGCTGTGAGTGAGCTATCGACGCCGCCGCTCAGTCCGACAAAAATATTTTTCATATCAGGCTAGTATAGCGTAGTTACTTGCCGCGTTGCTCAAGCTGGCGACGTAACATATGCAGTTCATGTTTTCTTCCCAGCCAGAAGGCAGTCACAATAAAAGGAATCGTTATAAGTACCGGATACCACAGAATGCGTGTTTTCTTAACGGTGGTATCCAGCGAACCGCTGCCACCTCCGGTATTTTGATTTGTTTGAGACAACGGGCCATTTGCCACTGCTACCAATTGCAAAAATGCAACTTCGCCGTTTTTATCAGTTGCCCGGACGATTACGTTATAAACCCCCGGCACATCATATACGTGGGTACCGTTAAAAACTCCTGCGAACTCAACACTTATAAGCTGGGGTGGCTTACCATCCCCCCAATCAATACTTATCGCATATGGTCCGGTGCCGCCACTTACTGTTATCGGCCATGTCAGTGTCTGATTGGGATTCGCACCTCTTTTGGCAAAACTAGATGTCAAAGAGGGACGGGAAGAAGCGTTAAACTGATTAAAAGGATGGGTTACAGTAACTATATTGGAATCCGGTCCGGCCTGATCCAGATCATCATACACCCGTGCTACAAGCTCATTCTGGCCGCTGAAAAGATCTATCTGAATAGAAAAGCTACCCGTCGTACATTGTACAGAACCACCGAAAACATTGTTTTTGAAAATTTTCACCAACAGACCCTTCGGACATATTCCACTAACATTTACCGGCAGGTTTGTGACAACAGAGCCATTCGTAGGAAATGTTATGGTGGCCGCCTGGGTGGGAGGAGGTGCAGATACCTTACCCTGTATACCGACCGAACCTGATTCCTCAACCGCCTTCGCCGTGCCCGGAATCAATAGTAGTACCGACAGGGTGGTCAGAATAAAAACCAAATGTTTAATTGCGAGTGATGGAATAGCATATGTCATGGCTGATAACCCACTTTTAATATTACCATGAGGGGTTCTGAAAAGACGCTGCCGGAAATGTTGTTCTTATGTTCTAGGATTTTTTCTTGCGTCGCCTGACAGTACCCTTGCCGCCAAATTTCCTGCGATACACGAGATAGACTGCTGCAATTATCGCCAGCAAGCCACCGATTAGTAAGTATAGGCACCATGCCGGTACATACCAGAATGAAGTTTCTATTGATACGACTTCACCACCGCTGCCGTGCGATATATTGGCTGATACTTTGTAACGCCCCGGCATATTAACTTTTTCAATTTTGTTGGTGAAAATACGTGTACTATTGGGCAAAATATTTGCGCGGGAATCTGTTGGATTTAGGGCATTTGTTTGGTTTAACTCATAGGTGTAAATGTTTTTCCCGCCCTTTGAAACAGTCACCTTACCCAGTGGCTTAGAGAATCCATTTCCATTATTCTTTATCTCAATGGAGACCTGACTGGGCTTTTTTGTAAAAAAGCTTCTGGCGACCGGGTTGCCCTTATCATCCAGACTTTCAGCCTTTATGCTCTGAATCTGTATCTGTTCTGTAATGTCGCCTGGAACTGTTAGCAATATAAGAGTACCTACGCTCGCCGTCAGAGAAATCTGGTTGCCGCCTGATTCCTGAGCTGTAACAGGTATTGCCGCGTAACGAACGATACCGTAGTAAGCTCCTGGTGAGGCGTTCGTAGGTATAGCTACATCGATTTCGAAGTCTTTTTTCTGATCTTTCTTTAACTCAACGTCATTTACATTACTCAAAAAATTGCGGATACTGGCTGAACCGTGCTTTTCCGAACCAGGAAAGATTCTGGGCTCACCGGTTTTACCATTTGATTCAAAATCATTAATCTCTGCTTTCGCAATTATATCTACGCCAGAGACATTCTGGAGGGTTACTTTGATTTTCTGTAGTCCGCCAGGAGAAACTTCAAGTTCTGTTCTGGTAGGAGATATGATCAATCCGCTACCGCCTGACTGATCCTGCGCCGAAACACCAAACCCAAGTGAACCTACAAATACTATTGCAAAAATAATTGCTATTGCACGCTTTTTGGCAGCTGATAACATCTTCTAAATCCTCCTGTATTTTTTGTAAAATTAAACCGCTTGAGTCCGAGTATAGCAGATTTGCTAATGTTTATAAATAATTTCTGAATTTTCGGCCCTTAAAATGCAGCGGTAGCAATATAAGTTATTGTCGTACTATAAATACCGGGTGGTTGTCCGGGGGGAATATTGACCATATAACTGACTGTAAAAGTATTGAATTCGGACGGAATATTTCCCGAGTTTGTCAGTGAGCCATTGTGAAACGTAAATCTATTGGGAATATTATAATCACTATCGGGAACCCCACTACCTACCCCTGCTACCTCCTGGCCAACATTCGGTACACTATTTGCCCGTAGATTAATGCCGTATTGACTTGTCCCGGAAATGCTGGCGGTTGGTACAGCAAGCGCATTTATAACATTGTTGCCTGAAGTCATTGAAGTGCCGAGCATGGAAACGCTGTAACCTAGCCCGTCATTTGTGGCACCAGCAAACTGGGATGTAGAGGAACGAGGCGAGGTAGCAGTTAACTCTCCAAGATCTATACTATCACCGTTCTGACTTGTACAGTCAGGAGCCACGGTTATACCCGTGCAGAATGTCAGAAAAGGGGGGACATAACTCTCAATCCCCAGTCCTCCGCTGGTATTGAATACGACCGCTCCGAAGTCGATCAACGCTCCCGTACCATCATCTGCCGCATGGGTAGTAACGCGAACATAGAAGCTCTGTGCGGAACCCGTAGGATTAATAACATTGTCTAAACTATATGATACAGACTGGGGAGATACAGGTGCCGGTACCCGGCTGAGTACCAAACGGCTGGCGGAGGTATTGGGATGGATTGCAAATCCGGTTTCGCCGGTCTGTATAGCTAATGTAGCCGATGATAATGAAAGTCCGGCAGGAGCAAAACATGGATCCTGCAGCAAAGGACTATTAGAACAATAATCGAATACAATAGATCCTGTTGCGCTGCCTGAAGCTACATCAAATGTATAGAAATGACTGGTCGATGCCCCAGGTATGGATGTACCTATCTGAATTGTGCGCTTCTGTAAATCCAGTCCATTTACAGTATTTGAAGAACAGTTCATCAGCACAATCATTACCAATGCCATTAAAACAGGAAATAATCTTTTATTACTCCTTAACAAACGCACCAGATATGCCCATCCTGTTTTTATTAATAAGTTGAAGTTGCAATGTAGGTGCTGACAACTGTGTAGATTCCGGTTGGTGTCGTAGAAGCAGATCGGGCAGCAAATCGAAGCAGTAACATTTCTTCGTCGGTTACACGGTTTTCAGGCTGTGCACCGGCGGCTGAGCTGGCCAGCGTATCGGTCAGGCCGTCTTCTCTCCAGGCAAAGCCCTGGGCAGACGTACCGTCGCCGTCGTAGTTTGCATTACGAACAAGATTGGTAGTTGTACCGCTGGAGGTATCTATTGTCGACACGGTCAGGCCGAAGTTCTCAGCAGGTGAGGCACCGTCAAAGGCTGTCTGGGAAGCGGGTGAACGGAAACAGGGATCAGTCTGGATTGAGCCGGCATTACATGTTGCGCCGGATACACGCAGGGCACCCTGATGGTTCGTGCCGGCACCTTGTTCTGCATAGTAAGTTACAACTACACCGAAGCCCGCATTGGTACTAACCATAGCTGCTCCGTTAACGTTGTTACCACCACTGCCTGTAACCACTGGCGTGATGCTAGCAGCACCGGCACTGATTGTTCCGAGGTTTACGGCAGTACCGGTCAGACCGGTGCAGTCAGCAGGGGCAGCTCCGTTGATAGTGCCGACACAGAATGTTAACTGTTCCTGAACCTGGGCTGTAATAGTCAGCTGGTTGGCAGTGCTGAGGGCAACACCACCACTGTCTACGGGGGAGTTAGGAGCTGTATCGGTGTAACCCTGTGCGCCGGCAGCTGTCGTATAAGACAGTAAGCGGGCGTAATAGCTGCCTGTAGCACTTGGGTTATCAATACCGTTGTTCGCGGCACCTGTACCCAGGGTAATCGTTTCGGCCACGCCGGCAGTGTAGGTACCTGCACCTCTGGTGATTATCAAAGTGTTGGCATCAGTATTAGCATGTACGGTCCAACCTGTTACGGTAATAGTTGCTTCGTTGGTATCAAGGGCGGCCGGGGCTGTACATGTCTGTCCGATCAGCGGGCTGTTACTACAAAACTCTATTACAAAACCGAGAACTGCTCCGGTAGTACCCGGTTTGAAGTTTGCAGTGTATATAGTGTCATCTCTGCCGGCTTCAGAACTGCCGATAGTTATTTTACGTTCTGTAAACGGCAATGCCGACACAGACGAAGTGCCGATAATAACCGGCAGAACAATTGCCACGGCAAATGCCACGGCGATTATTGCGGCAGTCGCTCTTTGCCGCACTGATAGTAACGAAATATCTTTCATTATGTTCCCCTCTTTGTTTCTACCAACTTTTTAAGCATATGTATATTACTAATGCAGTTATACCATGCAGGATTTATATAATGCAATAGCATTTATAAAATTTTGTAATACAAAAAACCGGCACTACGGTTAAGTAGTGCCGGTTGACTAGGAGAAACATATGTTGTCAGCTTGCTAAAAAGTTGAAGTTGCTATGTAGGTGCTGGTAACTGTGTACACACCGGTTGGGGTGGTAGCGGCAGTCCGGGCAGCAAATCGAAGCAGTAACATTTCTTCGTCGGTTACACGGTTTTCAGGCAGTGCACCGGCGGCTGAGCTGGCCAGCGTATCGGTCAGGCCGTCTTCTCTCCAGGCAAAGCCCTGGGCAGACGTACCGTCGCCGTCGTAATTCGTATCACGGGCCAGATTGGTAGTTGTACCGCTGGAGGTATCTATTGTCGACACGGTCAGGCCGAAGTTCTCAGCAGGTGAGGCACCGTCAAAGGCTGTCTGGGAAGCGGGTGAACGGAAACAGGGATCAGTCTGAATCACACCGGCATTACATGTTGCGCCGGATACACGCAGGGCACCCTGATGGTTCGTGCCGGCACCTTGTTCTGCGTAGTAAGTTACAACTACACCGAAGGCCGCATTGGTACTAACCATAGCTGCTCCGTTAACATTGTTACCACCACTTGTTGCGAGAACCGGAGATATACTTGCAGTTCCTGAGTTAATTGTTCCGAGGTTTACGGCAGTACCGGTCAGACCGGTGCAGTCAGCAGGGGCAGCTCCGTTGATAGTGCCGACACAGAATGTTAACTGTTCCTGAACCTGGGCTGTAATAGTCAGCTGGTTGGCAGTGCTGAGGGCAACACCACCACTGTCTACGGGGGAGTTAGGAGCTGTATCGGTGTAACCCTGTGCGCCGGCAGCTGTCGTATAAGACAGTAAGCGGGCGTAATAGCTGCCTGTAGCACTTGGGTTATCAATACCGTTGTTCGCGGCACCTGTACCCAGGGTAATCGTTTCGGCCACGCCGGCAGTGTAGGTACCTGCACCTCTGGTGATTATCAAAGTGTTGGCATCAGTGGCAGCGTCTACAGTCCAGCCTGTTACGGTAATAGTTGCTTCGTTGGTATCAAGACCAGCCGGAGCCGTACAGGACTGTCCGATCAGCGGGCTGTTATCACAAAACTCTATTACAAAACCGAGAACTGCTCCGGTAGTACCCGGTTTGAAGTTTGCAGTGTATATAGTGTCATCTCTGCCGGCTTCAGAACTGCCGATAGTTATTTTACGTTCTGTAAGCGGCAATGCCGACACAGACGAAGTGCCGATAATAACCGGCAGAACAATTGCCACGGCAAATGCCACGGCGATTATTGCGGCAGTCGCTCTTTGCCGCACTGATAGTAACGATATGTTTTTCATTTGTTGTCCTTTTTGTTTTTGTTTTTGAACCGGTTTTTCGGTTTTTATAGATTAACGCTTTGAGTTATATCATGCGCAGTTCAAATAGCGCAAGCACTTTTCCACAGTTATATTGAAATCGTTCTAATATGTAGCAACCGCGAGCAGGTCGTGTTTCATTACAAATGTGCCGGCTTCTGTCAGAACTTTACGCTTGGCAATATAGCTAATCGTGTAGTTTGTCTGTCCTATAGCCGGGTTCGTAGCTGTCAGAGCTGAACGAGCAATAGTTTCTCCTGTACCGTACTTGAACTGGTCAACCGTATTATAGCCTGTCGCGGCGGTTCCATCGGCAAAGGTATTATCCGGAGAATTAAGTGGATTGGCACCACCAATAGTAGGGGCAGTGACATTAGCCCTGAGATTGATACCGAACTCTTCAACATTAGAACTGGTTGATGGAACCCCTTGAGTGCTCTTGGCATCAAGTACTCCCCCTCCTTCACTGGTAGGTGGCGGACTCATCGTTACGACCACATATTGCGATGACAGGTAAGTCCTAACGGTGAATGAACAGCTGCAAGGTCCTCCTGCGGCTGCACCGAAAGTAGCTGTTGTGGTTGAGGACAGGACTCCCAGATTTACACTGGCTCCGGAAACTGCCATCTCAAGAAACGGTGTTTCAGCCGTCACAAAGCCGGCAACAGCATCATAATTTACACTGGAGGTCGCTCCGGCAGCCAGACTACCTGCAGCCTGGCGGGCTTTATAGGCAGGCGATGATGCTTCGAGCTCACCTCCTATCCCGAAGTATGCTTCTTCGACTTTATAGTTTGTCGAAGAAGACTGGGCAAACACCGGCTGGACGACCCCAAGCATTAATACCATTATTACCGCTAGTTTAAATCTATTTTTTATCTCCATATAATTAAGTAAATCATAACATAATCACTATCACAGAGACTCTAACGAACCTGAAAAGATCCTGCTATATCATATATTTCCCTTGTATTCGGACTAATAGTCAGATTCTGGTACACAATACTGTACGTGACATCGCTTCCGTCAGGACGCTTAAGCCTCAAAGCGGAGGCATCCTGGCCGTTCATACCAAGAACAATAGAATATTCCTGGCTATCGGGGGTACACATAAACGTTGCTCCTTTGAAGTTAGCCTGCTGCTTAACATTGCGGGCATCCTTGGGCAGGAGGGTCTTACAATGTTCCGATAGCTCGCCGGCCTTCAGAGAAGCTTCGGTCTGGCTCACCAATAATAATCGGGAGGCACTGTCTTTTTCGCTCGGATCATTAACATAAATCGTAAGTGCGTGTTCTACAAGGGTTTCTCTAAGATAACGATATACGAATTTGGTGTCTGTAGACTCATTAGCAACAAAAATCCATTTTTTACTGGCCTGAAATTGAAAATGCTGTGTCTTGAAAATATCTATACTGCTTACTATTGCTGCTTTTGTTTCGGTAGTAGGTTTGGACGGAATGACTGTTTTGCGTTTCAAAATAATAGAATCAACCAGTAAAAAGCCGCCGGCTGCGATAACCAGCACCACACACAGGATTATAAAAATCCGGAAGCGCTGCAAGAACCGGCTTTTTTTATGGAAACTGTGTTCGCGGTAATAGTGTGACATAGACGTCCTCTGGCTTCGTATTATGACAGAGTGTTAAAAAAATACTATGGTTGAGAGCACACATATATTTCAGCTCTGCGGCGATAGCTCTTACGCTTTTGTGCCGGATGATATATGATATCTCTAATAGGACTTTTCAGATAGGGGTTTTTGGTGGAAAAGGAAAAAACAGACGAACAAAACGAACTGGAAACAGGTGTTGATTCTCTTGAAGCACGAACCACAACCGTAGAAGATGGTGCCCCCAGTGGAACCGATATTCAGGATGCTACAGGAGAAGCAGGAAAAAACACAGACGATGATAAATCCAAAAAGCCTAAGCGAAAAAAGTTTTCGATCACAAGTGTCGGCGGCCGTTTCAACATCTATCTTCTTTTGTTTCTATTAATGGTAGTTATATCAGTTGTTGTATCGGTGGTAGGCTACATACGCTCCCGCGATGCACCAATAAGCCAGGATACTATAACGACAGAACCACTCAGCCAGGAAGCACTTGATAAGCTTAAATCCAGCGATGTCCGTGTTGGCGACCCCAAACAGATACTTAATATTCAATCAAATGCTATATTCGACGGGAAAGTACTGATAAGAGATGGCCTAGAAGTTGCCGGCCAACTGAAAATCGGCGGCCCGTTGAACCTCCCTGGGATTACTGTTTCCGGTACGAGTAACTTCGATCAGGTTCAGCTAAAAAATCTGGAAATTTCGGGTAACACTACTGTTCAAGGTCAGTTAACAGTTTTGAAAGGACTCAGTGTCAGCGGACCGACAAGTTTTGCCGGTACATTGTCGGCGGCTCAGTTCACTATCGAAAATCTGCAGGTCAACCGCGACATTCAGCTTAACCGGCATATTGATGCCGGAGGAAGTACACCCGGATTTACGAACGGTAATGCGCTGGGAGGAGGAGGTACAGCATCGCTCAGCGGCACCGATACAGCAGGAACGGTCAATATCAATGCCGGCGGGGGGGCAGGTAATGGCTGCTTTGTAACCGTTAACTTTACCCAGCGATTCAACGCTGTCCCGCATGTCGTTATCACGCCAATTGGCCCGGCAGGGGCAGCCATTAATTATTACGTCAATCGCACAGCAACCAATTTCAGTATTTGCGCAGCAGGCGCAGTCAGCGGTAGCTTTGCATTCGATTATATCGCCATAGACTGATACCACAAAATTCAAATATCAAAGTTCAAAGTTCAAGGTTTAAGAGGATTTTGGAAATTGAAGCTTGGAGTTTATTTGATTATTGAAGTTTGGTTTTTATGTTTGAACAAATTCATACGTCTAAAAATACAGTTATTATATTATGCCTTACATGCATAACTGCTTTTGAAATTCGAATGCGTTTTTCTTTATCATCCATAGTTTTTATAAGTATCTCGCAGGGATTTACGAGCGTAATAAAGTTATGGTGACGTGGCAGGATATCGAATGGACCGGTATCATTCTCTGCTGAAATACTTTTGGCGTCATCGTCAAAATAAACTTTATATGGTGAGAAAAGCTTGATGTGGATTTTGGATCCGTCCAGTACTTTTTTGACTTCTTTTTTATTACCGCTACCCTTTTTTTCAGGAAGCGAATCAGATGGCTTGTCTGTCTGTTCGGCTACAATTTGCTCATCTGCCATAGACGCCCTAGGTAATGATCTCTTCGATACTGGTCAGAGTCTGATCACGCGTAAAGTTGTCGCCGGGGATACCGTTGTGCTTTTCCATAACGGCCATGTTCTGCGTAAAGTTAGTGATCAGTTTCTTGGCTTTGGCATAATCAGAGCGGTCTGCAGGAGATAATTCATTCTCGCCAATAATTGCAATAATACTCTTGAGAGATTCGTATTTTTGCAGTAATGCCTGTACGCGCACACTCAGCAGATAGTGGCGGTCGCCGACAATCTCGGGCGTCAACATAGATGATGATGTACGGTTCAGATCTACAGCCGGTCGTATACCCTGCTCGGCTACACTCCTGGACAATACGATTGTGGCATCCAACTCATGCTGAATCATCTGTACTGCAGGGTCACTAATATCATCTGCTGGTACATAAATAGTTTGCACGGAAGTAATTGAACCTTTTTCATTGGAGCTAAGCCTGTCCTGAAGTATCTTGACATCAGAAAAGATCGTCGGCTCATATCCGCCTTCATTTGGTATCTGACCCAATATAGTTGCCAGCTCGTTGCGGGCCTGCACAAATCGAAACATATTATCTGCAAAAAACAGAATGTCCTTGCCCTGATCGTCGCGGAAATACTCCGCAAGTGCTACAGCCGATACACCCACAAGAGCACGCTGGATCGGATTTTCATTCATCTGTCCGAAAAACATGCAGGTGTTTTTGAGCAGATCAGCCTCCTTGAGCGTATCGTACAGCTCGTGTCCTTCACGGATACGCTCACCAATACCGGCAAAGAACGACAAGCCATGCCCGCCATGAGCAATATTGTTAATCAGCTCCATTGTCAGAACAGTTTTACCGACACCGGCTCCACCGATAATTCCAATTTTGCGTCCTTTGACAAAGGGGGTGAAAAAGTCGATAACTTTAATGCCGGTTTCCAGTATTTCCGGTTTTTGAACGGTAAAGTCTGTGCTGCGTGGAGGCAGTTTCAGTATGTCTTTCGTGCCGTTTTCAGTCAGATCAACTTGCGGCATATTATCAAGCGGCTGGCCCAATGCATCAAAAATACGTCCGATAGTTGCATTTCCCAGCGGTATCTCGATACCATGATGTGTACGAGCCACCGGCATGCCACGCTGCAAGGTTTTGTCAGAGCGCAGATTCAGACACATAGCCTGGCCGTGCATTTCAAGCCTTTCTACAAGTAATTCTGTCTTCGCAGCATTTTCTACCTGCACGATTTCTCCGATTTCCGGCCAGTCTTTATCGAAAGCTACTAACACTATTAAGTCTTTTATCTCCGTTACTACGCCATTCGGACTCATCTTGCTCCCGCTTTCCGGAGTCCATTTATTATTTCTTTCAGGCGTTCGTCTTTGATGGCACGACGAGCACGGTTGTAGCGCAATTTTACATCATCTAATTGTTCATCGGCGAGCTGGTGGGAAGCTGACATAGCACGAAATCTGCTGGCGTACTGCGCCAACTTGGAATCCAAGATCAACTGCTCCAGTGCAATCTGCATCATAGACCTCTCAAGATGATCAACAACTATATAGGTGCTGGGTTCAAAGATATAGTTGGCTTCCGAAATCACTTCTTTATCTTCTTCGCCTTCTTTGACTTTATCGCCAATCTCACTAACTGCAGCACTGAGCTCGATTTTTTTGACATCCTGCACCATTAGCGAAACATACTGCTGATAAAACACGCTGGAGCTGCGATAGGTTTGCACATGTTTGATAATAGGCGTGACATTAATATTCTGATCTTTAGATGGCAGTTTGTAATATTTCTTGAAGCTTATGCCTTTTTGAGCCAGCTGTACAGCACCGTGATGTCCGATAACAATAATGTCGTTCTTATGCTCGTCATAGCTTTCCAGCATATAGCGAATTAACTTCTGGTCGATATCACCGCTAAAGCCACCTTCTGCTGTAATGATAATGTAAAGTTCTTTATCTGTGACTTTTTCATCACTGCTGGTACGGCCAAAACGAAAGATACTATCCACACGCAGTTGAGTGTATATCTTCCATAGGTCATTGAAAAATATTGTTGCCTGAAGTACCTGATTTTTGATCTTGGCAATACGCATACTGGCAATTCCTTCGAAGACGCTACTCATAACGACCATAGCGGTAATACCATTTTTTTCCTTTTCGAGTTCCTGGATGTGGCTCATTTTTTGAGCTCCACCTGAGATTTGGCTTTCAATTCATCGCGTATCGAGTCATAATCCTCGTCTTTCTGGATTTTTGCGGCAAAAACAGCCACATTTGTTTTGAGAGTATCGACATCCAGTTTTGACTCACCTTCTGCATTCAGAACAATATCCATCATCAACTGCTGTTCGTACAACGAGTGTATGTCCGATGGTCCCTGGTTCATAATCTTAAAAATATTCTTACCTTTTTCCAGCACAATCTTGGATTCCAGAGCCAACTCTGATCCGAAGTGTGAGAATTCTTCGGCCTCACGGTAGGCTGCGAGAGTTTTGAGCGTAGCGGCAGCCAGCCCCTTCTGGCGTTTGTTATGTCCTACGCCACCAATACGGGTAACGCTGAGCCCTGTATTCAGTGCTGGTCGTATACCTCCACGGAAGAGATCCATATCCAGTATCCATTGCCCGTCAGTGATCGACATAATATTAGTCGGGAGATAAGCTGTAATGTCACCGTTTGCCGCATGCACAACGGGAATAGAAGTCAGACATTTACCATTTCGTTCCAATCTCCCGGCACGTTCGAGCAGACTGGAATGAGCATAAAACATATCACCCGGATAAGAGTCCCGGCCCGGACTGGTTCCACTGAGAAGCGCCATTTCACGCAATGTATGGGCATGAGATGTCAGATCGTCGTAGATAATAATTGTATCCTGATCGCATTTTTGCCAGAAATACTCTGCCATAGAGCAGGCAACATATGGCGCAAGGTAGCTGGTAACCAATGATTCGAACATTGTAGATACAATGACCACAGCGGTTTTGAGGGAACCCGTGGCTTCAAGTTTAGATAACAGGTCATCAATATCGCTGCGGCGCTTGGCAATTAAGCAGTAAACAACAACCTGATCGGTATTTTTCTGATTGATCGTCAGCTGAGTTGCCAGTGTACTCTTACCGGATTTGCCGTCGCCCAAAATAGCGATACGCTGGCCACGCACTACCGGGAAGATAGCATCAATAGCTGTTACTCCGCTTTCCAGTTGTGTTTCCAGCAACCGGCGCGTATACAGTGGGGGGGCCATATTGAAAACTGTCCAGGTGTCATCGGCGGCAATTGGTCCCTTGCCATCCAGCGGTTCGCCACTGACTGATATGACCCGGCCAATAAAATCCTTACCAACTTTACAGACCAGTTCCTGATGCTGTACGACGGCAATCATCCCGACGACTACTGAGGTGGCTCCGAGATGAAGTACAGAGATATACTCTTCGGTTACTTCCTGCACAAAGCCTTTGCTACCGTCGTCGAACATAATCAGAGCATGGACACTAACCGGGTGGAGCCCTTTGATCTTTACAAGAAACTTATCAACAGCTATAACCTCTCCGACCGGCTGGCCGCCGGCTACTAATTTATCAAAATGCTGGTTGGAGTTCATGATGGTGTCACCTCGTTTGACGAAGAAGAGACTGCTGTTACAACAGAAGCAGGACCATCTGACTGTTCAGCAATTTTTTCTCTGAGTATATGGCGCTGTTCCTGAAAACGATGGCGCAGGCTCATATCAAACATTTTATTGTTAGTGCGCAACATACATCCGACAGCCAGTAGGGGTTGCAAGCCAATCTCCAGCAGTACCAGAGGATCAATATTTTGCCGCAACCAGATAATTATCCGGCTGCTGACAATAGCAGAAGGTTCAACAGCGAAACTCATATGGATAACCGGCGCATTATTCGTTAATGATTTCATGGCTTCAAGTAATTCACCTCTCTGCGGAGCATCCGGTAATGATACTCCGTTCGCTGTCGTCAGGTCTTCCAGCACCTGGCTGGACCGTCCCAGATTAACCGGTACTCCCGGAGCACGAACATCAGCCTGATGCAGTAAATCATCCAGTGCCAGAAGTTCACGCATTGTTCTGTGCAGATCAACAGAGCTTATCAGGCTCTCGGGCAGGACCAGAGTCTTTACGGATCTGGCAGTTAATGGTTCTGATTTTCCGTTTACAGCACCAGACGCAGCAACCGCAGGTACTTCAGGCTCCGACATGCATATCCTCTATGATCGCTGCCTTATTACGCTCCATCTCAGCCAGTATGTATTCCAATTGATCCTCAAGACTTATCTGATTACCAACTGCCTCCAGCACATAATGATTCACGATACCGGCCATATTGTTTTGAAAACGCTCAAGTGTACGCTGTTTTTCGTTGGCGATTTCGCGCTCCAGTTGCTCACCCATGAGCTCACGTTGCTGTTCGATGGCTACCTGTGTTTTCTGGATAGAATCCAAAGCTAATTGCTTAGCATCGGTAATCGACTCTTCATACTTCACAAATGCTTCCTGTAGCGTCTTGGTAATCTCCTGTTTCATGTACTCGTTTATCTGAGATGTCGTCAGTCTCAGGTCCTGCTGCAGGAACATGGCATTTTCGCCAATTATTTTTTCGAAGTGCAACCGGCCACGGTTCCTGAGCTCCTCACGGAATTCATCGTTAAAAATATGTTCCACATCCTGGAGGGCCGTTGCGTCATAGTTTTCGACCTTATTATTATTTTTGTTACTGCTACCGGTACCCAGCCGTACTGCCACCCAAATAAAAGCCAGACAAACAGATAACAGCGACCCGACAATCAGAATCGTGCTTAGCCAGTTCTGCATTTTAGAATTCTCCCACCGTACATAATGCTTATAGTTTCAGTAGTAAATATACCCCAAAAATGCCAATTATGAAAACGATTATGCTCAATATCACAACCTGGATCAAACCACGCAGAATAGTCTTTTTGGCAGTGGGATTACGACCAATAGAAATAAGAGCGTTTCGAGCTCCGCTATAGAGCATAATTCCGGCAATAATTGCAGCTGCAAAGAATATTGTCGTAGCAAGATAAATTCTGGTAGTGCTGAGCGGCTTATTAGCGACCGTCTGGCTGATACGCTCTAAGATTTTAGGAACTTTGGGGTTATCTGCCGCTTTGAGTAGCGGATTGCGGTTAATCGAGATACTGACCTGAATTCTGCCGAAGTAAACTTCCTGTTTGCTACCTCCGCTGGCCGGACTGGAGCCGATTGAGTCTTCCTGACCCTTGAACTCTGCTGTTGCCCGTCCTAATATCAGACTCTGTGTATCGGTAGCCTTCATCCCGATTCCGGCCAGAGGCGAGATACTTATATAGTCGCCTTGTTTGATCGGACCATTCTGATCACTAACCAGGGTTTCATAGGTACCCGAGGTGGCCACAAAGATTTTCTGATCATCCTGACTCAGCGTTACCGGCGAATCACTTGGCTGGATAACAACGCCTTTCAGACGGTCCAGTGAGCTACTGGTAATAGCCTCTACCTTTCTGGCGTCATCTTTTTTGATAGCAACCAGCATTCCCCTTTGTACGGGTTCATCGGAATTATAACCCTCGGTTACTGATTGGGCAGACAGGGGTACGGCAATAATTAATATCATCATAAATCCCAGAACCGCCAAAGCCGGTAAACGGGAAAATAATTGTTTGTAGAACGTAAACATTTATATTTTTGACATAACTTTAACTTATCTCAGTCAAGTATAGCGTCAGGGGTTTGATTTAAGCAAGCCTGCCAGAGTCTCCACAATATATTTAATATCTGTCTGACGGGTTGAGCGACCCATAGTGAAGCGAAGCGAACTGCGGGCAGCCTCTTCGCTCAGGCCAATTGCTTTCAGCACGGGAGAAGAAGCTTGTGTAATCGCGCTACAGGCCGAACCAGCTGCCGCGTATATGCCCCTGGCGTCTAATAGCATCAGAATACGTTCATTGTCGTTGCCCGGAATCGTAATATGAACATTGTTTGGCAGGCGATGTTTCTGCGAACCATTTATAATAATATCCGGAATCAGATTTTCAAGATGTTTTATCATATAATTTCGCAGCCCGGTTAGTCTTTTTGACTCCTCCACGCGCATGTTCTGAGCTATATCCAGAGCCATTGCCAGGCCAATCACACCAGCCACATTCTCTGTGCCGCTACGGATATTCCTCTGCTGTCCCCCGCCTGATATTTGCGCAGAAAGAGTTACCCCGGAGTGCGCAAATAAAGCTCCTGCACCCTTAGGTCCGTATATTTTGCCGCCGTTCAAAGTCATCATATCTACACCCAACCGGTGTACATGCAGATCAAGATAATTTGCGGCCTGAGTCGCGTCAGTATGAAAATAGAGGGGTAAGTCAATCTTGCGCCTCTGTCGGTCAGTGCGTACTGTTTTGATAATACCCGCAATTTTTGTCAGGGGCTGCAACACCCCGATCTCATTATTAGCCTGCATGACACTGATCAACACCGTCTGGTCATTGATATTTTTCTGTAATTTTTCAAGATCCAATAAGCCTTGCTTATCTACGGACAGAAGCTGGTGGTTATATACACCTGCCGGTGCCAGAACAGATTCGTGTTCAATAGCAGATATCAGTACCTGTTTACCCGGATACCGTGTCATAACTCCGTTAACAGCCAGATTATTTGCTTCTGTACCGCCCGAGGTAAAGATAATCTCGTTCGCATGAGCTCCAAGATGATGAGAAATACTAGCACGGGCCTGATTCAAATCAGTTAGTACGGCTCTGGCCGGACTATATGTAGCCGAAGGATTATAAAAATGATCTCTGAAATACGGCTCCATAGCTGCGACCACACGTTTGTCCGGCGGAGTAGCCGCTGCATAATCTAAGTATATTGATTTCACTGGAGAAATTTTAGCACGTAACTCTTAAGCAGCCGGCTTTTCAGCTACCTGGTAGAGTTCTTTCAGAACACGCTTTTCATAGGCTATAACCGCATCGGCCAGATGGGTGGCTTCTTCCTTGCTAAGCAATTGGTATGGCTGGCCATCCTGAGCTTTGACAATACCGCCGGTACGGACTTCGTATCGGGTAGTCCGGATTCGATATTTGCCGTTAGAATCAGTCCATTCTTCATGCCATATCCAGGTATATTCGTCCAGACAGAAGAATTCCCGTCGCCCGCCTTCAGGGATTGGGCCAAATAGCTCGCCACCAATCCGGGCTTCACGGCGCATCAAGAGGCTGCGAAGTCCGGCCTTGCGTTCTTCTGCGGTCTGCATACCAGCAACTTGTAAAATTTTGTTAAGCATCAGAACCAGCTCCATTATTTCCTGCGCGGGCCCATTCTTCTTCCAGTTTTTCCCGTGCTGCGGCGACACGGCTATCATAAACTTCCGATATATCATTTGCTCCTACAGCAGCTAAGAGAGAAATGCTGTCGCTTAATACTTCATGATCCGGTATTGCATTGGCCGGGAGTGCGTAGGTATGACTATCGCCTCCGGCAACAGCACTGGTTGCGGAAAGATTTTGCGACCGGACATCGGGCAGCGGGGTATGTGGGACGATGGTACTTCCCTGACTATCCTGAGCTTGCGTAGGAGTGGCATGTTGCAGGACTCCGAGGACGCCATGACGTATTCTATGCGTAGCAGGAGTTATAACTTCGTCTGCTTCCAGACGAGGATCAAATCTATATTTTTCGCCAAAGATACCCATACTCTGTCCCTAAAAATTTTATATATTGAATAATCTACGAGCGTTTTGGGTTGTAGCTTCAGCAATCTCATCCGGAGACTCACCTCTTAGCTCCGCCAGAAATCCGGCGGTTACCCTGACATGCTCAGACTTACACACTTTACCACGGTATGGTGCTGGTGTCAAGTATGGGGCATCCGTTTCAAGAAGTAAGCGGTCCAGTGGCACGGCTTTGGCAGCCTCCAGCTGCTTCTGATTTTTGGTAAATGTCATTATGCCATTCAGGCCGACGTAGAAGCCTCCGGACAGGATTTGCTCCAACTCCGCTGTGCCGGCCGAAAAGCTATGCACTACGCCCCGGAGTCCCGGAAACTGGTCTACAATAGGCCGGAAGTCTTTGAATGCATCACGCACATGAAAAATTACGGGTAGTTCGGTTTTTTTAGCCAGTTCCAGTTGAAATCTGAATAGTTCCTGCTGCTGAGTTCCCGGTGAGTGTTCATAATAATAATCCAGCCCGATTTCCCCGATTGCTACCAGTTTATCCGGCTTTGATATAACCAATGCTTCCAGCTCGCCGCGGCTCTCCGGACTGTTCAGAAACCCGGTTGCCTCATGGGGGTGAATTCCGGCAGCGGCCCAAACACCTGACCGGCTAACCGCAAACTCCAGGGCTTTATGACTGTCAGAAAGCGTTGTACCCACACAGATAATCCGTGTCACTCCGGCTAATCGCGCATGGACCAGAACTTCATCAGCATCTAAGGGGTAATCATCGAAATGAATATGGGCATGAGTGTCCGCCAGTTCAACCATAATTACTCACTCGCCGGCTGATTGTGCCTGGGGAACAAGGTACCCTCGATCGGACGTATAACACCGCTTTCAAAAATATTGGTTATGCGGGCTGAGGTTTCGGGCAAAAATGGCAACAACAACTCGGCAATCTCCAGCAAACAGCTGGTCATATAGGCCAGTACTTCTTTCAGATGATCACCGTCACTTTGCTTCGCTATAACCCACGGTTTTTCTTCGTCAATATACTGATTCAGGCCGCGTACCTGTTCCCAAACCCTGTCCAGCGCCTGATCAAAGCGGCACTCATCAATTGCCTTGTGATAAGCATTGGCATCGTGTTCCGCCTCCGGGATGTCACCTATTAGTCCCTGCTGGTATTTGATGATCATAGCCATGGTGCGGCTGACTGCATTGCCCAGCTCATTGGCAAGCTCGTTGTTGTAAGCCGCCTCGAATTTTTCCCAGGTGAAGTCGCCATCGCTATAGCTCGGTGTGTGGCGTAGCAAATAATATCGCAGTGCGTCGACGCCGTATTTATCGACAACTTCGCGCGGATGCACGACATTGCCCAGTGATTTGCTGATTTTCTGACCGCCAAACTGTATAAAACCATGCACATAGAGCTTCTTTGGCAAAGCAATCCCCAGACCAAGCAACATCCCGGGCCAGACTGCCGCATGAAAGCGAATAATGTCTTTGCCGATTATCTGGACATCTGCCGGCCAGAAATTTTTGAAATCTTCGTGCTCGGGATATCCCAGTACGGTGATATAGTTCATCAACGCTTCAAACCAAACGTACATCACCTGAGTTTTGTCACCCGGCACAGGAATACCCCATGAAATCTTGTCTTTAGGCCGGCTGATACTGATATCCTGCATACCGTCTTTGAACACATTGAGTATCTCGTTTCGCTTTGTAGCCGGAAGGATCAAAAACTCACCGGATGTAATCTTCTGCTGTATAGCTTCAGCATATTTGCTGAGTCTGAAGAAGTAGTTCTCTTCCTCTATTTTCTCGTACGGACGGTTATGGTTCGGGCAGACACCCTTATTTTCTTTGACCACTGCTTCGGTAAAGAACGCTTCGTCACCGGTGCAGTACCAACCTGCATAGTTAGCCTTATAGATATCAGCGGCCAGCGATTCCCAGATCAGTGCGGCACGTTGCTCGTGCCCCGGCTCAGTAGTACGTATAAAGCGATCATTGCTCATGTTGACCAGCGGGCCCAGCTCGCGCCAGCGGGCACTCATTTCGTCAACATATTCCTGCACGGATTTACCCAGTTCGTCAGCTTTTTCCTGTATTTTGCCGCCGTGCTCATCGGTACCTGTACTCAACAGAACATTCATACCTTTGCCACGGGCATAGCGGGCTATAACATCGCCTACCAGTAGTTCATACGTATGTCCTATGTGCGGATCGCCATTAATATACGGAATTGATGTCGTAACGTAATAGTTTTTCTGTGTTTTTGAACCCATATCTGTATAGCTTAACAGAAGTATTGCTCTATTAACAGATCAGGACCTGACTCTCAAAAACCAATCAATATGGGGTGGCAAACGGCGGGGCAGCACCCGCTTTTGCGCGCAGTCAGCAGACGAGCACAAAAGCGGGGCGGACCGTTTGACAGGACCCCGGCTATAATTCAGGTTTTGAGAGTCAGGTCTCAGGAGCTTGATAAATGCCATAGTTTGCAGTGCCGGCAACGATACGATACCAGTTTAATTCCCCTCTGATACTCTGCAGTTACAGCTGCCGCTTTGGCCTGCGCGTTCGTATCAAATGTCATCTTGCCTGAACATGGCAATTCAATACCTTCAGTCATAAATAGTTTTACGTTTTTACAGATTTTCTCTTTTTGTCGGCTTTGGCTTCGATGTAAGATTGTACGAGTGCCGTAACTACAAAGAGCATACCTGTCAGGCCGGTGACCACTTCGGATATTTCAAATTTAAGGGAAGCCAGTAACAGAATTGCCAGTATACCAATTGCATAGTGAGCACCATGCTCCAGATAGCGATACTGATCCAGCACACCATGCCGGAGCATATGGACCGTCATAACGCGCACGTATAGTGCTCCGATACCTAAGCCCGTAGCAATCAATAATATCTGGTCAGTTATGGCAAAAGCACCAATTACTCCGTCCAGCGAGAAGCTGGCGTCTACTACATTCAGATAGATGAAGCCTATGAGCCCGGCCTTGAATGTATTGTTCACACCTTTGGACATTTTGCTCTCTATGCCGGCATTATGCAGAATCGTATCAAAGGAGTTAATTATAAGATAAGTCAGGAGCCCCAGAAATCCTGCTGTCAGCACATCCAGACGTTCCTCGTGGTGCAGAAAGCTGCTTACAAACAGCAGTGCGCCACAGGCCAGAATGATGCTCATATTTTGCAATTTACCGGTTTGGGCTAATATCTTTTCGACAGTTTTCAGCCACTTTATTTTGCGCTCCTTGAAGAAAAAGTCCAGAAAGATCATCATCAGAAATACGCCTCCGAAAGATGCGATTACAGGATGAGCCGTTTCGAGCTGATGACCATATTCTGCCGAATTATTAAGCGCCAGATGCAGTACTTCAGACATGCTTAGCCCGGCTGCCCCGGCCACGATTGCCAGGGGTAGTACAACACGCACACCGAACACTGCAATTAGTATCCCTACAGTCAGAAATGCCTGCTGCCAGGCGGGACTCATTTTCTCAAGAATACGGGTGTTTACTACGGCATTATCTACACTAAAGGTGATTTCCAATGCAGCCAGAACTATTACCAGAAAAAGTGCTGCCAGACCAGCTTGTATTCCTACAAAAGCAATCAAACCCACAGAAATAACAGTAGATAGTGCATAAATACGTAGCAGTGACGGTGGTTTGCCCTTTGACATTCACAACCATTGTAACAGAGGCGCTGGTTTCTGAACAACTATTGCCAGACTATTGACATAAGTGGTATAATAGAGTGATCGCCATAGGTGATACATTACGGGGCTGAATTTTAAGCTCGACGTTGGACTTTATCAGTTAGATCAGCAGGCCGCTTGTCAGCGAGAGACCTCGGTCTCAAATAGACAAACTTTCTATAAGTGCAAAACTTACAGATCGCATGAAGACCGCTTTTGATAACGGTGTTTCAGCCTTGGCTGCAGCATTTGTTCCTCAAACTGCACTTCGTGCAACAGTTTAGATTTAATTATCTAAGCCGTCTTTCGCACGACACCAGATAGTACGAGCAGACGCTATATTTCTGGTCGCTCATGTTCTTTTGATCCGCAGGACATGCTAAGACATTGGATCGAACGGCCCCGGACGTTTTGGTCATTCTCAGTCCGGAGCCGTAATTCAAATGACCTATGCCTGTAGGACAGACTAGCTAGCTAAACCATCGGACCCGGTTGCAATCACCGGCAGCTCCTCCAAAAACGCATCAGCAAACGCTGGTGCTTTTTTATTGCTCATTAAGGAGTGGGTGATTGTAAGAAATCCGCTATTTTTATAATGGGCACCAGTCTACAATTGGCAATTGCTGTTAACTTAAATGAACGGAACTCCATGTATAAAAAAGGCCTTATTGCAGTTGCTGTTTTACTCGTTTTTGGAGTCAGCTATCTGATCGCTCAGTCTTCGGATAATAATTCTACCCCTACACAATCTAACCCGCCTTCTGATAATGCCGGTCAAAGCACGAAGGAGACCAGTGGCGATTCGCTTGATCTGAGCGGCAAACAGCTGACGACTCTGTCGGATTCAGTATTGCAGAGCAGCAGCCTTAAGAATCTGAATGTGTCCAATAACCAGCTGACCTCTCTGCCGGCAGATATTTCGAAGCTGACTAATCTGGAAATATTGAACATTGAGAATAATCGCCTGGAATCGTTCCCCACAGAGATCAGTCAGCTCAAAAATCTTCGTGAAATCCGTGCCAATAATAATCGGATGACCAGTGTCCCGGATGAATTGGGCACCATGACCTGGCTCAGAACTCTCGACATTTCAGGCAATAAAATACCTGCAGAGCAAATTGAACAGCTAAAATCCAAACTTACGGACACCGATATTAAAACCTGAATAAAGCGGCTCTGTTTTACGCTTATCTGTAGGGTAATTTAACCTCGCAGTTGTTATACTACTGAGTAATGAAGAGACTGCGAACGAAGCTTTGGTTATTGATACCCGTACTGGTGCTGGTCGGAGCCGGGATTGCGTCGTGGCAACTCTTGCAGCAACCTGCTAAGAAATCACAGCGGGTTGTAGTATGTACCGGAGCTGACGAAACAAGCTTCCCCTGCTGGCAGGAATATTATACTGCCTTGGTTACTGATAAGTCGCCGGAAGCAGCTTTTGTTGAATTCCGCAAAGCCTATGACACTAACCCCTATATTAAGACCAATTGCCACCAGGTAGCACATGTTATTGGGCGAACAGCCGCCAAACAATTCTCTACTCTTGCCGATACGTACGCACATGGCGATAACTTCTGCTGGTCGGGATATTACCATGGGGCAATAGAGACAGTTGCCAGTGATCTGGGGAAAGACAAGATCCTGTCCGAGATCAATAACGTCTGTGTCAGCTTTTTGAAAGACAAGCCCTACAGTTTCGATCATTACAACTGTGTCCATGGTATGGGTCATGGCCTCATGGCCGTACAGGATGATAACCTCTTCACCGCCCTCGATAGCTGCGGTAAGTTTACTAATTCATGGGAGCAGGAGTCGTGTTACAGCGGAGTATTTATGGAAAATGTCATGAATGAAGTAAACCAGGTCGAGAGTTCCGATTACTTCAAGGCTGATGATCCGCTTTATCCATGCACAGGAGTAGCCGATATATATAAAGAATCCTGTTACATGATGCAGACATCTCATGCACTGCTTGTCGAAAGATATGACTACAGCAAAGTATTCGGTCTGTGTGCCGGATTGGCAAACCCGTTTGATAAAACCTGCTACCAAAGTCTTGGCAGAGATGTTTCCGGACAGTCATCAAGCGATAAACAACGAACCATTGAGCTCTGTATGCTTGGCCCGACTGATGAAGCCCGTGAGTATTGCTTCACAGGTGCTGTAAAAGATTTTATATCTTATCATCACAGCGATAAGCAGGGACTTGAAATGTGCAGGGCTATCCCTGATACTACATTGGCTGGTAGTTGCTCAGATCAGGCAAACAGATATTATAAAGCTTTTTGATCATGAAAAATATCTGATGGATAAAACCAGAATAATTACTCTATCCGCCAGCATTACTATCGCGTTAATAATGCTGGCAGGCGCATACGCCATTTCAAAAAACAGACAAGATGACAAGCAGCCGGCGGCAAAAACTCAGCAACGCTCCATAACCCGTGACGAACTGGCCAGAGCAGACGGCAAAGATGGTCGTGACTGCTATGTGGCTGTTGACGGAACAGTGTATCTGATAAAGGATTTCTCGCTTTGGCAAAATGGTAATCACACCCCATCGGAAGGATTAGCATATTGCGGAGCTGATTTGTCAAAAATTATCGACAAAGCTCCTCATGGAAGAAAAATGCTCGAACTCCTGATCAAAACCGGCTCCCTGATTCCCTAAGATCAAACAAACTTTACGAATCTGTTATTAGAACTCTTTCCCATACGTATAGAGTTGGGAAAGAGGTCTATTTTTTAACGCGGGTGACCCGTGTCACACCGCCGCCTGATGGAATTAATGAAAGTACCCACATCAGCAATGCGCCGAATACTAAATACATGATGATAGCGAAAATTGCCGGAATATCAAGAACAATTCCGTTGTCTATAGCTGTTGCCGGCGGAAATATTCCGCGAAATGGCTCCATGAGCGTATTGCTGGTACGGTATATCCAGTCAACAAATGCCGCCGCGGGATTGGCGTTTACCAGGCGAAACAATATTCTTAAGCCTAATATTACTTCTGCAATACCTATGAATACCCCGACCAAAGCGCTTAGAATATTACCTCCCATAAGAATCCTCCTGATTTTTAAATATCTGCCTTAATTATACCCCTCATTAGTATTTGTCAATATATACGCCTGCAAGCTGTTATCATGAAACTATGATAAGTTGTACGTTTGAGAATAACAGCAATGCATTGCTCAGACATGTGGTCGTGGATTCATTGGTACTGAAAAACGGGAAAATACTGATGGTTAAACGCGCGCTTCGATTACTCGAGGGTGGTAAATGGGGGCTTGCCGGAGGATATGCCGAAAGGGATGAGACTTTGGTACAGGCGGCACAGCGTGAGATTCTGGAAGAAACGGGTTGGCAGGTGCAGAACCTGACACTACTCAGTATTGTTGATAAGCCGAACCGATCCGGTGAAGACCGGCAGAACATATCATTTGTTTATTTTTGCGAAGCCGTAGAAAAAACCGATGAGCCGGATGATGAGTCTGACGAACAAAAATGGTATCTTTTAGATGCGTTGCCTCCCAAGGAACAAATTGCTTTTGATCATGCCGATCACATAGCACTTTATAAACGCTACCTCAAAGAACAGTTTCCGCTACCTTTTCTGAAATCTATCTGACGTAGTAGACGACTGTAACAGAATAGGTCAGTTTATCTTCGCCAGGCTGAATCTGCAGACTTTGAGGCTTATCACTATCTGTTGCAATTGAAGTCTCTGGTGCTCCACGGCTATATGGTCGGATACCACCCGTGCTCTCGCCGTCATTGATACTCTTTACTTTGCCGACTTTGAATCCCAGATTCCTCGCAGATTGATCAGCTTTGCTCCGCGCATCTTTGGTTGCTTCGTCACGGGCTTTACTCTCGATTTCTTTGCGTTTGGCATCGCTGAAATTTGCCTGAGGTGTTACCTGCCCCATAGGTTCCGTTGATAGCAGGTAATCCTGAACTTTTTGTGCCAGATCTTTGTTGTCTGTTGTCACAGTCATTCGCAACGAATACGTACTCTTGCGCTCGGTGTCGTCATAGTAATAATCGTAGTTGTAGCCATCAGAATCTGTTTTGATCTTGCCGTCAGGTACACCCAGCGCTTTAAGTTTGCTGGTTATTTCTCCGCTCTTTTTGGTCAGCGCCGCAAGGGCAGCATCTTTATTCGAGTCCTTGAACTGATAAGTCGGATTGAAGGCGTACTCATCCGGCTCCTGCGTAATTTTGGCCTCACCGCTAACAGTGATTGTTCTGTCGTTGCTGTCAGGTGTGCTTTCCCATGGCTTCCATGTAAGCAGCATACCGCATATTATCACCAGCAGGGCCAGAATTATGATTCTGGTATCCAGACTTAAGCTGATCCTGTTATTTGCTTGTTTTGGATTGACTTCATTCTTGTCCATCGATAGTACTCCGGTTAAATTCTGAGTTAATTGTCCGGCTTTGGCTCCAAAAAGTAAAGCTTCATGAGTGGCCGCATGATATTTTTTACCTGAATCTCAAAACCCATCAATATGGGGTGGCAAATGGCGAGGCAGCACCCGATTTAGCGCGCAGTCAGCAGACGAGCACAAAAGCGGGGCGGACCGTTTGACAGGACCCCGGCTATAATTCAGGTTTTGAGAGTCAGGTTTTTCGATTTGTATTTGCGGCGTCAAAATGTCACAATTATCTTTGATCTATACATCTTATGCCGTTATACAAATCAGATAATACTCCGGAACAAAACCTGGCAATTTTAGCAGCTAATCCATACCCCGGGCGGGTAATAATTATGGGCTACGAGGATAAAACAGCTGTGCAGGCCTATGCTATCGGCGGACGCAGCGACGATTCTCGCAACCGGATTCTGGTGTTGCAGGATAATATCATCAGCACTGAGACATATGATAAAACCAAACCGGTAACCTGGCCGGAACTCACAATATACGATGCGATGCGGGCAGCAGGTCCGGTGCATATAGTCAGTAATGGCGATCAGACTGCAACTATTGTGCAATATTTGCGCAGTGGAAAAAGTTTCGACGAGGCAATGCAGTCCGAAACCTACGAACCGGACACGCCGAATTTTACACCACGGATCAGTGGCTACATTAATACTGAAGCCGGCGAAAATGAGTCCGCGTATGGTCTGACAATCATTCGTAAAACGCCCGATTCAGATCAGCCGATTCGTAAGTCTTATACTGAACATTCTCCGGAGATACAGCTCGAATCAGGCGTCGGATATTGTTTGCATACCTACGCAGGCAATGATGTTCCGCTGCCGTCATTCGACGAGCCGCCTGTTCGATTGCCAATACTGGCGAATGCCCGTGAAATGGCTGAGTTATTATGGAATAATCTGAATGCAGATACCCGCATTGCCGTGGCAGTTAAAACCATTGCTCCGGATGGCCGGGTTAATTTTCATACTTTATACAGCCTGATTACTTAGAAACGGTGGATGTGCCAAATTAATCGTTTTGTGATATCACATTAGTAAGTCTGATCCATTGTTCCGGGCTCAGTTCCTGGGGTCGGCACTTAGGATCAATCTGAGAGATATCCAGAAAGTGAGTTGTTTCTTCTTTAGACAACTGCAATCCGGATGACAAAGAATTAAGGAGTGTTTTACGCCGGTTAGAAAACCCGGCTTTTACAACACGAAATAATTTTTTTGAATCTGTTTTGCCGAATAGCGGTTTTTTCCTTCGCTCTAAATGCACGATTTGCGAATCAACTTTCGGGGGTGGAGTAAACAGTCCGGCTGGTACAACCGGACCAAGGCCCGGTATAAAATACATGCCTGCCGATACCGTGAGCAGTGACATACTGCCCGGACCGGCTGCCAAACGCTGCGCGACTTCTTTTTGTATTAACAGAGTGACTGACACAGGAGGATTAGACGATTCGGACAGAACCCGGATTAATTTGCTGGTCAGATAATACGGAATATTGGCCACCACTTTATAACCATTTGACATAGAGCTCAGGTCAAATGTCAGAATATCACCGGTTATCACGTGCAGCCGGAGTTGTTTTTTGGCCTCTGCCCGGGAGTTGAGCCGGGAGGCAAGGAACTCATCTTTTTCAATAGCTGTTACTTCAGTGCCCCTTTCCAGAAGTTTTTCGGTGAGAGTACCGTGCCCGGGACCAATTTCCAGAACCGCGTCCCCCGCATTTACCCCGGCCATGTCGCACATAGCATGCAACATACTTTCGTCGTTCAGCCAGTGCTGCCCGAGAGACTTCTTAGGAATATGTTCTACAGCCATACGACGTACAATCTGTCTGTCAACGATATACGTCCTGCAGGCCCATCTTATTTTTGCAGCTCGGCCACGGCTGCCATCCACGACGCATATATGTTTCTTTGGCTTTTTGATCCTGAACCAGAGGAGGGGCTGCTGCCGCATTCGGATACCCGCCGTAGTTACCCCAGGTGCCAACATCGAACTGATATGCGCCATAATAGCCGTTCCCTGTATTACTGGAGTAGCTTCCCTCACAGCTTCTCAGCCTGGCGAGGGCCGCATCGAAGCCACCATCAAAGCCGGGTTTAGGTTTCACTCCGCGGGCTACAAGTTTCCGGACAGGCTGTAAAACCACAATCTCCTGCAGAGGCTTCTTTGCACCGTTCGGTGCTACATCATAAACTACAACTTTTTTGCCGGGCGTACCCTCCTCTTTGGTTTTTGTAGTTCCGATATCAAGATCGGCACTGTCAACATATTGTACAGGTGGAGATATGGCTTCCTCCACAACGGCAATCTGTTTCCCTACCTCTGTAACAAACACTATATCGTTTGCTTTTAGCGCAGTCTCCGGATCTGGCAGAACAGAAGCCTGATCATAATGAATTCCCCTCTCCTTCACCAACTCAGCCACGCTGTGAGCCTGAGTACGGATATCATAGGTTGTGCCATACAAACTCAATTTGACAGGTAATGCCCGGTCAATGACAATCTGTTCACCTATTACTCCGCTGTGTAACACCCCGGCAGGGGACATGGCAGTAAGTTTATCCTCGGGATATATCGTCAGCCCGGCTTTTCTGGCAATATCAGATGGTTCCCGGTCAGCTATTTTAGCTCTGGTTTTTTGACCTCCCGAGTCAATAATGGTAACGGGACGGGCACGATAAATATTTATACTGAAATTATTGCCAGTAATCGGACTGTCGACAGCCGGGTCTACCACATCTTCTTCGCGCAGTTCTACATCCAGACGATTCAGAACCTCGCCGACAGTTGATGCACGGGTAGGTACTGCACGCTTTTTGCCATCAACATACAGCTGCACAATCCTGGAATCTTTGGCTCCGATTGTTTCTCCGCCTGTCATAACCAAACCTATGCACGAGGCAAAAAACAAGGCAAAAAAAGTTATCACCGGGACCACGAACGGATGCCTGTGCCGGAAGTTCAATTTAAAAAAAGACGTAGAATTCGATGCACTCATATATCTATACAAAACTTATATATTTTACCATATTTTATAATTTCTGTAAGGGAGCGAAGGCAATATTGAGCTTTTTCGGCCCTTTACCTTTGAAGTAAATAACTGCGTTTTCTCCCTCCATCTCAACGACGGTGCCCTCGCCGAATAAGCTATGTATTACATGGTCCCCTTCATTAATTACCGGCACATAACGTGGCTCGTCTGAGACTCTGCCATTATCAGAAAACGCCGGAGCAGCATCCGGTAAAATACCTGTTTCAACACTACCTTCTATCCCGGACAAAAACCGGCTGGGGGCGTTGTGCTGAACTCCGCCATACAGCATACGCGATGAACTGCATATCAGATAGAGTTCTTCACGGGCCCGTGTCATACCGACATAACAGAGGCGACGCTCCTCTTCCATTTCAGACTGATCATACAAAGCTCTGGAGTGCGGCAGAATAGTTTCTTCCATGCCCGGCAAAAATACCACCGGAAATTCCAGTCCTTTGGCCGAGTGCAGAGTCATAAGTGTTAAAGCTTGTCCATTATCGGTCGAATTACCGGCATCACTCACCAGTGATATTTCTTCCAGAAAGCCTTCCAGCCCGAATTCTTCATATTGCTTTGCAACGCTCAATAACTCACGAACATTTTCCTGTCGGGCCTCGCCCTGCGGCGTGTGGTCATCCAGATAATTCATATAATCAAGCCGGCGGATCAGAGAATCAATTAATCCGGAGACACTGGTATCGTCCATGATAGCTCGCAGATTATCCATTATTGCTGAGAAATCACCCACAGCCTGCCGCGCTTTCGGCGTGATGTCAGTACACTCTGAAACACGGGCCAGAGCTTCTGCCAGGGACAGTCCCCGGATAGTTTGCCAGGCAAAAAACATCTGCAGGGATTTTGTGCCAATGCCGCGGGCAGGTACATTCACAATCCGTTCGAAGCTGATCCGATCTTCCGGCTGAAATAACAAACGGATATAAGCAATGATATCTTTAATTTCTTTGCGGTCATAGAAGCGCACATTGCCTACAATGCGATAAGGCACGCCATAGTGCAGGCATGCTTCTTCAAGGGCACGGCTCTGGGCATTGGTACGATACAGCACTGCGAAATCATTGTACCGGCGTATTCCGCTGTCCACCTGATGTTTTGCCCGGCGTATAATTGCCTCCCCTTCACCCCGCTCATTTGCCACCGTTATTATCCGGACCGGCAAACCGTCACCCGCATCAGTCCACAGTTTTTTGTCAGAGCGTTCAGCATTTTCAATAATCACAGTATGCGCAGCTGCCAGAATATTTTTGGTACTGCGATAATTTTGCTCAAGTTTAATAATGGTTGCATCCGGATAATCAGACTCAAATCGCAGAATATTACGGAAATCCGCGCCTCTCCAGCTATATATTGACTGCCAGTCATCACCTACCACGGCAATATTTTTACCTGCCCCGACCAACAGTTTGATAAGGGTATACTGGGCAGCATTTGTATCCTGATACTCATCAATCATGATGTATCGAAACGTTTCCTGCCACTTTTGCCGGATAGGTTTATGCTCCTGAAGTAATTGCACAGTCTTACCGATCAGATCATCAAAATCAAGTGCACTGCATTCTTTGAGAGCGGCCTCGTAGCGGGGGAACACATTGCCGACAATTTTTTCCAGCGGACCGCCTGCAAACTGATTATAATCAGCTGGCCCGATCAATTCATTTTTGGCACCCGAGATAAGCGATCCGATCTGGCGCGGCGGAAACGCTTTTTCATCCGTCATCAACTCTTTGGTAATACGTTTAATAGCTGCCAGGCGGTCACTTTCGTCAAATATCACAAAGTTAGCAGGAACGCCCACATAACTACCGTCCATACGCAGCAACCGAACGCAGATACTGTGAAATGTACCCATAAATGGTACAAACGAGCGATCATTCGGGTTTTTTCCGAGAAGACGGGCCAGTCGCTCACGCATTTCCAGGGCAGCTTTGTTGGTAAATGTTACCGCCAGAATATTATAAGGAGTGGCTTTACCTGAATCGATAATATAGGCAATGCGGTGGGTCAGCGTTTTGGTCTTGCCGCTCCCTGCTCCGGCCTGAATAAGCAAGGGGCCTTCGGTAGTCTCCACAGCCCGCTGCTGCTCAGGATTCAACCCAATCAGAATATTATTCTCTGTCATTACCTTATATTCTAACAAGCTTCGAAACTTTATTGGAAAAGTGCTGTATTGCCTCTGACCAGCTCTTTCAGGAAAGCATCGACTTTTTGTTGGTTGTCATTAATTTTCTGATTGCACGCTGCTTCGGGAATAGTTTCCGTACCGTAGCCGTAACACTCATTGATATGCGTGGCGCTTACTTCGATCAAAAAATTACTTTCTACTGGCGGGCTAATGTAGCTAGCAATGAACACCGATTCGTAGCTGTTTTTATTGTCCAGGAACCGGACACCGTCAAATGCCGTCAGCTTAAAATTGCAAGACTGCGCGGTAGCGTATTTATTATCGGGAGCCAAAGTGAACTTTTTGGACACCTTGTCGTAGGCACACGTGAGGGGCACGCCAATTCCCTGTTGGATAACCAGGCCGTCAGCTTTAAAAACATTCAGGGTTACATCTTTCAGTTGATATTTGGCAACAAAAGTCTCTTTTTGGAATGTTCCACCGTAACCTTCATCAACACTGGTCACATCTTTCACCGGATTTTGGCTCAACGGGTAGTAGATCGGGCTCTGCATGCCAGCGACCTTGAGCTCGCCAAATCCGGCTGGAACACCACTTCTCTTTTGCTGGTCCGGCTCTTTTTTGTCTTCCGTTTTGGTCGCCGCAACTGGCTGGCTCATGTCCTTGTCTTTGCTGGAATCATAGACCCGCCAACCCGCAAAAAAAATTATTCCTACCATAACAACCACCCCTATAATAATGACGGTTGAGAACCCGTTGTGGTTGAGTTTTATGTTTTTCTCCTTCGAAGCTTAATTATAGTACATCAGTGAGTGGTTTTACGCCGATATCAAGTACTTCGGCATCAACGGCAAAGTTAGCTCCGACAACCGATATAATCAGCAGCAGAATAAAAGTAATAAGTATTCGTTGATTTGAACGATGTCTTTTCGACTCTCCTATGGGTACAAAGTACTGTTTGCTTTCGATTATTTTTTCGAGCTCTAATACACGGGCAGCGTTTTCGTCACCTTCTTTTTTTTGCTCTTTTTTGGCGTTTGCTTCGTTTGCCAGTGCATCAACTGTGGCAGAATCTGAAGATTCAGGATTTACTGAATCAGTATCCGGCGTATTAATGGGTTCTGTATTTCCTGTCTCACTGGTTTCTTTACCAGCTTCTACAGGTACTGCAGCTTTTAGCGGGCTAATCACAGCATTGCCGTGTGTTTGTAAAGAAGAATTTTCTGATGGTTTCGTATCTTCGGCGGGAGGCGTAACCATTGGATCCTGGTTAATTGCACCGCCATGACCGACAATAATAGGCCGTGAAGTCGCAGAGGCTGCAGTTTTGCCGGGTTTGGTAACATCAAAAAGCTTAGTCTCCGCAGAGGATTCTTCTTCTGTACTTTTTTTCTTTGTCGCCACTAGCCGGGTTCCCGGTTAAGCCGGTATGCGGCATCGACTATACTACTGAACTTATGATAATTCAGGCTGGCACCCCCGGGCAGTAAGCCGTCCACTCCCTCGATACCCAATATACCGTGGACGTAGTCGGCCTCAACACTCGCACCATAAATTATACGTATGTCCTTTGCTGCTGTCTCTCCATACAATTCCAGTATCTGATGTCGTATGTAAGTAATTGCCGCTTCTATCTGATCGGGTTTGGCCGGATTTCCCGCGCCAATTGCCCAGACCGGTTCGTACGCGATAACTATTTCAGCGACTTCTTCCGCAGTGAGATTACTAAGCGCAGTTACTACCTGGTCATGCAAGACCTGTTTGGTTTCTCCTGCCTTATGCTCGATAGCCGTTTCGCCGACACAAAGAATAGGGATAATGCCATTGTGTACACATGATGCTACCTTGTCACGAATCATCTCCAGTGATTCACCAAAATGCATTCTGCGCTCAGAATGTCCGATAATCACATAATGAACGATGCCATGGAGCATAGCGAATGAAACCTCGCCGGTATATGGACCCTCGTCTTTCGGAAAAGCATTCTGGGCAGCCAGCCGGAACTTGCGACGATCAATCTGCTGGGCCAGAGGTTGTAATGCCAACATACTGGGCGCCAGCACAACTTCTATATCGCGATGTGCGCTGATATGTTTTTGCAGACGAGCGGCCAACAGACTAGCCTCGCTAACACTCAGGTGCATTTTCCAGTTACCAACAATCAGCGTACGTTTCATAATTCTTATGCTTAAGTATACTAGAAAATCCGGAAAACTAAGATATTGAAATTCAAAACGTTGAGTATTGTTTTAGATTTTTATTATCTTAGTTTTCAGACACCTGCTCTAACTATTTGCTCAGTAGTGCCTCTACGCCTGGTAACGGCTTGCCGCTCATCAGATCCATACTGGCCCCACCACCTGTAGAAACATGGTCGAAGTGATCAGTCAGGCCCCGGTTCTCGATATAGCCTACAGTATCTCCTCCGCCAACTATAGTGTGCGGCCGATGGCCGAACTGTCCCAGCATAGCCTCGATGACAAGTTCTGTACCGTGGGAAAATGGCCCGGTAGCTGACTGCAAACCTTCGATTTCGGTGACTCCCATTGCTCCGTTCCATATAACCGTATCCGCCAGCTGCATGCTACCTGCGATAAAAGCACCTGAGAATGGTCCGATGTCCAGTATTCGCTCATCAGGCTCTACCAGACTGCTTGAAGGAGGCGGAGGCTTGGGATAACTCTCGATATCGGCAATAACATGGGTTCCCCAGTCGACAATTCTGGTCGTGGTCTTTTCTTCCATTGCTTTAGCAACCACGCCGTCCTGTGGTACATAAAACACAAAATTTCCCTGTCTTGCTTTGGCTCGCGCACGGTTCAGAATATCCTTTGCCAGATTCACTTCGTCCGGTTCGGCCAGGCTGTTACCTATTTTGATACCCTCGGCCAGCAGAAAGGTATTTGACATAGCACCGCCCACGGCCACTACATCAGCAATTTCAATAAAGCGACTCAGCATTTCGATCTTATCGCTGATCTTTGCACCTCCGAGCAGGGCCATCAACGGCCTGTCAGGATCTTCCATGACTTTAAGGATCGTAGAAACTTCTGTCTCCAGTAACAGACCTGCCACACCTGGCAAATGACGCGTAATTGCATCTGTGCTGGCGTGCGCCCGATGGACCACACCGAATCCATCCTGTACGAAAATTTCCATGCCGCGGGCTAGTTTGGCCGCAAAATTATCGTCATTGGCCTCTTCTTCAGGATAGTATCGCAGATTTTCCAGTAACAGCACGTCGCCGTTATTCAGTTCCTGAATTTTGGCCTGTGTTTCATCACCTGTGCAATCCGGCGCAAATCTGACCGGTTTCCCCAGCAGCTTACCCAACTGCACGCTCACAGGATACAACGAGCAATCGTTATCTTCCCTGCCTTTGGGCCGGCCGAGGTGAGAGCAAATTACAATTTTACAACCCATTTCTATAAGGTATTGAATAGTTGGCAACGACATCTTGATACGGTAATCATTGGTTATCTCACCATCTTTGACGGGAACATTATAATCTGCCCGCACCAAAACAGTTTTGCCACCGATATCTATGTTATGAACAGTTTTTTTATTAAACACAAATTACCTTTTCAGTTTTTTCATAAATTATTTATTTAAAGAACTCTTACTTTTATGGTGTCTGTGGTGCCGACTACGCCGGGATGCTGACCGGAAGCCGTCACCACGATATCGCCTTGTGTAAGGACTTTGTTGCGATGCATCCAATTAGTCAGCTTGGTAGCCTGCATCTGATCATCAGGCCGGACATAGCTCTTGGTGCCGTATACAATGGCCAGTTGTTGAGCTACCCGTGTCTGAGAAGTCACCGCGATGATCGGTACATCGGGACGCCTGGCAGCAACCTGAAGAGCAGTAGCGCCTGATTTAGTTTCGGAGACTATAGCAATGGCTTTGATCGCGCCCGCCAGCTCGATGATTGCTACCGCGATGGCCCGGGTCGTATTCAGGATTTCATCGACTCTTACTATTGCCGGCTTATCCAGGGCATGTTTCTGAGTATAATTAACAATCCGCTTCATTATTCTGACGGCCGCGACCGGATATTTTCCGCTCGCCGTTTCTTCGCTCAGCATCACCGCGTCAGCGCCCAGCAATACTGCCGTAGCAACATCCGATACTTCCGCACGCGTTGGTTCGGGCATTTCTGTCATACTGGCCAGCATCTGAGTGGCTACAATGGTTGGTTTGGCGTATTTCATGCCCAGCTCGATGGTCTGACGCTGCACGATAGGCACAACTTCCGGTAATGTTTCTATAGCCAGGTCACCACGAGCTACCATGATAACATCGGCTTCGGCTACAATTTCTTCCAGATTATCACAAGCGCTCTTCGTCTCGATCTTAGCAATAATTTTGGCAGTGCTTCCCAGATTTTTTAGCATTCTGCGCAGAGAACGCACATCTTTGGCTGTCTGGATGAAGCTGAGTGCAACATAGTCTATATCCCGGGTAGACCCATAAGCCATATCTTTCTTATCTTTTGTGGTGATAATATCGCCCTCGAAATCAGTATCAGGCACATTGATCCCTTTGCGCTTGATCAGTATGCCGGCATTGTCTGCCCGGGCATGCACCATACCATCTTTAACACTTGTGACCGTGGCCTGTACTTTACCGTCAAACAAATACAACCGTTCGCCCCGCTTCATCTTCTTGCTCAGATCGTATTGCGTCGGTAAGTGGCCGGAACGTTCATAGTCCGCCTTGTATGCAAATGTCAGATTCTGACCAGTAGCTACATTGACGATGCCATCGAAGTCTCCCAGACGAATTTTCGGTCCCTGCAAATCCTGAATAATCGCTACCGGCTTACCCTGAACTTTCGCCGCCCTGCGTATCCATGCCAGCTGGATATCCCGCTCTTCATTTTTGCCATGGCTGAAGTTAAACCGCAGGCCGTTGGCGCCGGCTTTGATCAGATCATTGATTGCTGTATACGAATTTGTAGACGGCCCGACTGTAGCGATGATTTTTGTTCGTTTAAACGATTTTAGTGGTACGTTCGGCACTTTATCAGTAGGACTCATTACTTCTTAGTGTAACCGGTTATGCTTCTTGGAGGCAAGTAAACTATTCGATACTTTGCATAAAAAAGACCATTGTATCGGATGATTTCTTTTTGGTGACCTTGTCGCGAGAATCGAACTACGATTGTTCCGACAAGCCGGAGTGTCCTGTTAAAAAATTATTAACTCTTCTGGTGATCCCGAGGGGAATCGAACCCCTATTGCCAGGATGAAAACCTGGTGTCCTGACCGTTAGACGACGGGACCGCCGGAAGAATTAATAATACTCTCCAGTGCTTTGTGACTTTTTAAAGATCGAACTCCGATTGTTCCGACAAGTCGGGGTGCCCCGGACAGCTCAACCAATGAGGTCATTTATTCAAACTTTATTGCAACTGATAAATTGTATCATAACAGAGGTACAATCATAAATTATGTCTCCTGTACAGATACAAAAAGAACCCCTGACCACCTCGTCAGGGGCTCTTAGTTTGTTTTATATTTTTATTTACTTAGGGAGCGGTCAGTCACGATGCTCGTTCAGGAACTGACTGCATAGTAGCACATTTTTGCACTTCTGGCCAGACAGTTTTCCACACCCTACTTTTGAGCTTTACTAAAGTCCGAGCTTGCGCCGCACGATGTAGTAAGCACCGCTACCAAGGCTGCTGACTCCGAAGAAGGTGGCAATGACTGCACCGGCACCGGTGTTCGGCAGGCTCGGAGGTACAGGCACATCAGGAACTTTCGGAGGGGTTGCAGGAGGTGTAGGCGCTGGAGGAGTCGGAGTTGGTGGTGTTACTGATGGTGGAGTAACAGGCGGAGGAGGGGTTGTCTTCTGTTCAACCTGAACTGTCAGGATTACGTAGACACGGTCATCCCAGCAGCCCCATACATCACCTGGAACAGTACGGCTGCGGATCGGTGAACCGCTGCTGACGATTTCGTCACCCAGGGCTACGACACCGCTGCCGATGCTGTACTGAGAGGCAGAGCCGGGAACGTAGGACAGCTTGACATTACTGGTGTTGGAACAACGGATTGATACAGCGTCGGTGACGGCTGCGGCATTGGTTGAGCTGATAGTAGCGTTGGGACTGAAGCTGGTGGCTTCGTTGCCGGGAACAGTTACTTTAACTTTCGTACCATGAGCTACGCTGGGACCGGAACCGTTCTGGTTGCCGGCAACTGAAGCACCGTTGTGTACGTAGACACGCATCTGGATGCGCTGTCCGGCCACACAGGTGGCGTTCAGGGGATCAACATAGGGAGTGGCTGTGTCACCGCTGGGAGCGGTAGGGACACGGGCACGGAGGAAGTCAGACTCGGTGCCGACAGACGGTACGCCGGTATAGACGTTAAAGGCCGGTACGGGCGAGTTGGGGGTGTTGGGTCCGTCATACGGTATAGCTGATGCTACGGCCGTGGTGAGGGTGATGGCTCCGGTCAGCAATATTGCTAACGTGGTGAGGGTTTTCTTTATGGTGGTTAGTTTACGCATTGTGAGGTTCCTTTATATTACCTTTCCTATCGCACGTTGTAAGTTACGGTGCCGGGTGAAGTATTGGCCGAGCGCGCAGACGGAGCGTAGTCGCTTGGAGGCGCAGTAGGTTCAGCACCTTTAGGTGGTGGTGGCGGAGGTGGTGGCGGAGGTGGTGGCGGAGGTGGTGGCGGAGGTGGTGGCGGAGGTGGTGGCGGAGGTGGTGGCGGAGGTGGTGGCGGAGGTGGTGGCGGAGGTGGTGGCGGAGGTGGTGGCGGAGGTGGTGGCGGAGGTGGTGGCGGAGGTGGTGGCGGAGGTGGTGGCGGAGGTGGTGGCGGAGGTGGTGGCGGAGGTGGTGGAGTACCTGGTTCTTCTGGTTCTTCGGGAGCTTCAGGCTCTTCAGGACCTTCAGGAGCAGGAGGACCTTGCGGACCTTCAGGAGCAGGAGGACCTTGCGGACCTTCAGGAGCAGGAGGACCTTGCGGACCTTCAGGAGCAGGAGGACCTTGCGGACCTTCAGGAGCAGGAGGACCTTGCGGACCTTCAGGAGCAGGAGGACCTTGCGGGGTTCTGGGTTGCGCCGGAACTACGCCCGGAGCTGGGGCTGGTTTTTTGCCGGGGCCTAATGGACCGGTTGGACCTGTTGGAGCATTTGCACCTAACGGGCCGCCGGTGCCACCGCCGGCAGGGGCTTTGTTGGCCTTTGGAGTTTCACCTTGCTGATTATCAGCTTCGGCTTCACCTTTTTTCTTCTCGTCTCGCTCATTAGCAGAACCGCCGCCGGAAGCTTTGGTCTCAGAATCAGCATCTTTGTCACCGCTTGCGGCTTTGCTAAGTCCCATGATTAAGATTCTGCTGTCGCCTTTATTATCGCCTCTGTTGCCGGCAATGACAAAAACTTTTCTGCCGAATTCTTTGATAAATGCAACAGCATCTGGGGTAATACCCTCGGTGTCTACGTTATCTTCTAGTCCATAACCGGTCATTACCTGATTCTGTTTGACGTCTTCTATAACAACATCTTGGACACCCTGCGCATTACGCTTGAATCCGATGATCGCCGCCTCGCCGCCAGTAACGGCTATGTCGTCCCTCGGGACAATAAAGTCCAGCTCATTACAGATCTCGGCAACTTTGCGAAGAGTTGTCTGGCTGTTCAGCCCGCTGGCTTCCAGTGCATTAATCTGCTCTTTTATGCCTGCTTCGGTTAAAGTATCGGCAGCTTTGCCGCCGTCACGGAGGTCGCTGATTTCTATCATAAGACCGGCAACATTCTGGTCATGCGCAACCTGTGTACGCATCTCTTTAACTGCTGGATCCTTGGCAAATCTTTTGCCATTGCGCTGCAGTATGCCAAATACACCGTTGCGAGCACCAAAAATAGTGTCAGCCCGGCGATCGGCAAGATTGACCGGCTGAGCGCAGGCTTCTGCTGAAGGAGCTGTTTGCGCTCCGGCAGGCTCTGCACTAAGATTCAGCTTATTGCCACCACCGCCCAATGCCAGGGCAACTGTGGCGCTACCGACAGCAGCAACTGTAGCTACTGTACGCCAACGTTCATGCGCAACTTCTACCATATGAGACGCTGTACTTCGTGCACTTTCTAACATTCCTGCAATACGGCCGGCTTCCGGCGGTTGTATTACTATTGCTTCTGGACCTTGTGGTGTCATAATCATTCTCCTCTTAAACTCTCTAAAAACCTATATTGTCTCTTTAATCTCTACTATCATATCAAACTATTGTTATATTGTCAAGTCTATTCTTTATACTTATTGTGCTTATCTCCTGCCGGACTTACGAAGCTCACGCCTCATACCGGTAAACCACATTCCGTCCTCTGTTGAAAGCCTGATGTGACGTGATCCGTACTTTTGCATCATTCTGTCAATCTGAGCCTGGTTCCTGTCTTCAATAGCCGCGTAAGCTTCTCGTATGCGGGGAGCTTTTTTTCCGCCTGTCCATATGGCGCGTCCTTTGCCGCCTGACTCATCTTCACGGCCTTTTGGCAGTTCTCTATGCCATGGGCTGTTGATCTCTAGCGCAATAATTTCATTTTTCTTGTGTGCCAGCTTAGCTATAGAAGCTTCTAATTCTGACTTTCCACTTTCAGGTTTTTCAGCACGAAAATCCGATACTACTACAACTATGTTCCGGGTTGCGAGTCGGGCAACCCTTTTTATCCCGTCTGATAAGTTTCTGGGCTCACTTGTTGGCTCATCGATTCTGTCCCGGCTCAGATCTATCATCGTTCTTCCGATAGCCAGCATGTTAGTACTGTTGCGGCTTGGACGGAGAGAACTCTGGCGGATATCGTGATCATTTATTCCTAAGTACGCTACGGGAAGCCCCTGTCTGCTAAACATATACCCTGCAGCCATTACCGCTGAATTGGCGAGTTCCTGTTGTGAAAAGCCCCATTTAATATCATAGTCATTGCGTTCCTGCGGGGCGTCACTGACGATCCACACCTTTGGTGTGATTTCCCGGAATCGCTCCCGTAACTGAAGTTTTTCATCGGGATGAACGGCTGTTTTTTTCCAATCTATATGCTGCGGATCATCTCCGATTTCGTAGTCACGGATACCATCTTTTTCCAGTCCATGACCTGATCGGCGGGTAACGTTGTCGCCGCCCCGAATACCTGCTAATTCACGCGCAGGCAGTGTAAATACCAGCCGGCGTATCTGTTCCATGCTGGCAACAGGATGCTCAGGATCAATGAGCGGTTCATAGGATAGTTGCGGTGCTTCTGCAGACATAGTGATGCCCTCTGAACCTTATTAGTTCGCGACTTTTCTGGGAACAAATTGCTTAGGAGTTGACGCAATTGCATCTGCGATAACGTCTTCGGGTTTCAACTTAGCGTCGTAGATAGCATTATCAGATAGCACTACTCTGTGACGCAAGGTGTGAGCAGCAGCCAGGTCAACGTGTCCCCTGCCTACCTTATAAGCTCCGTCCAACAAGGCTGCGACTTTAGCCAGGGCGTGCACGGCATCTATCGGGCGCTGGAAGTTCAGGTTGCTTTCGGCGCCATTAACATCGTCGGAATCACGCAAAGCGTAGATGATTTCACGGGTATGCTGCGTGGCATCCGGAGTCAAACGAAATCCTCTGATTACATTCGCCAGATACACTAGTTCATCCGGAGTTACCATATAGTCAACCAGGCTTTCAGGATTATCTATTTCGCCTGTTCTTTCTCGTATCTTAGCAATTGCGTTATAGTCCCTGTCCCCATAAGGCTGAGGCTGAATACTGACGAAGAAGCGGTCAAGAAGGGCTTGGGTAAGCGGATTAGTTCCCTGCTCCGGATCTGTCGCGTTTTGTGCCGCCATTACTATTTGTGCTTTTGGTAGTTGGTAAGTTTCTGTAGATCCGTTCGGTGTAATACTATGAGAAACAAGGGCTTTCATAAAGGCAGCCTGGGCACGTACAGAAGCGCGGCTGATCTCATCAACTTTAACCACTTGATTCATTAATGGACTTTCCTTAAGCTGGAACTGTCCTGTAGTCCTGTCAAGCATGCGTACGCCAACGATATCGCTTGGGGTCATGTCGGCATTTCCTTCAATTTCACCTACCGAAACACCTTTTCCGGTCTTAGAATCATAGATAGTAGCGGCAAGAACATTCATAAAGTTAGTCTTACCCGATCCCGGGCCGGCTTCTTCGAGCATTGGTTTCTGAACAGCTACCGCGCCGATTACCGGCAACAAATGTCCCTCCTGAATATGGGCGTAATTGCTAACTTCAGCAAATACAACATCTAATTTATCAGTAGCCCATTTGGCTACATCTCTGCTTACTTCTGGTGCTGCAAATTGTTGTTCTGGTTGTGTACTCATAATAATCTCCTTAATTTCCTTGCTTTCTCTGATATCCCTGGTTCGTATTAGTTAATGATCGTCTGACAATTCTGGCAAATCCGATAGCTGCTATACCGAGGCCCCATACAAGAGGTGGTTTCCAGCTTTCGACTTCCCGGGTAGTGCCTGCTTCGCGCATAGCGCTGCGGACAGCATCACGTAACTCATTTTCAGTATCGGCTTTAGCAACTTTCTTTGCGCCAAAACCTTCAAAAGTCTGGGGCTTAACCCCGGATTTCTCGGGTGCTGTACCGGGAAGAGTATAAGTTCCACCATCGGTGCCGGGCACTATAACCCGGAATTTGACATTTTTGTTAGCAGGATCACTCACTATGATTGACATTTCACCTGGGGTGCTTGATATAGTACCGTCACTTACGATCATGACTGCACCTCTGCGTATAGTCGCTTCACCCGGCTTTCTTGTGACAGGGAGTTGCTGCAATGCTATTTCCATAGCTCCCGCTAAATCACCTCCGTTAGTATCAACTTCCGGCTTGCCGGTGTCGCCAATGTTATCGCGCCAGTCAGAGCTCATAGCCACGCGGGTGTTTGGCTGCCTGGCAAATTCTATAATTGATGCGCGTCCTCTGTAGTCATCGTTGCCACGAATAGCATCCATAACAGCCTGGAACCGTGTTTTGCCCTCGATATCTTTGGTCCTGTCCATTGTTGTTGAGGCATCTACTACTCCAACGATCTGAGCATTGCGGCTGGAGTTTTCGTTCACTTTTTCTGCGCCGCTGGCGTAGCCGGTTCCGGCAATACCCAAACCAATAGTTGTCCAGATAAGTGGTGACAGGCGTTGGTAACGATGTTTTACGTTTCGGCCGGGTACATCACCGCGGGTTTGCTCTATGGCTTCTTCCAGGGCAGCTGCGCCGGGAAATACCGGAGGAGTGTTCTTCTCTATACTTCGTTTGTGTATTTCCATACCAGCCCATATTCCCACAGCGGTTACTGTAGCTACTCCGCCGGCAATATAGGGATGCGGGATAACGTCAGGAAGACTTAAAAAATCCTGGCGACTTGCGAAAGCTATTACTTCTGGGGTTGGTATGTCTGATGGCATAATGTATACATAATAGCATATGAGTTGTATTTTGTCAATATTATTATTTACTATTGTTTCTGATAAGCTTTGTCAGGACAGAAAGAATGCAAAAGCCCCTTGCCTGTTACAGACAAGGGCTATAGTCCCGGCAAAACAAAATCCCCCGTTTGAGCCGTGCCTCAGTGTTCAAAAACTGTCATTCCTTACTCAGCATATCTACAGATATGCTTCACGCGGAAATGACAGTTTTTGACCTGCTGATCTATCACCTCAAACAGTGGTGTTTTGTTCTGCGGGGACTATTGATTTTAAGATGTTGGTTTTATCGAAGAACGGTCAGTTCTAAAGTCCGAGCTTGCGCCGCACGATGTAGTAAGCACCGCTACCAAGGCTGCTGACTCCGAAGAAGGTGGCAATGACTGCACCGGCACCGGTGTTCGGCAGGCTTGAAGGTACAGGCACAGCAGGAACGTTCGGAGGAGTTGCAGGAGGTGTGGCGCTGGAGGAGTCGGAGTTGGTGGTGTTACTGATGGTGGAGTAACAGGCGGAGGAGGGGTTGTCTTCTGTTCAACCTGAACTGTCAGGATTACGTAGACACGGTCATCCCAGCAGCCCCATACATCACCTGGAACAGTACGGCTGCGGATCGGTGAACCGCTGCTGACGATTTCGTCACCCAGGGCTACGACACCGCTGCCGATGCTGTACTGAGAGGCAGAGCCGGGAACGTAGGACAGCTTGACATTACTGGTGTTGGAACAACGGATTGATACAGCGTCGGTGACGGCTGCGGCATTGGTTGAGCTGATAGTAGCGTTGGGACTGAAGCTGGTGGCTTCGTTGCCGGGAACAGTTACTTTAACTTTCGTACCATGAGCTACGCTGGGACCGGAACCGTTCTGGTTGCCGGCAACTGAAGCACCGTTGTGTACGTAGACACGCATCTGGATGCGCTGTCCGGCCACACAGGTGGCGTTCAGGGGATCAACATAGGGAGTGGCTGTGTCACCGCTGGGAGCGGTAGGGACACGGGCACGGAGGAAGTCAGACTCGGTGCCGACAGACGGTACGCCGGTATAGACGTTAAAGGCCGGTACGGGCGAGTTGGGGGTGTTGGGTCCGTCATACGGTATAGCTGATGCTACGGCCGTGGTGAGGGTGATGGCTCCGGTCAGCAATATTGCTAACGTGGTGAGGGTTTTCTTTATGGTTGATGGGTTTTTCATAGTTATATATTCCTTAATTACTTTCTTTAATTTACACTGGCTTCGTCGTACAAGGTATTCCTACCGTATATTCATTACACTCCGGAAGAGTTGCATTAGGATCAGGGGCAGTTTCGCTACCTGGCTCAGTACCTTTGGGTGTTTCAGACACCACGGGAGTAACAGTTGTAGGTGGTTCAGCACCTTTTGGTGCTTCGCAAGCAGGATATGTGCCTGTTGTTGGAGGAACGCATTGTGGCATGGGCGGTGGGCCGGGAGGGATAACTTTCTTCTTGTTTGTGAATGTTGCCAGCTTGGCTGTTAATGCCTTAAATCCGCGACCCTTTTTGACAAGTCTTGGCAGGTAAACTCTTTGGGTACCGCTGGCCGGTGACTCTATCTCGTAACCATCAGGCACATTGAATTCGGTCACTATAGCGTATCGCAACCGGCCACGGGCTTTGCTGGGCAAACATCCCTTGAGCAGGCTGGCTGTCTCTGTACCTATCTTGATTGTGTTCTGTATGGTTTTGTTGCCTTTGCCGAAACAAGTAGCTGCGACTGTAAATATCTTATCTGTGACAGTTATCTTATTATTCTGATCATCTTTGGCAATCTTCTGCACATTTACAGATGCTGTCGGCTGCTTCGGAATTTTGCGATCTCGTTTGGGGGGAAGTTTTTCGGCTTCAGGATTACCGCATCCGGTAAGAACCGCTAGCTTTGTGCCGTCTTCCCTTTCGCCTTTGTACGCTTCGTAGCATTCATCACTGCCAAAATCACTTAAAGGCCGGGTATATGCTACGCGCTTACCGTTTATTACGAGGCCTTTGTTGTTAGCGGGTACAGGACTGACCTTGCGCCCGGAAGATATGTATCCTTCTGATGCGCAAACCTGACCAAGCTTCATAGTTCTGGCAACCTCAGGTGTAACACCCATGGCTGTCCAAATCTTGTTAACTGTACGTCCGCAGGCATCTTTGCCACCACCGGCAAGTCTGATTAGTTCTTTTTTGCTTGGTATAGCCTCAGATTCGCCCGGCTTAGTACAGACTATGTCATTGCCGGATTGACCCTCAGAGGACGCGGAAGCAGCGTTAGCACGAAGATTGTCAGGTACGCTTGCAGCTACGGCCAGAGGACCGGCTTGTTCACCAATAGTATGAGCTTGTTGGGCACGGTTGGCAGCAGACGGGTCGCGTATTTCTGCGGCTACAGCAGGCGCAGCATTACCTACCATACTTAAGGCGACACCTATTCCCAGCATTTCACTTCTGTTCATAATATTCATTCTTCCGTTCTGCTCCAACATGGTTGGTGCTTATTGCTCCACACCCTTGTTCGGGGGTTGATACCCAAACTTGTGTATGAATGCATAATATCACAAGAATTGTATATTGTCAACAATATTAACTGGCATAGAAGTTATGCTTAAAATTATATCTGATAATATAAGTTTATTCAGGAATAGGCGGAAGCCTGGATTTCTGAAATGAGAAGCCGAATATGCTTCCATGTTTCTCTTTGCTCTCGAACAGAATGGTACCGCCCTGAGCATTGATCACCTTTTTGGCCATATAAAGACCGAGTCCGGTGCCGTCGGGGCGGGCTTTCTGAGCGTTTTTGGCACGATAGAATTTGGTGAACATATGCGCTTGCTCGTCTTGCGGTACTCCGAGACCGTTGTCTTTGACTGTAAAATACACATTGGACCGGTCAGCACGTACCGCTACTACGATATTGCCGCCAGAGGGGGTGTAATAGATAGCATTGTCGATAAGGTTCATAATAACCTGACGGGTTTTGGTCTCGTCCAGCATAAGCACCGGGAATTCATCCGGTTTTTCATAAGTCAGCTTAATTTTCTTGGTTCTGGCTGTCTCTTTGAGCTGAGAGATTTCTGAATCAACGACATCTGCCAGATTGACGGGATGAGCATCAATTACAAATTTGCCTGTTTTCAGGCGTGAAACGTTCAACAAATCTGCAATCAGATAAACCATCCGCTGAGAACTGGCGAAGGACTGTCCGAGCAGCTCTTTCTGCATGGGGTTTAATTTGCCTGCATCTCCCTCCAATACCATACTCAGATAACCTTTAACACTGGTGAGGGGTGTCCGGAGCTGATGGCTCGCCATACTCAAAAACTCATCTTTAGTCTCGTCCAGTTCTTTCAGTTTCTCATTAGTCTTTTGCAGCTTAGCCGTCGCTTCATTGATGCGGCTTTGCAGAGTTACATTGAATTCTTCAATTTCTTCGAATCGCAGAGCATTCTGAACAGCAATCAGCAGCTCATTAGAGATAATTTCCAGTATTCTCAGATCCTGTTTGTTATATATATTACCGCTCTTCTTTGGACCTAGTATCAGATAAGCCGTAGCCTGGTCCCGTGATTTATAGCTGGTTATTAAACTGGCGATAACAGAGATATTGTTTTGCTCCAAAAGTTTCCTGAGTTTGGAGTAGCGATTTTCCAGATCTTCAGTCAGTACCAGTTTTTTACCGATGTGTGATAATTCAGACCGGATAAACTGGTTGTCGGCCAGGGTAAGCTCATGGTCAGTTGTTCCCATGACCCGCCACGGCCGCGTATTAGTCTCTGCCACGCCTACCAAACAAAAGCCGCACTTGATGTTATCTTCGATGACTTTGGTAGTATGCCGCAATAAAATTCCCAGCTCGATATTATTAACCAGTGTCTCATTAAGCTGATTAAGAAAAACCTGTGGCTCGTAAGCGTCCCGATAAAACAGCCGGTTTGTGACTCTGTCAAAAAACTGTTTTGTAGACGGGTAGAGCAATGCGCTGAGCAAGGCAAAAATAATAAATATCAGACGATAGCCGTCATCAGAGATCGTTTCCTTACTTAATAAGTTAGAGATAATATATATGAGTGCCCCGTAGCCTGCGCCTATCATTCCCAGCGACAAAAGATATGCTACTGAACGAGCAACAGCAGAACGGATATCAAACAACTTCTGTGACACAATTGCATAAGCGATAATTGCTGCAAAAATGAGCGTATAGACAGGGCCGATCAATATAAATAAAGTTGTTTTTATGATTGGTGTTATCGCAAAATTTGTAATGGGAACGATGATCCAGTTGAGTACGGATGCTAGTAACAGGAGTTCTATTTGACTTTTTTTTGCCCCGGCTGCACGACGATTTTTCTTAATGAGAGCTCTGAAGCCAACAGTAATCGAAAAAGCGGCATGGGCCACAAAAATTAATATTGCGGGGCCGGCTACAGTACCCGGCAGTCCGTCCTTGATAGCAACCGAAGTAAACACAAAAGGAGAAAGGGTCGCAACAGCTGCAAATATTGTAAAAATACCGTAAGCTGCGAGTTCTTTCCCGGAATACCTCCATGATTTAGCAGGAAAAGTCCGCGCAAATAAGTAAAAAAACGCGTTCTGCAGAACCACACAGAATAATATTAACCGGACTATATATATAAGATCGGGAGAGTTTAAATAAGATATTGTAATGTAATTTGTCAGAGCCCAGCAAAGAGTTGCCGTACATAACAGGGCAAAGAGAATATTGGTAAGATTTTTACGTCCTTTCAAATATACAAAAAGAGCCAGTACAATCTGAGCTATACTGGTAAGGATAATAATAGCGGTTAGCATGAGTCTACTTTATGTTAATCACAGAGAGAAAAGCAATTCTTATGGTTAAAAAGAACTATGCGGCGTGGCATATAAATCCCGGGGAATTCAGGAGTGGCTGGTCAGATATAAGAAAATTGCAGTTTTTTGCAAGGTACGCGATTCTGGCACCCTCAGGACACAATACCCAACCATGGAAATTTACTGCTGAAAATCAAATATTACAACTAAGAGACAATCCTGAGCGCCACCTGCCATATTCCGGTACACAGGCAGCAGAGCCATATGTAAGTCTGGGTAGCTGCCTTGCAGCTATGGAGCTCGCCGCGCAAGGTTTCGGATATAAGTTAAGTATTATATATACCTTCCGGGATGATTTGGCCGCCACAATTACACTTGACGGACAAACTCCGGCTGATCCGTCATTACTGCAGGCACTTGTTCACAGAACTTCGAATCGTAATAATTTTGATACATCAAATCTGGATCCGTTGCTAATAAAGAAAATTACAGGTTCTGTCTCTAAAAACTCAGATGTAAGCATTATTTCGGATAGGAGTGATATTGCATTCATAGCCAATCAAACAAAGTTGGCAACAATCAAAATCATGAGTGATCCTCAGTTCCGTTCGGAGTTAAGTAAATGGGTAAGAAATAACCTGAGCAGACGCCATGATGGAATGCCGGCATTTGCCCAGGGCATGCCTACCCCTCCGTCATTAATTGCCAGGCATATCATCAAAAATATTGATATTTCTAAAGGCCAGGCAAAAAAAGATGCCGGAAGGATAGTCCATTCTGCAGACCTTGCGCTGATAACAATAAGGAATCAAAGCAAAGAAGCGTACATGGATGCAGGTAGGCTTTATGCGCAAATTTGTATTCTGGCGCGGCAGCACGGTATTGCCACAAGCGGAATTGGTGCGGCAGTTATTGATACTGAGACTAAACAGACAATTAAAGACCACTTCGAATTGGAGTCGCAACCTTTAGCAATAATCCGCCTTGGTCACACTAAAAAATATGCCCGGCACACTCCGCGCTGGCCGCTGCATAAAGTTACAGGCTAATCAGTATCTCCCGATAGACTTTATGTTTTGCCCGTCATTTTTTCTATAAGGGCTTTCTTTCTGTGCTGATAAATGGGGTCACCCGGTTCCGGGTTGAGCTGGGCTTCGGGTCCCATCAGAAATCGCCCGGAATTTAATTTCTGCCCGAGCAGAATTTTTTTGGCAGCATATGATGTATATAATCCGGATAATACTGCTGCTCCACCGAGTTGCGGCCAGCTGGGCAGTGTTTTGCCTACCTCCATCAGAGATTCAATCATTCTGACGGGTACATTATTGAGGTCAACAAAATACCTGCCTATGATTGCTCCTGTTTCCTGACGAGTCATTTTTTTATTACTCAGTATTTCTTTGATAACCTGTTCCGGCAGGATACCATGTAATATTGGTAAATTTTCTGATAAATCGTATCGTTCTATATCCAGTAAGATATCATCGCCATCATCCGTAGCCATAAGCAAAGGTATTCTTTGTTGCTGAGCCTTTGTGCGTACTAGAACTTTCATACGAAGTGAATCCATTTCGTCAACAATAATATCCGGTGAATGCCGGCTCAAAATTTCTTCCAGATTATCTTCATTGAGACCGTCTTTGTAATGAACCTGCTCCAGATATGGATCAAGTTCACTGATTTTCTTGGCAACCACATCCACTTTATGAATGTTCAGCTGGTCATATGAAGCACGAATACGGTTGAGATTCGTCGGACCGAGGTGATCCATATCGACCAGGATATATTTGCTGCCAATACCTTGCATCAGCAGCGAATCAACCACGTTACTGCCCACGCTTAGTCCTAGTATCAGAATGGTTTTATCCCGGATAAGCTCTTTTCTTTCTGTATCGGTTATAAGATTGCGGTTTCTGGACCCACGCAGCCTGCTTAGATCGTCTGCCGATGGAAAATGTACAAGCGTACCGTTCCATGGGAAATACACCCACTTACCGTAATTATCAGCGTTACCATTAACCAGCTCTTTTATATAAGATTGATAAGTCTGGTAGTCGATGTTATCTATTTGAGAAGGATTTTCTATATGATAAAGCTCTTCGATTGCGGCATCAATATTGTCCGAGATGTAGTGAATTTTCTGTTCCCTGCTCAGATTTTGTAGTACTTCCTGGTCCGACCCTGAATTCAAATCCAGAATGAACGGCTTACTCCAGCCCGGCACTTCAGCCGTGTTAATCATAGCGCTCGCTATTTTACCCATTTCTGCTTCGTTCCTGATTTAAAGTAAGAGGGATCCTCATAGTTCCACAATTTTATCATCGGTTTAATACCTTCTCCGACCATTTTGGCAGTTTCGTTATATTCTGAGCTTTCTGTCAGCAACCTGTCATGGATTATGTTCTGCAGCGTTTGACGAAGTTCAGGGCTATCTACTACAGAATATTTACATTCGATATTGATGTGAAAGCGCTGTCGGCCATTCTGGTCATAGTCAACTTCCATGGTAAATTTCCCCGTTATTTTTTTATCGAGACGAGTGGATTGCAGAGCACGACGTACCATATCGGGATATATCAAAAAAGCGTAATAACTAACACTAAAATCTTTGCGTTCATAGATATATACAAACGGCAGATTCCAGAGCGTATCCTGAATACCGGCCTTCTTGCAGGCATTTATTACGTCAATACCGGCCTCACTGAGTTTTCGGTGAACGACATTTCTACTCAGTATTCCGCCATAATCATGCAGATCATACCGTACCAGAGGAATACCACTATATGCCGTACAGAACAGATTATTTTCGACCTCGTCAAAATAAAATAGTTCGGGGTTATATTGGGCAAAAGTCGGCTGCCGGTGGTTCTCCGGAAAGAGAACAGGAAGTTTATTATTATGTACCAGTTCACGGCGAATCAGGATCGATTCCGGTGTTTCGTGCGCCATTGTGCCCAGATCAACTGTTCCGTAATGATTCAAGGTATTTCTCAGGCTATCACGGGGTTGAGCTATCCCTAAAACATAATCCCTAAAGGTTTCTGTGAAAGCTTCTGCCGAAAATACAAAGCCGGTATTGCAATTCTTCCAATCTATACCTTCTCTTATGCCGTCATCAAGAATATCTTTGAGAAACGGTGCATAAGCTCCGATAATAATCTGGTCGTATGAACTTCCCAGTTGTTTTACGGCATTGATAACTTCTTGCTTGTGGATTCCGGGAGTAATAATACTCAGGTCATACCCACCGTTTTCGGCTACAATTTTGAGTGCTTCGTAGGTAAAAAGCCCCCCGATCCATGCACCCATCGGGAACGCTACAATATAAAGTGTGCTTCTCTGATGAATTTTGAAGTTATTTCTGAGATATAGTTCAGCAGTAATGGCATATTGCTGATCCTGGGAGCGTTCACGCGGGAAATAGTAAGGTACGCCTGTAGACCCCGAAGTGGTGGAAATTACCCATTGCCCATGGGCAAATTCACCGTCCCAGCACAGCATTTCTTTAGAGTATTTGCGGAGATAATTGTCTTTGTCTACAGGGGGTATTTTGTAGAAGTCCTGAACATTCCTGACGCTATTAACCGAAAATCTTTTTGAAGCCAGAAAATCCTTATACGCCGGAACCCGGATAGCCATTGCGTGGAACAGATTAAAGGCTCGTTTATGACCACGATTCAGCCATTGTTTTTCGGGTTGCTGCTGAAGTCTGTTATGTAGTAACTCTGCGTTTCGATAGCCTCTTGGTAGAAGAAGTTTTGACATATGGAGAGGATGATTTTAATTACTTTCGAGCTAATTGTAGCATGTCCGTTCGCAGTAAGTATTGTTGTAAATATACACAAATAAAGTTAAAGTGATATGTGAAATAACAAAAAAATCAAAAATGTCATTTATTGCCCAAAGATTAGATTATTTTGATAGTAGTGATTTCCGTCACGCTATTCAGAAACAAATGGTTCTGGAAGATCCGATTGATCTGAGTATCGGTGTGCCCGAAGAGCTTACACCCGAGCATATCAAAGCAGCCGGAATTCATGCAATTCAACAAGATCGTACTACTTATAGCCCTGCCAACGGCCTCCCTGAACTCCGGGAAGCCCTGGCTCATAAATTAAAGTCCGAAAATAACATAAACTGTTCAGCCGATACGGTAACAGTTGTTCCGGGCCTTACTACAGGGCAGCTCCTCGTGTATTTGGCTGTGATTAACTCAGGTGATGAAATAGTTGTTTTTGACCCTTATTATCCTCCTTACCCTCATCTCGCTAGTATGGTTGGAGGACGAATAGTGTATGCTTCGACTTTACCAACGTTCCAACCGGATATTGATGCACTGGAGGCAAGTATTACCCACCAGACAAAAGCTATTGTCATTAATTCACCCAATAACCCTACAGGCGCTGTTTATCCGGAAACAACACTGCGCAAGATTGCAGAGATTGCTGAACGATTCAATATACTGATTATTTCTGATGAAATATACGAGCATTTTATCTACAGAGAAAAGCACTTTAGTATCGGGAGTATTTATCCGAACACTATAACCATGAACGGATTCTCGAAAGAATACGCCATGACCGGCTGGAGAGTCGGGTATATTACAGGCCCTGCCGAAATAATCACCGCTATTAATGAGCTACAACAGTACGTTATCATGTCGTCCTCATCGATTGCACAGCATGCTGCGCTATCAGCTCTCGGGCATCCGCCTGATAATCTGGCTCATAAATACCGTCAAAAACGTGATTTTCTAATAAGTAATCTAACTAATATGGGCTTTAATGTTAAGGGCGCAGAGGGGGCATTCTATGTCTTTATCAAGGCACCAAACGGCCTGACAGATATTGAATTCGTTGAAAGAGCTACGGAGCATGGACTGATAATCGTGCCGGGGCGGGCTTTTTCTCAGCTTCACGGATTTGTACGAATTTCATACGGAGCAAATCTCCATACTCTGGTGCGCGGGGTAGATGCGCTTCGAAAAACAATTGCACATTTATAGCACTGCAGGAACATTACTGCCTCCCGATACCGGAATCAGATGATATACTCATAAGTAATATGTTCAAAATAGCTATCATCGAAGACGACCGGGCGATTTCTCAGATGTACCGTATCAAATTTGAGGCAGAAGGCTATAGTGTTGAGACTGCTGAAAACGGTAAGTTGGGGTTAGAACTGGTTATCGTGATGAAACCCGATATCATACTACTGGATCTTATGATGCCAGAGATGAACGGCGGGGAAATGCTACAAAAGCTTCGCGCAACGGAGTGGGGTAAAACGGCCAAAGTTATCATTCTTACTAATACCGGCGAGCAGGAAGCGCCGGGCGATATCAGGGAGTTAGGTGTCAGCGCATTTATATTAAAAGCAGACATGACACCCCGGCAGGTAGCCGAACTTGTAAAAAAACATTTGGCAGCATAGGGAAGAAGCCTCATTTATGAATATCGCTATTTTAGGCTTCGGTAATCAGGGACTCAGTGCATATAAGTACTGGAGTAATCAGGGACATAATATAACTATTTGCGACAAAGATGAAAGTCTTGAGTTGCCCGAAGGAGCAATTGCCAAACTTGGCAAAACTTACCTGAATGATCTGGATGAGTTTCATCTGCTGGTGCGCAGTCCGTCTATTCATTCCACGCAAATTGCTGAAACCAACGGTTTGACAATTCTGTCGAAGGTTACTACGGTGACAAATGAATTTTTCCGCGTGTGTCCAACCAAAAATATCATTGGTATCACCGGCACAAAGGGTAAAGGCACTACAAGCACGCTGGTAACAAAAATGCTGGAAGCTGCCGGCAAACGGGTGCATCTGGGGGGGAATATTGGTACCCCGCCACTTGATTTGCTGGCTGAAAATATCCGGCCGGAAGACTGGATAGTACTGGAGCTGGCTAATTTTCAGTTGCTTGACCTCAAGGATTCGCCTCATATAGCAGTCTGCCTGATGGTTGAATCCGAACATCAGGACTGGCATGGCGGCATGGAGAATTATATTTCAGCAAAGCAGCAACTGTTCATTCATCAGCTCCGCGAGGACATAGCCATCCATTATGATTCCAATGAATACAGCCGGCTGGTTGCCTCTTTAAGCGCTGCTAAGCATATTCCATATATGATGAGTCCGGGCGCCGAAGTCATAGACAATAACATAAAGATTGAGGATCAGTTTATCTGTTCGGTTAATGAGATAAAACTGCTGGGTAAGCATAACTGGCAGAACATTTGCGCTGCTGTAACTACAGTGTGGCAGGTTGAGCAGAATATCGACGCTATTCGTACGATTGCCATTACACTTGAGAATCTGCCGTATAGAATTGAGATGCGCCGGGAAGTAAATGGTATCAAATTCTATAATGATTCATTTTCATCAGCACCACCGGCAGCCGAAGCCGCAATAGAGGCTGTACCTGAGAAAAAAGTTATGATACTGGGCGGTTATGACCGTGGTCTGAACCTTGAAAAACTAGCTGATACTCTGAATCAAAATACGGATGATATACAAAAAGTGGTTATTATTGGTGCTGTCGCAAATAGGTTAAAAGAAGTTTTGGACTCCAAAGGCTTCACTAATTATGTCTGTGAGACCTCGAAAGACATGGCAGTAATTGTGCGGAGCGCAATGGAGTTTGCCCGGCCGGGCGATGCGGTAGTGTTATCTCCCGGTTTCGCCAGTTTCGATATGTTCAAAAACTTTGAGGTACGCGGACTTCACTTTAATAAGGTCGTTGCGGAGTTGTGAAAAACAAACCGGTGAAATATCGGCAGTTTATCTTTGAGTCATATGAGTTTGAACCGGGTACCGGAGCGCTGCAACTACATTACAGCTTGGATAAAACACTGAACTTTACGGAAAGTTACTTGTTCAACCCTGCTGATTTTCCGTTTGTAGACTACAATCCTGTAGTTCTGGACCGTGCACTTCAGTTATTATTTCTTGTAGCCGGGGTTTCGTACTATAAAACCTTTCTTCCCGCTGATATCAAAGTCAATAATGCTGTTATTGATCAGCAGATGGCTGAGTTTTTGGGTCGGACGTACCAAAAAGGGTTGGGAGAATTCTATTATCGGAATCAACTCGACCCCCGTACACCAGTTAACTTTGCTGTTAACACCTCGGAAACACAGACTATATTAAACACAAAAAGCATAGGAATGCTATTGGGATTAGGAGGCGGCAAGGATTCGCTGGTTTCTGCTGAAATACTTCGGGGCGTTGTAAGCAATCTGACAACATGGAGTTTGAATCATCGTGCGCAGCTCACCCCGCTCACAGAGCGTGTTGATTTGCCCCATTTCCCTGTCGAACGGAAATTGGATATGAAACTTGCGGAGATTACCAGTCAGGGAGCTTACAATGGCCACGTGCCTATCTCGGCAATTTTTGCCTGTACCGGCGTTGTACTTGCGATTTTAACCGGAAAGCAGGATATAGTCACTTCTAACGAACGCTCCGCAAACGAACCGACTTTAACCTATCAAGGCACGGATATTAATCATCAATATTCTAAGTCGCTGGAATTTGAGCAGGATTTTCAGATACAGTTGCGCCGTCTTTTCGGGGAGACAATTCGCTATTATTCTTTTCTACGACCGCTCAGCGAACTAAAAATTGCTGAAATTTTTGCTAACGGTATTTTTGAAAAATATAAAGATGTTTTTAGTTCATGCAACCACGCCTACAAACAGACGAGCGATCGTATGTTCTGGTGTGGTGAATGTCCGAAGTGCGCTTTTGTCTTTCTGGCATTAACGCCATTTCTGGAACGAAATCAACTCGAAACTTTGTTCCATGGGAAAAATCTGTTGCTTGATTCTGCTTTAGTGCCTGTATACCAGCAGCTGTTAGGGGTCAAGGGCGAAAAGCCGCTGGAGTGCGTGGGTGAGATCAAAGAGAGCAGAGCTGCCATGCGGCTGGCACAGGAAAAATACCCTGAGCTTAAAAAATATGAATTCGATCTGCCCGGCGATTACGACTTTGGCTCACTTGAAGCTCATAGTATGCCGCCGGAAATTTTCTCCAAATTTGATGAAGCAATGTCTATGTGAAATAGCTGCGGAAGGCTCAATGATTTCACCCTTGGCACGTCCGAGCAGAGTAGCTACAGGCTATAGAAGTTACACAGCAAAAACCAGTCTGAAACTGGAATCTGTACAAAAGCTCGAGCACTTTTCAATGCATGATATATGTGCAATAATGTACATTAAGATAGGAAAATAACTACAAAGATAAAATGAAAATAAAATCCACAACTACGAACCCGCTCAAAATTATCAGCTATAATCTTAAATACCACCGTGCTCAAAATGAGCTGGCCGGCTTGGTAGAGACCAACGATGCTGACATGTTGTGCATACAGGAATGCTATGCTGAACAGCTGCCGGATCGTATCGGCGGTTTAGTATTAGCCGACAAAACACGGACAGGTACGTTGAATCTGGCAATCTACTGCCGCCAGGAACGACTAAAAATTATCGAGACTTCAAGTTATATGCTCAAAAATTCGGTACTGGAGCGGCTGTATATGCCCCAGATGGAAAGACTACTTGTAACCAAGATGCGGGACCGACTTTCGGGCCATAATCTGTCAATCGGATCATTCCATGCCACGCACCATATTGCCTCAAATTACCTGCGCAGACTGCAGATCAGCGGCGCGCATGCCAAACTATCCGAGCTTAGCCCGAACACTCCGGCAATTATGGTCGGGGATTACAACTACATGATGTTCAAAAAGAACCTCAAAGTATGCATAGAAGAAACCGGTTACCAATTATCACTCAGTGACCGGCCGACTTACTATATGAACAAGTATCTCCGCATGCATTTCGACTTTGCTACCTCTATAAACGCACAAATTGAGCGTGTCAGAACACTTCCAAAAGGTTTATCTGACCACGCGCCAATTCTCATCCAGGCTAACGTTTAAAGATTTACAGACCAAATCCACGGGTAAATAATGGCCGGGTACCATTGTTGGTTTTTCCGCTGGTAGTGATCGGCAATTGGTCGGGAGAAGCCGGCCAGGCAATGGGCAGTCTGGCTGTGAATGGCTGATCGCCGAATAATACATCTGCTATGCCGGCACCTTCGCTGCCGGGAAGCCAGGCGGCCACCATGGCATCAGATCCGGCAATTTGATCATTCATAAATAAGGGTCTCCCTGTTACAGATATCAGTATTACCTTTCTGACTGATGATTTGATACGCCCGATCGTCTGTATATCAGAGGTGTCCAAAACCGGCCGTGCTATATCCCCCCACCCTTCGGCATAGGGCTTTTCGCTAACTACGACTATGCCAACATCTGCTTTATCCTTCAGTCCTGAAAAATTAGCATCTTTAGCGTACTCTACTCTGGTACCTGAACCTGCAGATTGCTTGATTCCCTGATATATCGAAGTGGCGCCCGGCAACCAGTTACCGTCAATCCCCTGCCACTCTACAGTCCAGGCCCCACATTGACGACCTATATTATCTGCACCGCTGCCGGCGACCAGAATATGTCCGGAATTTTTGGGTAAAGGAAGCACATTACTATCGTTCTTAAGTAGTACCGCTGATGACGACACCGCACGGCGGGCCAGCTGGCGATGCTCTGATAAACCCAAAGTGTCTAAGGTTGCCTGAGAGCTTTTATTATCGAACAGGCCGGCTTCAAACTTCTGATATAAAATCCGGCTTACCGCATCATCGATCCGTGACTGTGCAATATCACCTGTTTTTACAGCTTTACGGGTATCTTTGATGAAGTTCTTATACTCGAAGGGAAGCATAGCCATATCCACACCGGCGTTTATGGCTTCGATATTGGCGTGGTAGTCGGATATGCCCGAAAATTCATAGACTCCGTACCAATCTGATAGCACGATACCTTTAAATCCCAGATCGTTTTTTAGCTTGTCTGTAATTAAATGCTTGCTGGCGATGACACGCTTGTCGCCCCAATGATTCAGGCCGACCATCACGCTGCCAACATTAGCTTTGGCAGCAGCTGCAAATGGTTCAAGGTACTCATTGTCCAGTAAGTCATCCCGCACAGGTGTTTTGCCCTGATCAATCCTGAAGTTCTTATTGCTGGAAGACAGCCATTGCATTGAACCGGCAGCAAGGAAGTGTTTGGCACTTGCCAGAACATACGTGTAGTCGTCTTTTGAATTGGCCGGATGCTGCGTCCCTTCAATGTATGCTGCTCCGAGACGCGCGTTTAGCTTCGGATCGCTTGAGAAGTTTTCATAGGTCCGGCCCCACCTGATATCTTCCGGCGTATCCAGAGCTGGCGCAAAATTCCAATTGATACCTGTGGCCTCCAGTTCTCTGGCCGTTGCTGAGGCTATTTCTTTTACCAGCTCCGGGCTCTGACTGGCTCCCAGCCCGATAGCGTGCGGAAAAACTGTACTACCCGGCACATTGGCATGGCCATGCGTAGCGTCTACTCCATATAGCAGGGGGATGCCTAGTCGTGATTGTCTGGCCTTCGTTTTCATATTTTCGACCATCTTCAACCAGCCCTCCGGAGTATTTTGTGCAGGTTTAGCCCCTGCCCCGCTGAGTACAGCACCGAGATTATAGCGCGATATATCGATCGGTTTGATGAGAGAGTTTTTGTCCACCATTGCCATCTGACCCAGTTTTTCTTCAATTGTCATCCTCGCCAGCAGGTCTTTGACGCGTTTATCAGTGGGCTGATCAGGTTGTTTGTACAACGCATCTGCCGGAGGAGACGGGAGAAGTATTGGCTTGTTGGCACTACTCTGATAATAGAGGCCTCCACTAATCAATAAAATTAACGCTAGTATCGGCCAGCCCGGTCTGAAAAGTTGCTTTTTAAAATTGGTCCGTTGAATTTTGGATTTTTTATGTACTTTTTTGCGGCTTTTTTTTGTAGTTTTGACGGGCATTACATATATCTTAGCACTAGCTCTTTACCTGTATGCTTTTGGCTAGCTGCTCAAAACCATTTTGGTGTTCGTGATCGTTGGGACTATGAAAATACTCCACTTTAATAACGGCTTTACCTATATCAATATAGTAGGCATTGACTGTTGTATCTCTATTGTAGGATGAGCTTCTATTGTAGACGGTTTCGGCTTTCAGACTTTTATGCCCGTTTATATATTCGGAGATACAGATATGCTTCGATACATTTTGGACATTTTGCAGCTGGTTGCAGTCTTTATTATTTGCAGAATCTACTGATATTTTTACCGGTGAAATAGGATTTGAAACCGGATCCGGACCATCACAGTCAGCCTCTGAACCTCCCGTTGGAATTATAAAAACTGATCTTGCTTCGGCAGGACAAGAGGCTTCCCCCCAGTTAAACGGGAGCGTATAGTTTACGAGTGTCTTCACATCGCCCGCGCCGGAATTGCTTTTTGGCTGTGCTGTGGGGTTATCGGTCTGAGTATTTGCAGGCTGGTTGTTTGCAGGAGGATCCTTCGAACGACCGAGCTGCCAGCCCAGCAAACCAACTGCCGGTATTACAATTAACAGTACCGCCATTTTCGGTATACGCAGATATTTACGGTCATTATCGGGATTCATGTGGCCTCCTTGGTTTAATCTATAGCATAACAGACCAGAGCTGTCGCAAGAATAGACATGATGGATGACAAACCCAAAGGTGTTGAAAATATATATTTTATGCTAACATTAGTTTATTAATTAAAGCTATGTTCCTCCAGGGGAACAAAGGAGAGACAAATGACTTTAAAAAATCTTTCAATACTGTTCGGTATAGTTTTTCTTGCAATTGGTGTGCTGGGCTTTATACCCGGTATCACGAATGAAAAGGACCAGCTTCTGGGTATCTTCCAGATAAGCGTAGTCCATAACATCGTACATATCCTGAGTGGTGTGGCAGCATTACTGGCGGCTAAAAGCGAAGACTATGCTCAGCTCTATTTCAGAGTCTTTGGCGCAGTATATGCACTTGTAGCAATTATCGGGCTCGTACAAGGGGATCAGGTACTATTTCTACTCGATCCGATCAATATGGCCGATAACATTTTACATATTGTACTGGCAGTTGCAATTTTGGGTATTGGCTTCGGGGTTCCTAAGTCATCCGGACCAAAAACAGTCTGAGTATACTATTAAACTTAATAAATATAGACCAGATAATTATTCAAAGTTATGCTCAGTGAGTCTTAGTATGATGCTTGTGTGTGTCTGTATTCGTAGGAACATGAGTTGTATGTGGATTTGTAAACATCAGCAATAGTACCGTGACAGCAAGTCCGATAATTGCAAATAGCCTTAACTTGTCTTCCAGATGAACTACATGCTTAATATATCTCATAACCATGAGTTTATCACATTACTTTTGTGCTATCTGAATATTCAGATAACGACATTTTGAGCAGTTAAACTTTGCGCCGACCGGTAATCATGTTATAGATAAATATTATAAGTGCTATAACCAGCAGCAGATGAATTAAGCCGCCTCCGATATCACCTAATAACCCGAATATCCACAACAAAACAAGTACCCCTACAAGTATCAGCATAAAACTTCCTTTCGCTTAACTTTCAATAACGCAAGGTAAGCATAGCTGGCTTTAGCCACCTGATGCCGTAAGAAATATTACATGTTTAATAATGGCGTGGCCGGCTTTTAATGTATCTGAAGATATAACGGGTTAGTTTATATAGTAACAATAAACGTATATGAGGTGAAAGTGATTTGAATAGAAATTTGAACATGCGAAGTATTATACTTGCCGACATTGGAGATGTCGGTTAAAAAACTTACTTTATGAGCTAATCCACATCAACATGTCGACTAGCGACTCCTGTATCTGACACGATTAATTAGTGTTGATATCTATTCAGCCATGATGAGTTGTGTTAACAGAACTTAGGAGTCGCTCTTGCCCAGGAATGATAATGCCATAGATGAGGCTGCAATAATCCCGCATACTGCTGCAAGTTTGATAATAGCTTCTTTTGTTTCTTCGCTATCAATAGCATTAACTACCGTTAGTAATAATAGTGTTGCAGTCACTATGACAAAAATCATAGCAACAAGTCGTAAAATTAGATTTATTTTCATAATCTCTACTATAGCAGACATCGCAACTATAATTTATAGATCTATCTGCGCTTCCAATAGATAGTTTTGTAGATGAAAAAAAGTACCAGAAGACCTACAAAGTATTTTACAAGTGGCGCATCCGGATCGACTAACCGTCTCACTAAATTAGGATGGGTAAAGCTTAATACAAAAACTAACATAAAAGCAGTCGCCCAAGTAGCCCATACTTCAATCTTTTGTTTTTTACTCACTTCATTCACTATACCAAATAAAAACTTTAGGCATTAGTTAAATATATATAGTAGAAAATTGGAGGGCCAGCGGGGACTTGAACCCCGGACACCCTGCTTAAGAGGCAGGTGCTCTAACCAGCTGAGCTACTGGCCCGCAACCCACAAATAATAGCAGATTACCCCTGTTTATTCAAGATATATGCCATTGCGTTTACCGGCTTTGAAGAGCATCAAGCATCACACCCAGAGCTACGAAAACGCGCCAATCCATTTCTTTGGCTGCTTCGTCCTGAATACTCAGGCGATAATGATCTTTGAAGGTAGTCGTCTTGTCATATGTGGCTTTAACTTTGTTACCGGAGGGATCAATGAAGTCAAAGTGATACTTTACAAAGAACGGAATCTCGCCAATGAAAGGGATAAAGCCCCATACCCGGCGCACAATGGCGAGCACGGCATTTCTCTCCTGAACGACCAGATACGGCTTTTCTTCATGGCCGGGCTTATAAATATTCCAGGAGCTTTTCAGCAATGACGCACCAAATTTTTTGCCGGCTATTCCTATAATTTTTCCGGATGAATCAGTAATGTCATATCGTGCTCCCGGATCTATAACTCTGCGTGCCTGAACTTCCAGCAAGACTTTCTGCTTCGATTCATCTTTATAAATCGTAAACTTCTCACGGAATGCAAATCTTTTTTGCTCGGCAAAGGCTACTAATTTGCCGCCATCTACGGCTTTGTTTCCCTCGAATACTTTGTATCGATTGATAGCCAGTTGGATCCTTTGTTCAATATAAAAACTTTTCATGAGTGATCAATCGTAACACCTTCGCCTCTGTTTTAGCAAATAATGCTAAAATCATATTAATGAATCAGGACAAAGTAGTACTGAGACAAAAACTACAAGCCCGCAGACTATCAATGGACCGGCAGGATGCTGCGCGTTACAGTAGAATTATTTCAAAGAAAGTCCTTGATTCGATTAATTGGAATAATGTTAAGAAACTGCATATTTATTCTTCTGTGATGGCCTGGAATGAAGTTGATACAAAGCAAATTATTGATTGTTTGAGAGAAGACTGGGCACAAATTTCTATCACTGCAAAGCCAGCCGGAAAAGATGAGCCGTTTCCCGGTGAAAAATACGATCTGATTATTGTTCCGGTTTTGGGATTCGACAAGCAAAACTATCGATTGGGTTTGGGTGGAGGTTGGTATGACCGGTTTCTGGCCGGCCAAAAGCAGGCCCGCACGATCGGGTTAGCTTACCGGTCTGCAAAACTTAGTAGTTTGCCGCATGAGCAACATGATATTGCTTTGGATACCATCATTACCGAAGTATAATAGACCTTTCGAATAAAGTTCAGGAGAAACCGGATGTTCAGGTTACACAAGATGGATTTGGTGGTAGCTTTGTATGTTTTTGGTATAATTACAGCCGAACTGATGGGCAGCAAGACTTTCCCGCTTATAAGTACTGGCTGGCTGCACTTAAATGCGTCGGTAGCAATCTTTATTTTGCCTCTAATATTCACCTTGGTTGACGTTGTAGCTGAAGTTCATGGGCGCGAAAGAGCCCGTAGCATGATGTGGTCAGGGCTAATAATAGTCGGTTTGGTAATTGCATACTTAGCCGTTGCAACTGCCTTGCCGCCATCCAATCGTTTTGCGCCAGGCGAAGCTGCGTATGATAAAGTTTTCCATGCGTCAATTCAAATTTCTGTTGCCAGCCTGATAGCCTTTGCCAGCTCGCAGCTACTGGATATTGCTGTGTTCAGTAAACTCCGGAAGGCAATGCACGGCCGGGCCCTATGGCTAAGGAATAATGTGAGTAACTTTATCGGACAATTTGTCGATACAATCATATTTATTACTCTCGCCTTTTGGGCTTTCGATAAGCCTGTCGGGACTAACACCTCGTTTCTGATTAGTCTGATCATTCCCTACTGGCTGATCAAGTGCGGATTGTCAATAGCACAGACACCGCTTGTATATGCCGGCGTGTGGTGGTTAAAGGGCGATAAAAAATGAAAATAATCCTGGTGGCAGCTATTTCAATAGACGGCAAAATAACCCGAGGCGCGGATTCGGATGTCAGTAAGTGGACATCTGCCGAAGATGCCGACCATTTTGCCAACCTGAGAGCAAGTCGCAATCTCTTAGTTATGGGTCGCAAAACTTATGAAGCAATGCGGCCGAAAATAAGGCTTAGTTCCGGTAAACTACGCGTTGTACTTACTAATTCTCCTGAAAGCTATAAAGCAGAAACGGTAAACGGTCAGCTGGAATTTAGTAATGAATCACCCACAGTCCTAATCGGGAAACTGGAGGATCAAGGGTACTCCGAAATGTTGCTGCTCGGTGGAGGCCAGATACACTCGTTATTCATTACGGCGGGGCTGGTGGATGAAATATATCTTACGGTTGAACCTAAATTGTTCGGTAAAGGTACTGATTTTGCAGCTGGTATACAACCTGATATGTCACTGAAGTTATTGAGTATTAAACAACTTAATAGCCGTGGTACCTTGCTGGCACATTATAAAATACTGAAGAATAAGTCATGATAACCACCGCCATAAAAACCCAAAAAGTAACGGCAAATGAACTTACTATATATGAACTGCTCGACGAGTCTCTGTCAGAACTACCGGAAAGCAGCGTTGTAGCAATCAGTTCTAAAGTCGTAGCAATGTGCGAAGGACGAGTGGTGCCGATCGATTCTGTAAACAGGGAGGACCTGATCAAACAGGAAGCTGACTATTACCTGCCTGCCCATATCAGCAATTATGGCCATACTTTCACGATCACTGATAGCACGCTTATAGCCAGCGCAGGGGTTGATGAGTCAAATGCCGATGGCAGTTATGTGCTGTGGCCGGCAGATTCTCAGAAATCAGCCAACGAAATTCGCGCTTATTTGAGAAAGCGTTTCAAGCTGAAGAAAGTCGGAGTCATAATTACGGATAGCACTTGTTCCCCGCTACGCTACGGCACCCACGGTATCGTCATTGGCCATAGCGGCTTCCGGGCTCTGAATGATTATCGGGGCAAGCCGGATTTATTCGGACGGCCGTTACAAGTCAGCCGCTCCAATATTGCCGGTGGCATGGCTGCGACATCCTGTATGGTGATGGGCGAAGGCGATGAACAGACACCAATTGTAGTGATAAAAGATCTACCTTTTGTAACTTTTCAGAACCGCAATCCGAGTTCTGAAGAACTTGAATCATTCTATATACAGGATAAAAACGAAGATATATTCGCACCTTTCCTGAATTCCGTAAAGTGGCAAAAAGGCGGACGCAAAAAGAAAGTAAAATAGCAGGCTTTAGCCCGCTCTGATAAGATAGGGTTGCGCCCGCGTAGCTCAGCGGATTAGAGCATCTGTCTTCGGAACAGAGGGTCGGCGGTTCGAATCCGTCCGCGGGTACCATAATTTGGTATAGTTGGTAGATATGAATGTTGAGGGTTTTATACGATCGTATTTGGACGAAAAACATATGATGCAGGTGGCAACGCTAAGTAATGGACAGCCATGGGTATGTACGGTTTACTTTGTGGCCGATGAAGAGTTAAATCTTTATTGGGCCAGTTTGCCGTCCCGTCGCCATAGCCAGGAAATTGCGGTACATAGTGAAGTTGCCGCTGCGGTTCCGGTCAAACATGTAAAAGGCGAAGAAGTTATAGGTATTCAAGTTGAGGGCAAAGCAGTAATGATAGATTCGCCCACAAAATTTAAACCTATAGTTCAAAAATATGCAAAAAAATTCGATCGTGATGAACAATGGACTGAAAACTTTATAAACCTCAAAACAGAGCACAGACTATATAAACTTACGCCTGGCATGTTCGTGTTATTCGATGAGCAGAATTTTCCACACAATACCAGAATAGGGTGGAAACCCTAAAAACGCAGGTAGTGACTTAACTATTCTTTTGGAGCAGGCAAAAGTTTTTGTTCGCCGGAACGATCGTGCTGATCAAGAGTGGCGCGCAGAACTTCCAGCAAACGTTCGGCATGATCACGACTCATACCCACCTGACTGACAGGAACCTGTTGAGCATTGGGAGAAGACTGGAGAAAACGCAGAACTACCCCGTTATTATTGACAGTTGCCTGCACACTATCCGTATAGACAACTCTGCTGTCAACCGGCAGAAACATAACTATTTGTTTGGCCAGCAAATCATCAAGCCCACCCGACAAAGAACCGCTGGCTTGTATACGATTCAGCTCTGCGAGCTCACGCAAATCTTCGGCCTGATCTTCCGTTAACAAAAAATGACTAATCAGTAAGTCCAGTATTTCCTCTGCCGGCATTGCCTTGCCGGCTTCAATAGCTTGAAGAGTACGTTCGTCGATTTCAAGCGTCTGCGAAACTTCACTCAGACTTTGTTGCCATTGCTCACGCAGAAATCTGAGTCGTGCTCCCAGTGCCTCAAATGGTTCGAATTTAGAACTCATTTCAAATCCTTTCCGAATTTTGAAAAAAGTAATATGCGTGCAAAATTATCATTTTGTTGCGACAAAAAGTAGCTATTGCTACTTTGCGAAGTATAAAATGAGAAGCTTGTCGGCAATTCTATTTGCAGAACGGATAAGGATTTGAAACGAGTTCTACGCTCTCTCATATATTTATGGTACGCCGATGCATATATTTTGCAAGTACGGGCACTAACTATATTGAATCATTCCGCTTAAGAAGCTGGTACTATTAAGTACGTATGACGCCGCTTGAAAATGTTCTCTTAAGTAATTATTCCACTATGCGCCTGGGCGGTCCGGCCCGTTATCTGATCGAGATACATTCGGCACCGGAAGTAGAGCCCGCGGTAGCATGGGCCACGGAACGAAATCTTCCAGCAGTCATGATTGGAGGAGGCAGCAATATTATATGGCCGGATGAGGGTTATGCCGGACTTGTAATGGTCAACAGAATAAACGGCTATGAACTACAGGACCAGACTACTCAGGTGTTCGTGACTGTTGGTGCCGGCGAACCATGGGATAGCGTTGTGGACCGTACAGTAGCCGAAGGACTGTCAGGTATCGAGCAATTGTCATTGATTCCCGGCAGTACCGGGGCCACTCCCGTACAGAATGTAGGAGCATACGGACGCGAAATTGCCGAAGTTCTGGTCTGCGTACAAGCCTATGATCTAAAGGATAAAAAAATGATCATTCTGCCTCAGAGTGAATGCGGATTTTCCTATCGGAGCAGTCGTTTTAAAACAACTGATAAGGGCCGGTTTCTCATCACATCAGTTACTTTGGCACTTACCAGAACGCCTCCTTTTCCACCTTATTATGCCGCAGTAGAAAGCTATTTGCGCGAACATGAAATCAAGCGACCAGGCTCTGCGGATATCCGTGAAGCGGTAATTGCTATCAGAAATGCAAAACTACCCGACCCCGCTGTGGTCGCGAACTGCGGATCATTTTTTCATAATCCGGTTATCCCCATGGAGCAGCTTGATGATCTGCGAGGTCAGTACCCTACTATTGCTTACTGGCCAACTGCTGAGGGCAAGGCTAAGGTATCAGCGGGCTGGCTGTTAGAAAAGCTGGGGCTCAAAGGATACCATGAGCCAACTACCGGAATGGCTATATGGGATAAGCAAGCTTTGGTATTCGTCAATGAAAACGCTCCTAACACTGCAGCTTTGTTAGCTTTTCGTGATGCGATTATTGAAGCCGTTCAGAAAAAATTTGGTATTACGCTCGAGCAGGAACCTGAATTAATTAAGTATGACTAACCTACTTTTTGTTTGATGGCAGCAACCACATCATCGAGAGTTGCACTGCCCTTGGATAAATAGACCGTTACTTTGGCTTCAAGTGCCTCATTCAAAGCCGAGGGATGCTCATCCGCGCTTAACATGATAATGGGTAGTGTCCTGCCCCAGTCAGCAGATCGAATTGCCCGAACCATTTCCTGGCCATCCATTACCGGCATTTTGCGATCTGCAATTACGATATCCGGTTTTTCGCTTTCGCATAATTCCAGTCCCTGTTTACCATCTGCAGCCTCTGCTGTTTCGTAACCGGCTTCCTGAAGAGCACGCTTCAGTGCACCACGTGCAAGTCCGTCATCGTCTACAATAAGTACTTTTTTCATGTTCTTAATCTTATCATGATTTATGCATCACTGGGCAAAGGAAATCCCAGAGCGAATTCTTTTACTTCGCTATGCAATTGATTAAGCTTTTTTTCATTATCCCTGTTTTGAATGGCCTGATACATCCATTCAGCCACAAGTTCCATGTCTTTCTCTTTCATGCCCCGGGTAGTAATGGCAGGCGTGCCCAAACGTATACCACTGGGACGAAACATTGGCAGAACATCATCGGGTACAGAATTTTTGTTGAGTGTCAGGCCGATTCTATCTAAAACTTCTTCGACGATTTTGCCGTCAATTTCAAAGCTTTTGTACATATCAGCCAGGATTAAGTGATTGCTTGTCCCCCCTGTAACGAGTGAGAAGTTGCGGGCAAGCATGGCGTCTGCCAATACGCTTGCATTTTTGACGGTCTGCTCTGCATACGTTTTGAATTCCGGTTTAAGAGCTTCACCAAAAGCAATAGCTTTGGCAGCAATGATATGCATTAAAGGGCCACCTTGCATACCAGGAAAAACTGAGCGGTCAATCAGTGTCGGTATATTTTCCAGAGTTTTTTCCGGAGCTTTTAGCGGAGTGCTGACACTCCCCTTGCTAAGGATCAAACCACCGCGGGGGCCTCTCAATGTCTTATGTGTCGTGCTGGTAATTACATGAAATCCGTAATCAAACGGATTCTTAGCAACACCAGCTACGATCAGCCCGGCGATGTGCGCCATATCTGCCATTAAAAGAGCTCCGACTTCGTTGCCAATCGCAGCAAATTTTTGATAATCCAGCTCACGCGGATAGGCGCTAAAGCCGGCAATGATTAACTTTGGTTTATGCTTCAAAGCCAGTTGGCGCAGCTCTTCATAATCAATTTCTCCTGTCGTGATGTCTTTCATTTTATAACGGATGTAATTGTAGAGCTTTGCCGAACGGGTAACTGGTGCACCGTGCGTTAAGTGTCCGCCGTGGCTCAGGTCCATAGCCAGAATAGTATCGCCCGGTTCCAGCCAGGCGCTATAGACGGCTTCGTTAGCCGGGGCCCCGGCATGTGGTTGCACATTAGCGTGGTCGGCTTTGAATAGCTGCTTAGCCCGGTCTATAGCCAGTTGTTCAACTTTGTCAGTGTTTTCCTGACCACCATAATAACGCTTTCCCGGATATCCTTCTGAGTATTTGTTAGTAAATACACTACCGGCAGCTGTCAGTACATCCCGACTGACATAGTTTTCACTTGGTATAAGCTCCAGGCCCTCGCGCTGGCGTTTTTCTTCGGCAATAATTAATCCGGCAATAATATCATCGCTCATTTTTTCTCCTCTTAGCAGTTACATCTTATTGTAACCCGGCCTGATAAGATAAAAAAATTCTTGTCATCAAATACCACATATGGTATAAATATTTAAACAAATGCAGACAACAAACGAAAAAATTGGTCATCTTATTTATCAGATCAGACAGGAACGCGGACTAACTCAAGCTGAGTTTGCTCGTCGACTCGGAACCAGCCAGTCGGCTGTAAACCGCATCGAGAAAGGCCGGCAGAATCTGAGTCTTGATACGGTAGGACGGATTAGTGATGTACTGAATAAGCAGATTATATCTTTGGGCGGCGGAGCAGTAAATCTCCAGATAGAAGGTGGTTACGAATTATCCGGCACTATCGAAACAAAGGTTTCCAAGAATGCTGCAGTCTGTCTGCTATTTGCGGCATTGCTCAATAAAGGCACAACACGGCTCAAACGCATGCCGCGCGTCGAGGAAGTCAACCGCCTGATTGAGGTCCTGGTAAGTATTGGCGTTAAGGTACGGTGGATGGCCGGCAATGATCTGGAAATTCGCCCGCCCGAGAAACTCGAGCTGGAAAAAATGGATAAGATCTCGGCCCGCAAAACCAGAAGTGTAATTATGCTGCTGGGACCATTGATGCATATGCTCAGTGAATTCAAAATTCCTTATGCCGGCGGTTGTAAACTCGGCACCCGCACAGTCCAGCCGCACTTATTTGCGCTGGAAGAATTTGGTGTGAATGTCGACACAAAAAGTGGATTTTATAACGTCAAAGTGACTCCCAAACAGCCGGATTATATCGTTATGTATGAGTCGGGCGACACCACAACTGAAAATGTGATTATGGCTGCTGCTCTGCAGGAAAAAGAAGTTATCATCAAAATGGCCAGTGCGAATTATATGGTTCAGGATCTTTGCTATTTTCTGAAGAAGCTGGGTGTCAAAATCGATGGCATCGGAACAAGTACGCTCAAAATACGAGGCGTCAAAGAAATTAAAAAAAATATTACCTACTATCCCAGTGAAGATCCTATCGAAGCCATGACCTTTGTTGCCGCAGCCGTTGCTACGAATTCATCCATAACTGTTACCCGTGCCCCAATTGACTTTCTGGAACTGGAGCTACTCAAGCTCAGAAAAATGGGTCTGAAACTTAAGATCAGCAAATATTACAAAGCCGCCAACGGCGCAAGCGACCTGGCAGACATTACAGTACTTAAACATAATGGGGCACTAATAGCACTGGAAGAGAAAATTTATGCCCGTCCTTATCCCGGTTTGAATATCGACAATCTGCCGTTGTTTGTGCCTATATCGGCCGTAGCAAAAGGTCGCACCCTCATCCACGACTGGGTCTATGAAGAACGAGCCATTTATTATACTGAGATGCGCAAACTTGGCGTGAATGTAACGCTGGCTGATTCGCACCGTGCCTATATTGACGGCCCGACCAAATGGCATGTAGCTGATATCGTCTGTCCGCCTGCGCTTCGACCGGCAGTCTTACTGCTTATCGGTATGCTGGCAGCTAATGGTACCTCCATGCTACGAAATGTTTACTCTATCAACCGCGGCTATGAATATCTCGCCGAGCGCCTGAACAGTCTGGGTGCCAAAATCACTATACTCCACGATATATGATAAAATAACCCCTGTTACTTACGCGCGGGATTCGTACAACGGCTAGTATGCAAGTTTTCCAAACTTGAGATGGGGTTTCGATTACCCCATCCCGCACCACATAGATTTTTATGAATCATACTGACGATCTGAATAAAGCTTTCTGTTTGGCTGATAAGGCCGATGAGATTGGCATGCGCTATTATCTGTCGCGTGATCTCAACATCAAAACCAAGCCGGATAACTCGCCGGTTACTCAGGCTGATTTAGAAATAGAAAAAACCTTGAGCGCAATTGTTACCGACGAATATAAAGACAGTTATATTGGCGAAGAGGGTGTAAATAGCGGCAAAAGTACGAGACGGTGGCTTATTGATCCGATCGACGGGACAAAAAACTTTCTTCGCGGCTATCCTGTCTGGGGAAGTCTGATATCACTAAAAGATGGCAATGAAGTAATTGTCGCCAGCGTATCTGCTCCCGCACTAGGTCGACGGTGGTGGGCCGTCAAAGGTCAGGGAGCTTTTACCCGGGATGTGGGTGGTAAAACCCGCGCAATTAAGGTTTCCTCTGTCGAAAAATTAACTGACTCATTTATGCTTCACGGCAGTTTCAATAGTATGGAGCATGTCGGCCTGGATCCATTGAAGGTATTCGAGCTGATGCGGTATGCGTACAGACATCGTTGTCCGGGAGACTTTCTGGGGTATATGCTGGTAGCCGAAGGTGCGGCTGACGGCTATGTCGAAGTTCCTTCTGCGCTTTGGGATCTGGAAGCACCCAAATTCATAGTTGAGCAGGCCGGAGGCTCAGTATACGTAAGTCCGGATGACATTGAGTCTATAAATCTACAGCGTCTGACAGTTACATCTAATGCATTTATCGGCGATGATATTCTGGATTTTCTGGGTTTAGCATAAGACATATTCTGAGTGATATAATTGCTGCAGTTCATACATAACAGCATCCCTAGCTCTTAGAAAGTCAACAAAATCACCAAATGAATTTTTTTGTAATCGCATATCTGGGATTAGCATACTGGCTGTACCGCTATTTCGTCTCAAACGACCGGGGGGCAAAAGAACCCATAAATGCTTTGCGTCTGGCTTGCGCAATGGGCGTTGTCGCAACAATTTTTGCCGGCACGCTGAACGAACATTTCCTGCCGGAATCTCTTCTGTACTATCTCGATACCGGATTCGGTAAACCAGAAGCAACAGTCTTGTTTACCAGTGCACTTATGGTAGGTATTATTGAAGAAAGTCTTAAGTTTATACCTCTGGCATTTCTGATCTATCGAAAGCCGTATTTTAATGAAACGACTGATGGTATCGTGTACTTCGGCTTATGCGGTATGTGGTTTGGCGCAATTGAGAGTATCGGGTATACTGTCGCTTTTGGTCCCAAAGTCGGAATTTTACGCTTAATACTGGCCCCTTTTCTCCATGCAGGCTTCAGTGCACTGGCCGGATGGGGACTTGCCAGATATAAAGTTCAGAAAACAACCTTACTGGTCCCTGTTGTCTTATTCCTGAGCGCAATTCTGGCACATGGTCTGTACGACTTTTTTGCTTTTACCGGAACTGCTATCACGGCCTTACTCGTACTGGCAATGGCAATCGCAGTTAACGCAACGGTATTTGTATTGTTCAAAAAAGCCCGGGCAAGCGACGAAAAACTTGGTATAAGCGCGATTGGCGTCAATAAATTCTGTCGGAACTGCGGACAACCAAATCCTGACAAGAACTTATACTGCAATCACTGCGGTCAAAAAGCATAAACGGCTTTGACATTTGATCCGAATACCCCTAATCTAGGGATAATATATGAACTGTCCTAATTGCTCACATGCCAATGTGCCGGGTGCCCAATTTTGCGGTAACTGCGGATTTACTCTACAGACACAGACACCCCAACAAATGGCTGTACCACTACCACAACAACCAGCTGCTACAGCGCCACAGCCTCAGGTAGCCGGTCAGGAACTACAAAATCCTCAGGTGTTCCCGCAGGCACTGCCACCACAGCCTCAGGCACCGCCTCCATTCATGCAGCCACAAGCACCGGCACAACCCGTCTTGCCATTAGCGAATCATTATCCTGATCAGATTCCTCCTCAGACTCAGCCGCAAAATTATCCTCAGAACCAGATTACTCAGCCACCACTACAGCAGATTCCTGCCGGATCAGCACTACCATTACTCATTGCGAATATAGCAAACCTGATCCTACCTACTATTCTGAGCGTAGTGATTGCGAATGATGTGTTTAGCTTAATCCTTGGACTCGCATCCCTTGCTGCACTTATCGGTCTGTATATACTGACCAAAAAAGCAAAAAAACAGAATAAAAAGTATTCCGGACCGGCTTTCATTGTCGTGAATCTGACAGTAATTATTATTGTGGTAGTATTTGTTTTGAGCTTTATAAGCGGCTTTGAAAAAGCTGCTGAAAAAGATAGAAATAAAAACTCATCCTCCCAAGCTTCAAGTACAAAAAATTCATATCCTGCTGCAGTGGAAACAAATTTTATTGATACTTGTAAAGTAAATTTGTCAGAAACGGTCTGCTCGTGCATTTACGATAAAATTCAGGAAAATGTAGCTTATGATGAATTTGTAAAAGAAGATATCGAGGCACGAAAATCAGGGACCGTTTCTCCGGCATTCGAAGAAAAACTTAAGGTCTACGCTTCCGGCTGCGTTAAGACTTAAATAGTTCATATCTGATAGTTCGTCTACTCAATCACGGAAAACTGATACAATAACATAGATTTTACATAGTGCGCCCTGGTAGCTCAGCTGGATAGAGCAGAGGACTTCTAAGCCTAAGGTCGCTGGTTCGAATCCAGCCCGGGGCACCACAAAATTCTTATGATACATGCTATTGCCTATGTTGCTTTTATCCTGCTTTTTACTGCCTGGCTGGGGTTTGAATTGAAGCGCAAGTACAATCTGAAAACTCATTGGCTTTGGGTTGCTGCAGCTTTTGCGGCAGGGATTATCGGTAGTTTGATTTATAGTTCTCTGTCCTACAGCAAATTCGGAAATTTCCTGCTGCATGCCAGCGGTGGAATATCTGCAACATTTTTGTTTGTCTATACTTGCAAGACTTTGAACCTGAAGTTTGTTAACTGGCGCGTAACACTGCTCGTACTTTTTGCATTTGTGTCTATGCTGGGGGTACTTAATGAACTGGCTGAGTATTTCTTTGAGTTACTCGGTTTTGGTCAGTTTGCCTTTGATATTCATGATACGTGGCGGGATTTTGTTGCTAACACAACCGGCATGATCGTAGCCTGGACTATAATCTGCACTTTCCGCAAGAGATTGTTATAATTAGACTATTGTGGCAGAAAAAGTTCAGGGCAAAGAAAGAAAAAGAAATAAATGGTGGGACCTCGCTCTGGCTGCCGGGGTCATAGCGGTTGCGGCGGCAATAGTCTCATGAGAACAATAATCCCACCGAATTCCAAACTAGTTCCGTCTCAGGCAAAACGGGTTTTTAAGGGCATTATTTTTGATGTCTATCATTGGCAGCAAGAAATGTACGATAATACGACTGAAACTTTCGAGATGTTAAAGCGACCCGATACGATCAAAATCCTTTCAATAAAAGACGATAAACTTGTCATTCTGGATCAGCAGCAACCGGATCAGCTAAAATCCTTTTATGACCTGCCTGGCGGTCGGCATGATATAGAAAATGAGACCGAGTTAGACGCAGCTAAACGTGAGACGCTGGAAGAAACCGGTATGACATTCAATACCTGGAAATTGCTTGATATTGTGCAGCCCCACGGCAAGATTGACTGGCTCGTATATATATTCCTGGCGACTGATTTTATTAATCAAACAGATCAAAATCTTGATTCAGGAGAAAAGATTGATGTGCAACTGATAGATTTTGACGATTTAAAAAATCTTGTAAACGACCCCAGTAACCGCTATTTTCCCAAAGAATTGTTGGATAAAACCCAAACGTTGGATGAATTACTTAATCTACCGGAATACAAGTAGTCGCTTTAGTTGTTATCATCTTATTTTTACTGTATAATCACCCCTGTTTTGGTGGCTGTAGCTCAGTTGGTTAGAGCGTCGGTTTGTGGTACCGAAGGCCGTGGGTTCAAGCCCCATCAGCCACCCCATATTTAACTTAGACTTATTATTTAGGAATTTACTTTTACAAGCCGATGAAACCAACTGCCTACATGCTCTGCGGTCTTACGGGCGCAGGAAAAAGTACTTATGCATGCAAACTCAGTCAATCCGGTGCATATATTCTATCCATTGACCACGCTGTTTTTGATAAGTTTGGTATGTACGGCGTTGATTACCCCGAAGAGAAAATATTTGAACTTGAAGCAAAAGTAAAACCAGATCTTGAAAAACAACTGATTAAGTTGCTCGGCAACGGCAGAGATGTGGTTTTGGACTATGGCTTCTGGAAACAGAAAAGCAGAGATGAGCATAAGAGGATTATCGAAGAAAACGGAGGAATCTGGCGACTGCTTTATTTTAAAGTTCCAAAAGACATTCTGCTCGAAAGACTTATTGAAAGAAATAAAAACACCGGACCTGAGGCAATACCTGTTAGTGAAAAAGATTTAAACAGTTTTATTAACCGCTTCGAAGAACCTATTCAAGAAGGCGAAGAAATAATGAATTAAGCTAAGTTTAACGCAAGAGCTATAATTACCGGTACGGCTAAGTTATCGAAGCCATAGGGCGAAATATTCTCGACTACAGTCGCTAGTCCGGCAATACCGAGTAAAGCCAATGAGCTGGCATTCATTAGCTGCTGGCCACCAAGCAATGCGTAACTGATAGTAATAATAAGGAGTGATGCTATAAAAAAAGCACCCGTTCCGAGTAATGATTTATGCAAAGGTCCGAGGCGATATTTTGTCCGTCTGCCCCATTTTGCTCCTATCACTGCCGCCAGGCCATCGGCTACAGCCAGATGTAATATTGCTGCGGTGAAAATCCATGAATCCTGAGTTAATAGCGCACAAATCCCGATACCAATCGGATAGATTAATTCTCCTTTTGTAGATCTTCTGACATCATGGATTGATCCCAGGATACGAAACCGATATGAAATTCCGATGCCGATTAGTAGCGCCAGGCTCAGGAGCTGAATCATCTGAAAACTCATAAAATACGGCCAGAAAGCTACGCTGACACCGCCGAGTACATGGATTAACTTGCGCGCTACTTCCGTAGATACCAGCTTTAATCGCCACAAAGATTCGGCCAGAAGTAATAAAAAAGCAATAATTCCCAGCGCAAGGATTATCTCTGCCATGCTTTAACTGTCTTCCAGCTGTTCAAAATCTGTGATATCCAGCAACAGGGTGGCTCCCGGCTGCATACTTTGATCAAGAAGCCGTTTGGCCAGAATATTCTCAACGTAGCGCTGGGCCATACGACGCATGGGGCGGGCGCCGAGACGGGAATCATAGCCCTTTTCCACCAACCAGCGTTTAGCGGCGTCTGTTAAATTAACGCTGACTTTCTGGCGATCGAGTGTTTTATTGATACCGGCAACTATAAGGTCCACTACCTGAACCAGCTCATCTTGTGTCAGTGGCTTGAATAGCACTACTTCATCGAAGCGGTTGATAAATTCCGGTGCGAAGATGCCATCGTGAATTATTTTGTCTATAAATGCAGACTCTCCCTCATTGATATCTTCACCGGCTTCGATCATCCGGCGTATCTCGTCTGCGCCGGCATTAGAAGTAGCTATGATTATTGCGTCCTTAAATGACACTGCCTTGTTATCAATGTCGCGCATAACACCTTCATCTAAGGTTTGTAGCAGCAGATTTACTACGTTCGGATGCGCTTTTTCGATTTCGTCCAGCAGGATAACGCTGAATGGCTGGCGACGCACCTGTCCCAGGAAACCCAGTTGATCACCAAGCATAGGGGTTATAAGTCGGTTTACATCTGACGGTTGCACGTACTGATTCATATCTACGCGGACAACAGACTCCTCGCTGCCAAAATAAGTTCTGGCCAGAGCTTTGGAAAGTTCAGTCTTGCCAACGCCTGTCGGACCGAGAAACAGGAATGTGCCGATCGGCCGGTCCGGATTGCCCACACCGCTACGCGAACGACGCAGGGCGTTGGCAATCACACTGATAGCATGGCGTTGGCTGATAACCTGACTTTTGAGCTGTTCTTCCAGATTAAGTAAAACCTGTGATTCATCAGCTTCAGCATGAGCCAGTTTGACGCCCACCGATGACTCGATACTACGCTGGACAATCTCCTCAGTCACTAATCCGTCTGTCGCAAAACTGGCCGCACTGCTGAGCACGCTCAAAGCCGCACCGGGCATGACCTGACTGTCAATATAACGACTGCCCAACCGATACGCTTCGCGTAGTGCCTGATAAGTAAAAACAACTTTGCGCTCATACTCCAATACCATTATCTGATCCCTCAGAACCTGAATGGTTTGCTTCTCATCAGTCGGCTGTAGCTGTATTGCCTGTAGTCTGGCAGAAACAGCCGCATTGGAGGCACTGAGATGCTGCCATTCCTTAGGCGTCATCGCAAATAGCAAACGTACAGATCCGGACTCCAGGGCCGGTTGCAGTACATTACTCAGATCAACCCCGTTTTCGTTAGAAAAGAACACCTGCGAGTCGTCAAAAAACAGGATCATATTTTTGGCTTTGCCGGCCTCATTCAGTAGCTGGATAACTAATGATTCTAATTCGCCCCGTCCTTTGGCTTGTGCCAGTAACGCAGGAGCATCCAGACTTATAACCTGATGGTAACGGATACGTGGCGATAAACTGCTGTCTTTGAGTAATCTCTCCGCAAATCCATAAACACAAGTTGTCTTGCCCGCTCCGATATCACCGATTAGTGTAGCCGTATTACTTCCGCCGGACAATGTTTGAGTCATTTGATTCACGATCTGTTCATGAACGGCGGTATCAGAAAAGAATCCGTAGCGCTGAATTTCTTCGCTGATATTATGCCCCAGATATCGCAGCATAGGCGTATAGCCATAAGCCCAATCGCGGGCCAGACCGCCGAAGTACTGCTTTTCGCGGGCGAGACGTCGTTTTTCATTGGTATCAGCCATCCATTCTATGCCTTCTTCCAGGTCTGTAATCTCGAGCTTTATGGAACGCAGCAGACTTTCAATTTCAGGAATAGTTTTGAGCATAGCCACCATCAATACTGAGTTTTCAATAATAGGACGATTATAACGCTGCCGAAGATTCCCGGCATGCTGCCACACCGCTGACGCAGAGCCTTTGTCGCGGCTAAGCATTTGCTCGAAAATAACCGGATTCAGCAAGTAACGATTGCAGTAAAAGTACTGAGCCTGGGTTTTCTGCACGGCTTGCCATAAATCATAGGCCGACGGATCCCGTGTCTTAAGCAGGGCCAACGTACGGGCTGACAGAAGGCTGTCGATAGAGGCACTGTCAGGATTAGCAACAATCGCTTCGTCCAATACAGATAGTTCGCCTTTGTACCAAAGCCAGACAATCAGACATACCAGTGCAGGTATTAAAGCTACATAACCAAGTGAGTTATCAATTACTAACAAATAACTACCGGATATTACTGAAATAATACCGGTGACAAGCAAAGTCATATGCACACTGCCGCTTCGCAAAGTGCGGGCATAGCGTGCTTTTTGTGCCCTGGGGCTGCTGAGGTTAAGCGCAGGATTCATCTATAGACCTATCCTCGTAATGGCTGCAACCGGCAATCCGATAATAAGCAGGGGTAATAATGGCCATAGCAGAAAAGCTGTGAGTCCGGCAAGTCCAACCAACAAGGTCGCAATAGCAGCTATAAGCAGCATACCAAGTCGTACTGTCGCACCTATACAGCGCGAAATAAAGTTATCTAGTGATGACTGAAAGAAATTCCGAAATGATTTAGGCGATTGAATTTGTTTCCATGGCGCAAATAATGTTCGCAACAGTATCAGTACTGAGAAGGTCTGGTTAATCGCGTGGAGCCGCTTTTGAGCACTTTTAAGTACCCGGCCCCAGCCCTGCCCATACCACCAGCTGAGCAAATACAGAAGACCTCTCATAAAATAACTCCGTGGCTCCAAAAATGCCCTTCTTGCCCAAAACCGGCAAACTCTTTCACACCATAAATCAGTTTATGCCTTGTCAGAGTTTGCCGGTTTTGATCAAAAATCATCATTTTTTGACCTCACGACTTACAATACGAGAGATCTTTGTAGCCATGATAACTATTGTACCAAAGTGCTGCCCTTTTAATCGGACTGTTAGATATATCGCAGAGAATATTTTAATTGTTAGCTAAGATAGTTATGGTTTATATAAAATGCAGGAGATTTAAACTATGAATAAAACCTGGAAAAGAATTGCTGATGAACAATTTCACAGTATGCCCAAAGAATTTCGTGAAGATTGGGGAGAGCTACGAAAGCTTGTGAATAAAAGTCGCTAAAAATACTTTGTTTGAAAACAGGTTCTGTCGCAGAACCTGTTTTCAATTGACGGGGTTGGAGACAAAGCACATCTGCAGTCATGCTCGAAGCAAGCTTCTGGACGTGGCATTGATGACCAGACCTTTGACCTGTCATATTTGCTACAGCAAATTTGGGTCGAAGTTTTAAGCGTCATGACCATGAAAAAACCCCGACAAACCGGGGTCATTTCATGGTCGGGGTGAAAGGACTCAAACCTTCGACCTCTCGGTCCCAAACCGAGCGCGCTATCAACTGCGCCACACCCCGACAAGGGTGGTTAACATCGTTGATTGTAACAGATAGAGCTTAGTTTTTCCAGGAACGATTCTACTTGGCGAACTCTATGGCGCGCGTTTCACGGATGACGTTGACTTTGATTGTGCCCGGATACTGCATAGTCGATTCAATTTTAGTGGCGACGTCACGGGCCAGCTTTATAGCGCCCAGATCATCCATGTCAGTTGGTTTGACGAAGACACGTACTTCGCGACCGGCACTTATAGCGTAGACTTTTTCTACTCCCTTGAATCCCGAGGCTATATTCTCGAGATCGCGCATTCGTTCGGCAAAGTTTTCCTGGCTGACATTGCGGGCTCCGGGACGCGCAGCACTGATAGAGTCAACAACACGTACAACCAAAGCTTCCACTGTAGTTGCTTCAACATCATCATGGTGCGCTTCTATCGCATGGCAAATAGGTTCTGGCACACCGTATTTACGGGCAATTTCTGCACCTATGTGATGATGCTTACCCTCGAGTTTATGCGTTAAAGCTTTGCCCATATCATGTAGTAAAGCGGCGTATTTGACTGTCTTTGTATCAGCACCGATCTGCTCGGCAATTACACCGGCCATATGTGCCATTTCTGTACTGTGCTTAAGCACGTTCTGGCCATAGCTTGTACGAAACTTCAGCTCTCCCAGATACTGCAGAATTTCTTTTGGTATACCGACAATGCCGACTTCGCGGGCCGCATCTTCGCCGGTACGTACAATATCTTTCTGTACCTGCTTCTGAGCTTTTTCGACAACTTCTTCGATACGGCCCGGATGCACTCGTCCATCTTTAAGCAACATCTCCAGTGCTACTCTCGCTACCTCGCGGCGCACCGGATCAAATGAACTCAGAATAATCATACCCGGAGTATCGTCCACCATAATGTCGACCCCGGTTGCACGCTGTAATGCCTGAATATTGCGACCTTCTTTGCCGATAATACGGCCTTTCATTTCCTCGTCATCCAGTTTTACGGAGGTTATAGTACGCTCAGCGGTTACGTCACTAGCCATGCGTTCCATGGCTTCTGTAATGATGACAGCGGCATTTTCTTCGGCTTGTTCTTTGGCTTCATTCTGAAGCTTAAATACCAATCCGACTAAATCCTGTCTGATATCACGCTCTGTCATAGCTGTTAACTTCTCGGCGGCTTCAGCTTTGGTCAGTTTGGCAATTTTTTCCAGTTTTTCCTGCTGGCGACCGCGAATCTCACGTATTTCACTTTTGAGTGCTTCTACTTCGTCTTCACCTTTGCGCAGGCTTTCTGAGCGTTTGTCTATGTCCTCCAGCTTTTTATCGAGATTTTCCTCCCGTGACAAAAGACGCTTCTCAATATCTTTGAACTCATTACGGCGCTTTTGATCTTCCTTGCGGGCTTCGTCTACCAGTTCTCCGGCTTCTGCCCTGGCTTTTGACAGCTCTTTTTCGGCTTCATGCTTAGCCTTTTTTAACTCTTTTTCTACACGCGCTTCAGCGCTACCTAGTTTTTTCTTACTGGTATATGTGCTTGCGCCATAGCCAGCGCCAATGCCGGCAAGGGCCAATATAATGGTTATTGGATCCATAATGGATTCCTTTCTATCGGTACGGGCGGGGGCTCGTCGCTTCGCTGGATCCAGACGATCACTATCACTTCTTTAGTCTGTCTTACAAAGTTGTTTATCCCGGAAAACCCGGACTATCGATCTGATTAATATCTAATAAATACAGTAAAAACTTATCGGACCACTCACGGTCTTACGTTTCCAGTATACAGATTTTTCGGGTCCCGCGCTACTTGCGGGGCAATGTTATGTGAGGAGCCGCACCGTATTCTGGTGTTATGATTTTGTCGCCCTTGTCGTCCTCTAAATTTTTCAATCCTTTTTTCAGCCAGTTATCCCCAATTTCGGCTACAATCGGTATATTCAAGCTGACGGCCAGTGCATTACCGACACTTATGCCAATACGCAAACCCGTGAAACTTCCCGGGCCCATATAGCATAAAATACCTCTCAGATCATTCCAATCCTTATCAGCAGATTGAAGCAACTCTTTGAGTTTATAATGAATAGTATCCGAAAGTTTACGGTGGGCTTCCCAGGATATATATGCTAATTGTACGGTGCCATCATAGAGTCCGAGTTCAGCCTGCGGATTGTCGGTTCTTATTGTCAGAACCAGCATTTTATGTAATCCAGTTCCCCGGGAATTAATATCTTTAATCGTCTGCTCTCGTCGTCAGTTAGTTCAAAATGAATTTTTATCCGGACGTCGGGCAGAATTCCAGCTACATCTACACCCCATTCAATCGCTATTACAGTCTCCGGGTCCTGTACAATTTCTGATAGCTGGTGACTTACCAGCCCCGGCTTATTCAGGCGATACAAGTCCAGGTGATGAAGCATCAGCCTTCCATTATATACTTTGCTTACTACAAACGTCGGGCTCGAAACATGATCCGTACTACCAAGACCCTTCGCCAGACCCCGCACGAAAGTTGTCTTACCTGAGCCTACATCACCAATCAATTCGAATACTTCCCCGCCCCTTAGATGACGCCCCAACCGCTCGCCATAAGCTTCAGTATCGTCTGCCCCGGTACAAGTTATAGTATGTTCCACTAAAATATAATATATCTATCAACACCAGAGTCATAGCCGGTTGTATTATAATAAGTTCATGCTGAAGCTAAGCCAGTCATTTATAGGGAAAGAAGTTCTGTCCCTCAGAACCGGTGGACCGATTGCAGTGGTAACGCAGGCTATTATTAATCCTGATAATCTTAAGATTGAGGGGTGGCATGTCTTAGATAAGAGTGATGAACGGCTTATTCTGTTATCCTCAGAGGTAAGAGACATCATAGAGCAGGGCATTGCTGTTAACGATCATTCCGCTCTGTCTCCGGCAGAAGATCTGATACGTCTGCAAGCTCTTCTGGAACTCGACTTTGAACTTATCGGAAAACCCGTAACTACTCAGAGCGGCAAAAAGTTGGGCAAAATCAGCGACTATGCAGTAGACTCGTCCAGTCTTTTTGTCAAAAAATTGTATGCCAGCCAGTCAATTGTCAAGAATTTTGCCGGTGGCACGCTGAGTATCGATCGTACCCAGATTGTCGAAATTACTACCCGCCGCATTATAATCGAAGATGCGACCGAAAAAATCAAAGCCGGGGCCGTGGCGACAAGTGCGGCCGGTTAATCACTGTCATTTAACGCCTGTTTAATATCACCATATCTAAAGCCCTGGCCAGCCAGATATCGAATAAGTTTGGTCTGATCGCGGTAGCGGCTTTGGGTACGTTTCCTGACAATGAGTTCTTTTAATACTTTTTGTTCGTCAGTTTCATCATCGGCCAGAACCCGGCGTATTATAGCGTCGTCAACTCGTTTTTGCTTAAGCTCCAGACTTAATTTGCGTTTGCTTGTAGATTTAAGTAATCTTCGACTTTCTACCCAGCGACTTGCGAAATCCATATCATTAATGAATCCACGGTCGCTTAGTTTAGCGAGCACTTCTGCTACATACTGCGTCTCCGGATAAGTATCTACAGAATCAGATGATTTACTTCTTAGATTCTTTTTTAAATATTGCTCCATTTCCCAACAACTCCGCGGGCGACGTGCCAGCAGACCGAGTGCCCGGTTATAAGCTTTATCGATTTCGGCCTGTCCCTTATACTCATTGAGCTCTGTCTCACTAAGCTCCATACCGGCTTTCAATCCGCTGTTTATCAATCCAAGCTCGCTCAAGCCGAATGCATATTTATCATCAATAAATATCGAATACCTTCCTTGTGTTTTGATCTGTGCCGCAATTTTCGTAATTTTCATATTACCGTGCTCGCTATAATCAGTGAACTTAAAGCCAGAAATATGAATTCCACCAAACTTCCCGGCCAAACTGATTCATATTTCTGAATATCTACATGAAACTGATTGAGCCTGTTCATGGGTGGAAACGGCTTGGTACCCATATTTTCCACTATTACAAATCTGTATAGCCAAGCTGAATCCGGTAGATAAGCAGCAATGCCGCAAGCAATTACAAACCAGTTTATCTGAATAGAAAATAGAAATATAAGTAAACTCAAAAAAAATATAACATCTATAATGGTGACCACTTTAAATATTTTTAGATTTTGCTGTCGTTTTTCCCAGGTGTTTAAACCAAAATGAGGCAATGTATCGCAAATATAATGCGAGGCCAAAGCTAAAGGCAGTGCAACAAACGGTTCTTTGATCAACAAACCAATGGCGGTGCCAGTGAGAAGATGAGTGGTAGCTGTCATACTGTGCGATTTTGGTATAGTTCAATAATGGCAGTCCGGTCACGATCAGCAAGACCAGCTTTTATCGCCTTATCGAAATCACTTTGTGCCATCCCGGCCGGCATTATACCTGCGCCAATAATGCCGGTTTTTCTCAATTCTCAGGCTTCCTTGTTGACGGCTTCGGTGACTTTTTTGGCTATTTCTTCCATTACTTTCGTGTTGGCTTCCAGATATTCCTTGCCGGCTTCGCGGCCCTGAGAAATTTTGGCATCTTTATAGGCGAACCAGGCGCCGGATTTTTCGACAATACCCTTTTCTACTGCCAGATCCAGGATGTCGCCGGATTTACTGATGCCTTTGTTGTACATGATATCGAATTCGGCCTGGCGAAACGGTGGCGCGATCTTGTTTTTGACGACTTTGACACGAGTGCGATTACCTACGATCTCGTCGCCAACTTTGATCTGCGAAATCCTGCGAATGTCCATTCTCACACTGGCATAGAACTTCAGAGCATTTCCGCCGGTTGTTGTCTCGGGATTACCGAACATAACTCCGATTTTCATACGTATCTGATTGATAAATATAACGGTCGTATTAGACCGACTGATAACACCGGTAAGTTTGCGTAATGCCTGACTCATCAGACGTGCCTGCAAACCCATGTGACTGTCGCCCATATCACCTTCTATCTCCGCGCGCGGTACAAGTGCCGCAACTGAGTCAATTACCACCAGATCCACCGCGTTACTTCGTACCAGTGTTTCGGCAATCTCCAGTGCCTGTTCGCCGTTGTCGGGCTGGGAAATAAGTAAGTTTTCGGTATCTACGCCCAACCGTTTGGCATAGGCAGGATCAAGGGCATGCTCCGCATCAATAAAGGCTGCTGTACCACCGGTTTTTTGCATCTCGGCAATAGCGTGCAGTGTCAGCGTGGTTTTGCCCGAACTCTCCGGACCGTAAATCTCAATAATTCTACCCTTTGGTATACCGCCTCCGAGGGCGATGTCCAAACTCAGACTTCCGGTTGGCACGCACTCCACCGCTGTCTTGTGCGCATCGCCAAGCTTCATGATCGAACCTTTACCGAATTGTTTTTCTATGGTTTCCAAGGCAAGACCGAGAGCTTTGGACTTGCCGTCTTTCTGACTGTCGGTAGCTTTTTCTGCTTTATCATTCTTGTCTGATTTATCTGATTTGGCTGTCATAGTATTCCTCTTTCCGGAAGTATATTTACATCATTCCCACTGAAGAATAGTATACCAGAATGAAAAAACGTACATTTCGTAGACTCCGGGAACTTAAAAAGATAAAACCTTAAGCTTTTATCTTGTATAATCCTATAGATATGCGAATTTCTGATTCTCTGGTAGAAAACCTGCTGCGTAAAGCCAACAAAGTCACTGATGAACAGGTGCTGGCTCTCCGTGCGCAGGAAAAAACTGAGAAAAAACCACTTCAGGACTTAGTGATCAGGAACGGCCTGCTAAATGAAAAGGAGCTGACGAAACTCTACGCCAAAGAGATTGAAGTCCCGTTCATTGAACTTAATTCCAAAGAAGTACCCCGCGAGGTACTGAAGCTCATCCCCGAAAGGATTGCCAGACAATACCGGGTGGTTCTGTTCGGTATCGAAGAAGATGGCTCAAAGCTGCTGGCTATGGAAGATCCTGATGATATTCAGGCTATTAACTTTTTGCAGAAAGAGTTGGGCTCGGGAATTAAGGTACATGTTGCCTGCAGCTCAAATATAGTCGCAGCCCTCGACCAATACCGTGGCAGCGCCAGTACTGAACTGACTAAGGTACTGAGTCCTGAAGAAACAGAAACTGAAGAAGATATCTCCGTTGACGAAGAAGATCTGGCCGAAGACTCTCCTATTGCACAGACCGTAAATCTGATCATTGAATATGCTATCAAAGCCGGAGCCAGCGATATACATATCGAACCGCGCGACGGTTACGTTAGTGTCAGATATCGTGTGGATGGGGTCCTTCGGGAAGCCAATAAATTACCCAAAAAAGTCCATGGTGCACTGGTCAGCCGTATAAAAATCCTGAGCAATCTGAAAATTGATGAACGCCGGGTACCTCAGGATGGTCGCTTCAAGATTCAGGTTGGAAGTGGTGTATTCGCATTGCGTGTATCAACTTTGCCGATAAGTGAAGGTGAAAAAGTCGTTATGCGTATACTAAATGAATCCGGTCAGGCCATAACTCTGGAAGACCTTGGCTACTGGGGATACTCGCTCAAAGTTGTTAACGAAGCAATGATTCAGCCCCATGGTATGATTCTCGTTACCGGGCCGACCGGTTCGGGTAAGTCAACCAGTCTGTTCAGCACGCTCAGTCTGCTTAATCGTCCGACAGTAAATATTTCTACCATCGAAGATCCGGTAGAATACAAAATCCAGGGAGCGAACCAGACGCAGGTCAATGTCAAAGCCGGTATGACATTCGCTGCCGGCCTGCGGGCTCTGCTTCGTCAGGATCCGAATATAATTATGGTCGGGGAAATCCGTGATACCGAAACAGCCAATCTGGGCGTTCAGGCAGCCCTGACAGGCCATCTGGTGTTCGCAACGCTTCACACCAACAATGCTGCTACCTGCCTCCCCCGTCTGCTTGATATGGGCATAGAGCCATTTTTGATAGCCAGTACAGTACGGGCAGTCATCGGTCAGAGACTTGTTCGTCGTCTTTGTGTTGACTGTCGGGAAAGCTACGAGCCCGATGCTGTCATTCTGAAGCAAGTTACCGATACGTTCCACATCAAAGACGCTGCATACATGAAGTACATCCACGAGCTTGAAAAACAAGCTCTTGAAAGTGGAATAGGAAAGAGTAATACTGAAAAACCAACCGCCGCCTCTCAGTTATCAAGTTCTCCTACAAAGATAGAGCGATTATGGAAAGCTCATGATGGCGGCTGCGAGACTTGCGGGCACGTTGGATACAAGGGCCGGATGGGAGTCTATGAGGTACTATCCAGTTCAGAGAAAATTCAGAATCTGATTGTTGCCAATGGTACCAGCGACCAGATTCAGGACCAGGCAGTAGCAGATGGCATGCCTACCATGCAGCTGGACGGATTTATTAAGGCGCTTCGGGGACAAACATCCATCGAAGAAATTCTGCGCGTAACCTCAGAAAGATAATGTACAAATATGCCAAAATTTGAATACACAGCATTAAAGGAAGGAAAGACTCTCACCGGTTCAATTGAGTCTTCAGATAAATCAGTAGCAATGGCAACACTGACTCATCAGGGAATCAGGCCACTGGTTATTAAAGAAGGCTCGCATGCCGCTCTGTTAGGCGGGAACAAGCGTGGCAAAGTTAAGTCAAAGGATCTGGTTGTTTTTACGCGGCAATTATCCACTATGATATCAGCCGGAGTTCCTCTGAACAGATCACTTGCCACACTCCAGTCTCAGGCAAATAATAAGTACTTCAAAACGGTTATAGCTTCTATTGCTAAAGATATTGAGGGCGGACAGGCACTGGGTGAAACATTCGCCAAACACCCCAAAGTTTTCAGCGAGGTTTACGTCAACATGGTTAAAGCCGGCGAAGCCGGAGGTATTCTCGATGAAATTCTCAAGCGCCTTGCAGCTCAGGTAGAAAAAGACGCCAGCATACGCAAAAAGATTAAAAGTGCTATGGCATATCCGACGGTTATTATGGGGATCACGGTTATAGCTTTCTTCGGAATTATGATTTTTGTTATCCCCAAACTTGGCGCTATTATCAAAGATCTTGGCGGCCCCAATGCCAAATTACCCGTTTATACCGAAATTATGCTGGGCTTCAGCGACTTTATTCGCAGCAATATCATCTTTTTGCTGATAATAGGTTTTGCGGGAGTCTACTTTTTCAGGCGCTATATCAAAACACCTGCCGGTAAATACCGGTTTCACGCTGTGCTTCTGCGGATCCCTGTTCTCAAAACCCTTATTATCAAAATCGCTGTTGCCCGCTTCGCACGCACTTTTGCCTCACTGATGTCAGCTGGCGTGGGAGTATTAGATGCCCTGGAAGTAACTGGTGGAGCTATCGGTAATAAAGTTATCGAAAAGGAGTTGAAAGATGCTGCCCGGGCCGTTAAAAACGGCAAGCCACTATCGGAACCGCTTAGTGCCAGCCCGCACTTCCCGCCAATTGTTGCCCAGATGCTTGCTGTTGGTGAGGAAACCGGCCAGGTCGACACTATACTTATTAAAGTCGCTGACTTTTACGAAGAAGAGGTAGATGCGGTAATCGATGGGTTGAGCTCGTTGATAGAACCTATGATGATTATTGTGCTTGGCGCCATGGTAGGAGCAATTGCCGCCAGTGTGATGGGGCCAATTTCCAGCCTGAGCCAGAACGTCGGAACCGACGGTTAATAGCTTTCTGATAAAAAAACTATTGACCGGAGCACGCTAATGCTTAATAATCATTCTCAGATACTCAAACCTATACATTAAGGGTTGAGATCATATGATTAAAATAATTAAAAGAAGGAGGGTGGGTCCTCATGATCTCACTTAAAAATAAGCAAAAAGGTTTCACAATCGTAGAGCTCCTGATCGTCATCGTAGTCATTGGTATACTGGCAGCAATAGTAATTGTGACATTTACCGGTGTTCAGAAAAAAGCTCGGGATTCTGACCGTAAGTCTGACGTTAATGCAATCAGCGGGTTACTAGAGGTCTACTTCGCTGATAAGGGCCAGTACCCTACGCTTAGTAATCTAAACTCAGCGAACGCCGCAGTAGGTGACTGGAGATTCGATAACATGAAAGACCTCAAGGATGCTCTTATCACGGCACCTGGCGGTACGGCTGCTTTGGTATCGGGCGCCGGCACAACCTCCAGCTATGGATACGTTACTATCCCTGGTGCCTGCGATAACTCCGTAGGCAACGAGTGTACCGGCTATATACTAACTGGCACACTTGAGCAAGGCGCACCATTCGTCAAGAACGGCGCCAATAACTAATCATTCGTTTTGGGTGCTCATCAGAAACCCCGGTACTTTACCGGGGTTTCTGAATTTATATCGCTTATTATATGAGATAAAATATGCAAAGTTAGTTATACTTAATACTAAGGATGAGCATTAAAAAATCTCAGGAAAGTGGTTTTACGCTTGTAGAGCTTTTGGTAGCAATAGCCATCGGGAGTGTGTTTATGTTGGCCGTTAATAACCTGATCATTACAAATAATCATATTGCCCATCGTACCCGCGATCTGGCTGTAGTTAATTCTTATGCCGAAAATAAAGTTGAGGCGCTCAGAAGTGCCGGATATTTAAGCCTGTCTAACGGAACAACCAGCATCACCGAGGAATTACCTGCAGAGTTATTAGTTCCCCGTAGCGCTTCGCTCGTCATAAGTACGGCTTCGACTTCTGTAAAGAAAATTGAAATTTCTGTTACTTACAACGACTTGGGCAAGCCACGAACTCATAGCTATTCGACATATATAGGAGAACTTGGTGTCGGCCAATAATTCAAAGCAGGAAGCAGGTTTCACTCTGGTTGAGCTCAATATAACAATGAGCATGATGGCGCTTTTGGCTATAGGTTTCTTGGCAATCTTTTCCAGTTTTATAGTTACTATAAGTCGCACAAATCATTCTATTGAGATGACAAACCAATCTCAAAACCTGCTGAGGGCATTTGTCGAGGAACTACGCTACGGAGCAGGTGTCCGCCAAACCAACGCAATCAGCGATCCTAATAATGCAGGTGGATGGAATACGGGAAATGCTAATTTTGTCATCATTACAACTATTCCTGCACTTGACTCTGCTAAGAATTATATTATAGATTCAGACACCGGTGAACCTTACCTGAATGAATATGTATACTATAAGCAAGGCTCATTCCTCTATAAAAGAACTCTGGCAGACCCAGGGGCTATTGGTAATCAGCTAAAAACCTCTTGTCCTCCTGTATCTGCCAGCGCCAGCTGTCCTGCAGATGCCAAATTAGCTGAAAGTCTGCAGTCTATAGTTTTTAGCCTTTACGATCAGGATAATGGCTCAACTACTAATCCTCTCCTGGCACGCTCCGTAAAGATTGATTTGATATTGGAAGAGGACACCTTTGGCTCGCCCCTCATCTTTGAAAACAGCATCAGAACTACTTTGAGGAATACTTTTTGATGCGCAACTTTTTGAAAAATCAGCAAAGTGGATCGGTTTTGGTGGCAATTCTGATTATGATGCCGTTCTTTTTACTTATAACTACATCGTATTTGAATCTGACTACAGTTGGTTACAAAATTGCTTATAAAGATTTATCCCGGACAAATGCGCAGTTTGCCACTGATGCCGGTGTTGATTACGCAATGGAAAAAATTAATCAGGATATTACCTGGATGGGTACTGGTGTTTCTGAAGTCGAAGTGCATCCAAATGACGGTCGGGGAAAATCAGCATTTGTAATTACGGTCACCGATATTGACTCCCGGAATAAGACTCTGGTTTCTGAAGGAAGGTACTATAAATCATCAAATCTGACTACACCCGAAAACACCGTCCGTGTTAGCGTTAACATCAGGGGCGTTGAATCCGGAGGATTCAGTATTGTTAGCGGAGTAGGAGGTTTGGTCATGAGCAACAGTGCCAAAATTGTAAGCGGAAATGTTTATATCAACGGAGACCTCACTATGAGTAATACGGCCCAGATCGGCCTGTCAATAGAACCTGTAGATGTCAAAGTAGCCCATCAATCTTGTCCGTTGCCGGCAAATCCATTATTCAACGCCGAATACCCGCGGGTTTGTGCTTCTGGTGAAAACGGACAGCCAATTACGCTCAATACATCGGCTCATATATATGGAGAAGTCAGAGCGACAAATCAAACAAATGGCTCCGGAATGACTGATACGGGTCTGGTTACAGGTGGTTCAGCTGCAACGATTCCGTTGCCTACTTATGACCGTGATGCTCAAAAAACTGCCGCAATACCCCCCGTTGCACCTTATAACACAAACTGGTCTTGTAATTCAGGTAATGTTATCTGGCCGGCCAATTTAAAAATAGCCGGCAATGTAACCATATCAAATAGTTGCCAGGTTACAGTAGAGGGCAATATATGGATCACTGGTAACCTGATCATGCGAAACTCTTCATCAAAGCTTATTGTAAAGAACGGCTTAACCGCACCTCCCGTAGTCATGATAGATGGTGCAAGCGGGGTAAATATGCGCAATTCCTCAGAGATGAAATCAAATTCCGACTCCATAGGTTTTCGCGTGATAACATACGCTAGTGCTGCAGGATGCTCGCCTGACTGTGCCGATGTAACAGGAACCGCCCTTTACAACAGCCGCAACCTTATAACTATAGATCTGGATCAGAGTGCCAGCGGACCAAATACCGAGTACTATGCGCGCTGGTCTAAGTTAACGGCCGGCAATAGCGGGAGTATAGGTGCGCTTGCCGCTCAAACGGTTGATCTTAAGAACAGTCTGGCGGTAACATTTGGTGCCAATGTTACCGGCACGATCGAACTTACCTGGATAATTGATGGCTACAAGCGTGTTTTTGAGTAGTATTTTATAACGATAAAGCTTAAAATAGACAAGTGTAGATTAAGTACTAAAAAATACACAGATAGTCGCGTCGCAGGGTGGCATGAATTCAACTTATTTTTATAAAGACAAACCAATACTTGGACTGGATATCGGCTTTAGTTCTATTAAAGTCATGCAGATGGAACGTCATGGCAATCATGAGCAGGTACTCGGCTACGGTGTAGGTAGCTTTGATAGCAAGGCAATTAAGAACGGGGTGGTAATCAATCATGAAAGCCTCGCCAAATCCATTAATGATCTTTTCAAAAGTAGCATTATAGGTGAGATTACAACACGGCGTGTTGCAGTAACTATTCCGGCAACTCGCACATTTATACGTACTATGAATTTGCCTCCGAATATTCACGATGAAGAACTTCGGGGAGCAGTATCTCTGGAAGCCGAACAGTATATTCCGGTTCCGATTGATGAATTGTATGTTGACTATAACGTTATTAATAAAACGGATAAAGGAATAGAACTATTAGCTGTAGGCGTCTCCAAAAAGATTATTGATTCATATATGCTACTCATTAGAGTGCTTGGGTTAGAACCTGTAGCATTCGATACAAGTATTAGTGCAGGAGCCCGATTATTTAATAAACAAGGCGAAAATAATGATATTCCCGCTATTTTGATTGATTTTGGATCGGGATCGGCAGACCTGACTCTGCATGACAGTACCATTGTAGTAACCGGAACTATCGCGTGTGGGGGTGATATATTTACTGAGCTTATTGGTAAAAAGCTCGGTGTTGGCCATGACGAAGCCCACATAATAAAAACGAAGTACGGATTAAGTAAGAGCAAAAAGCAAACCGAGATAGCCGAAGCCCTGAGTCCAAACCTGGAGCAATTAACCAAAGAAATCCGACGTATGATTCGATATCACGAGGAACGATCGGACTCAAAACAAAAAATTGGTCAGATCGTCACCATGGGTGGTGGAGCAAATATGCCCGGACTCAGCGAATATCTGACAAGCATGTTACGATTACCTGTTCGTATGTGTGATCCCTGGCAAAATCTGCAACTTCATAAATTACAGCCACCGGCAAACAGCGAAAAATCAATGTACGTTTCTGTTTCGGGGCTTTCTCTGATTGAACCATCGGAGCTTTTTTCATGATCAACTTATTACCCCCTGGTGTCAAAGAAGACATGCTTTACGCCAGACGTAATACCAAATTGCGGGGCTGGCTATTCGCTTTCGGCTTATCTTTCGTTGGCGTAGGGGTAGTCATATTCGGAGGGGCATTATATATACAAAATTCTGTAAACAACTATCAGATAGCACTTGATAGTACAAAAGTTGCGCTAGCCGCCCAGAATCCGGGTCCTACTCAAAAAAGAGTTGAGGAAATATCTACCAATACCAAACTCATACTTCAGGTCCTTTCACGCGAGATACTCTTCTCTAAACTTCTAAGACAACTCGGGGCTTCCATACCCGCAAATACTGTTCTGCAGGATTTTCAGCTTGATAAGATTCAGGGTGGATTATCGCTCAAAGCCATAGCAACTGATTTTCAGACTGCTTCGCAGTTGCAGGTTAATCTGGCTGATCCAAAAAATAAAATATTTGAAAAGGCCGATATCGAAAGCATCAACTGTAGTCCTGATCCCAAGCTCCAGTACCCATGCACAATTCAATTACGCGCACTCTTTTTCCAGGATAATCCCTTTGTGTACATACCCACAACAAAACCATCAAATACCAGCGGGGATTCGAAGCAATGAGACCAAAACGATTTTTTTATATCATGGTTGGTGGCCTGGTGCTTTGCGCCGCCCTGATAATTGGTGCGGTTTTCGGAGGTAATGTGATGCTTAAAGAAAAATCAAGTGTACTATATGATCTCAAGCTTCAAAACAGGGTTGTACAAGAGCAGCAAAAATCACTTGTTCGCGCCAAAAATGACATCGAAAAATATACAGAGCTGGATGCGATCGCACGGACAATCGTACCGCAAGACAAAGATCAGGCCAAAACAGTCAGAGAGATATCCGCAATAGCTGCACAAAATGGCATTCGGCTCGAAGCAATTACTTTCGGTGCTTCGAACCTCGGACAAGCTGTTGCCCCTAAACCTACTCCGATAACCGGTGAACAAGCTCCTGCTACACCTTCAGAACCAGCCGTGACTATACCTTCGCAGGCCAAGGCTGTTTCTGGTATTCCCGGTGTCTACGCACTGGAAGTCAGTGTGAGTTCAGTAGAAGAACAACCGGTGGAATATCGCAAGTTTCTGGACTTTTTGGCAGCACTGGAGGGTAATCGGCGAACAGCCCATGTTGAAAGAATATCAATTACTCCCAGTAAAGACCGAAAAGCGGTATCATTTGATTTAACGCTTAATGCGTACTTAAAGCCATGAATCCCGTTAGAGCCACAATCAATCTAATAAGTAAAGACACCGGTTTATTCATATTATACCGTACCCACGGCCTGTTATCAGAAAGGACTCTAACGGGATGAAAAATACACTGTCTTTATCTACAATTAAATCATTTCTGCGATCTCTCAAACGCATGTTATTGCAATATGCAGTCGTCATATTCACAGTTACAATTCTAGGACTCTACGGATTCCTAGTTTATCAGATCGGAGTATTAAGTCAGGTTGAACCTGAAGAAACGGCCATTAACGAGCAGCTTGGTCGAACAAAACGGCTAAAAATTGATCAGGCATCAGTAGATAAAATTGAACAACTTGAAGACCAGAATATTGGCGTACAATCATTATTCAAGGCAGCCCGCGATAATCCTTTTCAGGAATAATTAATGACTTGGTGGATGCGATGACACGAACTTTTGGCGTGCATCCAGCAAGGCTTTGGCATAAGCATTGGGATTGGGGCAATATATAAAAGTGAAGTTATTTTGCTCGCCGGCTGTCTCAACTTTTAGGGTACCGTAGTTCAACAGAGTTGGAAAGATTCCGCTCTGTTCAGCGGTCACGTCTTCGATATTACCCATGCCAAGTTCCGATATTTTCCGGTTAAATATCCCGATCTGTAGTACCTGAGTAATATTTATATCACTGACAATTAATTGATTGCCGTTATACACTTTGGCTGCCAGGATCAAAAATAGCACGGCCAGCACAATAGAGGTGAGCCCGAATAAAAATAACAGTGCTTCTGCACCGCTTGACGTCAAACCAAGAGCACTCAGTGCATCCGGCATTAGTCCGAAGATCAATAATAAAGCCAGACTAAATCCGACTATTGTTTGCAGAAAAATTAAAAACAAACCAAATGGGTGACGACGAATATCAGCAATTTTGGTTTCTTCGCTTGTGAGTTGCTCAACGCGACCTAAAGGATTGAACACCGGCCGGCGCCTTTCAGCAGCTTTTTCGGCAATATCACTTTCTTTTGGTCCGGTTGGTGATGTCTGATCTTCCATAGTTTTAAATATTATACCAGGCTCGCCTGTTCAGGCCCTGGTCGTTTTTTGCCCAGATGCTCATAAGCCCTTACGGTTGCCTTACGTCCCCGGGGTGTTCGCTCCAGTAAACCGATTTGCATCAGATATGGCTCAAAAAAATCCTCGATGGTGGAACGCTCATCGCCCGTAATTGCTGCCAGTGTTTCAACACCGACCGGGCCACCTTTGTAGTGCTCAATGAGCGCCAGCAGTACCCGCCGGTCAGCCGGATCCAGCCCGAGCTCATCTATCTCGAGTAACTGCATAGCAGATGCGGTAATTTTCGTATCAATAATACCGTCTCCGTTAATATCCGCATAGTCCCGGACCCGCTTGAGCAAACGATTGGCAATTCTGGGTGTTAGCCTGGCACGGATAGCCAGATGTCCGGCAGCCTCATCATCGATTTTGACAGATAAAATGCCGGCAGCACGCGTTATTATCTGTGCTATTTCTGCATCGGTATAAAATTCCAGCCGGTGCTGCAACCCGAAACGATCGCGCAGAGGTGCCGCCAGAGAACCAGTGCGGGTTGTGGCTCCGATGATTGTAAATTTTGGCAGGTCCAGGCGCAGACTTTTGGCACTCGGCCCCTTTCCCAGCATGATATCCAACTTGAAATCCTCCATAGCCGAATATAAGACCTCTTCGATACTGCGGTGCAAGCGGTGAATTTCGTCAATAAATAATATGTCACCATCCTGCAAATTCGTAAGCAAACTCGCCAGATCACCGGCGCGTTCTATGGCTGGCCCGGAAGTTATACGAATCTGTGCTCCCATTTCGTGAGCAATAATACTGGCCATGGTGGTCTTACCCAATCCCGGAGGACCGTACAGTAATACATGATCAATAGGTTCACCTCTTTTTTTGGCAGCAGCTATCGCAAGTTGCAAACTCTTTTTCAGCCGGTCCTGACCGATATAACTTGCAAAGTCTTTTGGCCTGAGAGTAACTTCAATTTCGGCTTCCTGACTATTGTCATCCGGCGGAACCGGCTGCATTATCCGCTCAACTGCCACCTCAGAACCTGCCTTTCAATGCCAATTTGATACGTTCTTCAGTGGGCAGACTTTTATCAGTCATGTCAGCGGCACGCTGAGCATCTGACTCGTTATATCCCAGGGCTACGAGGGCCTGTACTGTCTCATCGTTCGGATCTAAGGAGCCACGGTAGACTATGTTCTCTGCTTCAGAACCGGACACAAGCCCGACCTTATCCCGCAGTTCTACCACAATCTGCTCGGCTGCCCGCTTGCCTACGCCTTTGGCTGTTTGAAGGAACTTCACGTCTCCTGCAGCTATGGCCGTCCGTACTCTGCCGTCAGTCCCAATACCCAGTACAGCCAATGCAACTTTCGGACCAACATTTTTTACACTGAGCAGTTTTTCAAATAACTCTTTCGTAGCTTGCTTCACGAATCCGAACAAGTCATGAGAATCCTCACGAATATGCTCATAAACGTAAAATTTAGCTGACCTGCCCGTTGCAAGCTGAACAAAATCTTCGCTCGTAACAAATAAACCGTAGCCCACTCCATTGACCTCAAGTACGATAACATCTGCGAGCTTCTCGCTCACTACCCCGTTTAATGTTGCAATCATTACCTATGAGTATACCATTTACACCTATGTGTTCCCCTAACCTGCTATATTACAGTTATGGACAAAAGATTTAGTGAGGAACTGGAAAAATGGCTGTCCGGCAAAGGCCGTAAGACTGTTCAGTCGCTTGATAGTGTTTTTGGAGAAAAAAGTTTTGCCGTTATATTTCTGGTGCTGATGTTCATTCCGGCACTACCTATTCCAACGGGCGGCATCACTCATGTGCTGGAGCTCGTGGTAATGCTGTTAGCGCTTGAATTAATAATCGGACGAAAGACCATATGGTTGCCAAAAGCCTGGAGCAGACACGAGATTCCCGGCTCCCTTCGCAGACGAATATTACCTGCTCTGAAGCGTCGTATTGCTTGGGCCGAAAAGTACAGCCGGCCACGCATGACCGCGCTTACTGAGCATCCCTTATTTCTACGTTTGATTGGCGTGGTAGTTTTTGGCTTCAGTTTAGTAGCTTTTTTTGCCCCACCCTTTTCCGGACTTGATACTTTGCCTGCACTTGGTGTAGTCATTTTGTCTCTCGGGCTAATCCTGGGGGACATTGTGCTTATAGGTACGGGCGGACTTATCGGCTTAATTGGCTGCGTACTGACATTCACTATTGGCGCAGCATTGGTAACAGGAATCAAAAGTCTGTTTTAGCTAAGAAAAGCGTGCCGTCATACTGTGGCAGATAGCAACGGCAAGTGCGTCGGCGCAGTCGTCAGGTTTGGGTACCGTGTCGAGTGCTAATATGACCCGTACCATTTCCTGAATTTGTTTTTTGTCGGCACGTCCATAACCAGTCAGTGCCTGTTTGATTTGCAGCGGAGTGTACTCATATAATGTTAATCCACTCTGTTCTCCGCACAAAAGCACCACGCCGCGTGCTTGAGCTACAGTCATAGCTGTTGTTACATTCTGTGCAAAAAACAGCTTCTCGACTGCCATTATTTCCGGTTTGTGCAGCTCTATTATTTCGGATAGCTCGTCAAATATAGTTAGTAACCGCAGACTATCCGCCTGATTAGCCGGCGTTCTAATCACCCCGCCGTCTACCAGTTTCGCCTTTCCGGTGGCGTCAGCATCAATCACACCGAATCCCATAATCCCCGTCCCCGGATCAATGCCCAGTATGCGCATGCTTTCGCCTTATTAACCTTTCCGCAGCCATATATATACCTGCTGCGAGCAGCGCCCAAAATAAAGTATTTAGAGCAAATGCTCCAATTTTATGATCTGTTAGTGTTTTAGACAGCGGCGGTACATTACATTCAAAAATTAGCGCGCAATATTTATTAACATCTATTATTTTTTCTTCGGTTCTTTTACTTGGCAGAGGTATGCCATATTCAATAATTCTTTCTGAATAGCCATACTTGCCCTCCCGCGTATTATCCTTCACGGTTAATGATTGGCTGGCAAGCGCTAAGGCAAAGCCAACAACAGCCAGCACTAATACTTTTACCATCGGTATTTATTCATCCGTTAATATCGCTAATAACGAAGTTGACGTGTGTTTGGCTGACATCGTCGAGATTTTCTAGTGCATCCATTAAGCGTTCGATTTTGCCTGCCGTGGCTGCATCGCTGATTTCTATTATATTTTTTGGTACATAGGTCAGCTGAGCTTCAATTATTTCGGTACCTTTTGCCTTGAGTGCATCGCGTACTCGAGCCAAATCTTTCGGATCAGTATAAATCGTCATTTCGCCGTCATCTTCTTCGGCGTCTTCAGCCCCGGCATCCAAAACCTCCAGCAATAAATCTTCACCGGAGCCGTTGATCACGATCAAGCCTTTATGTTCAAACTGAAAGGCTACTGAGCCTTTTTCTGCTATGCTGCCACCTGTTTTTGTAAAGGCATTTTTTACTTCTGGATAAGTACGATTGATATTATCCGTGGCGCATTCTATCAGGATAGCCGCACCGCCCGGGCCATAGCCTTCATACATAACTTCCTGTATCTGCTCACCTCCCAGCTTGCCTGATCCACGGTCAATTGCCCGCTGTATATTATTCGTTGGCATATTAGCCGCTTTGGCTTTGTCTATTGCCAGGCGAAGCGAGAAATTAGTTTCCGGTTCAGAGCCTCCTCGGGCTGCTACTGCAATATTATTGCCCAGTTTCGTAAATATCGCTCCACGCTTGGCGTCGTTCACGCCTTTTTGCCGCTTGATTGTTGACCACTTGCTATGCCCTGACATTATCCTTATTATAACAGCTTAAAAGGTGCTTATTGGAAAGTATCGAGCTAAATATTCAAAAAATAACCTGCCTTTAATATAAGTCATTTCGTGGTGGATTAAAGTGCAATCTATTACAACTAAAATCGCAGAGGAAAAACCTAGTATATAAAAAGCTCCTGTTTAGTGAGTAGAATGTGAAGGACTTTCGCTAGATGAATAGCCCCAATCTTTTTGCCACTGCTTCATTTCAGCAATTTCTTGTTCTTGTGCAGTAATAATTGCTTCTGAAAGCTTCTTAATTTCATCATGTTTTGCATTCATTGCAGATAGTTTTGCCATTTCAACTGCGCCTTCGTAGTGACCAATCATGCTTGATATGAACGATTTGTCATACTCGTCGCCAGATTTGTTTTTTAAGCTAGACATAATGTCTTCCATAGATTTACTGCTCACTATTGAATTGTTGCTTGCGGTTTCTTTATTCTCTGGTTTATCAAATGTGGTGGCAGCCACAGAAACCAAAAATCCGCCGATGAAGAAGCCGATTAATCCGTAAAGTAGTGGTTTAGTTTGCATAATTTCCTCCTTAAAGCATTCTGCTAATTGCGCCGACTAGTTCATCGGCCTTATTTTCTTTGCTGTGCTCTTGAATATCATAATTCGTTAAGCAGTGCTTGGCATGGTCACGTAGAAGTTCTAACGCAACTTTATCCAAAGCTGCTTTTGCTGCGCTTACTTGGGTAAGAATATCTATACAATACTTATCGTCTTGCACCATTTTTGATACACCCCGCACTTGACCCTCTATGCGATTTAGACGCTTAAGTAGGTCAGGTTTGGTATCTGTAGAACCGTACTTCATCATACCTCCTTAGTGGTTATGTCCGTGACCCTGCTCGTCCAACAATTTCATTGTCAGGGCATGACCTTTATTACGCTTTAGCAAGTGTTTATTAACGGGCACCGCCGCAAAGAAGGCAGCAGTAAGTGCAATAGGCATACTAATCCAAAATAATGGGTCTACAAGCCCTGCATGTAAGGCGCCTGGAATTCCCATCATTACTAGGTTATCAACCAGTTCCATGGTGGCAATTGAAAGTGTATCCGCTGCAGCTACAACAGCTAGTGCGGCAGTAAAGCCTATTCCAGCTTTAACTAATGGCAGCGTTGAAAGGCTAAAGCCAAAGATAAATGCCAGAATAACTGCTAACAGTATTGTAATTACAGTACTTAATCCAAGTATAGTGCCAATAATGAGTCCTAAGACCTCGCCAATGGCACAGCCAGTTAAGCAGTGAAGGGTTGCGCTGACAGCCATTTCATTTACACTATGTTCATTTTGCTGATGATTATTGCGCATATTTAGTAATTCCTATACCCCCCTAGGGTATACTATTTGTATTCGTGGTGTCAATAAAAAAGAGCCATAATGACTCTTAGTTCCTATCTTTCTACTAGGTTCACCGTGGAGGGGCGTAGTTACTTCTATTGGAACTATCTTACAGGAAAATACGCTAGTATTTATTGCTGTTTAATAGTGGATTAGGAATTGTGCGGTTCTCACTTCAATCGCTTGTTATAGGGCGAGTATGTAAGGCTAACGGCGAATTATCACTGTTCCTTCGCTGTATTTAGAATAAATTAGCTTTAATTTATTAATAACTGTAAAGGTAAGCAATAGGCTGAATAAAGAGTTATAATGTTTACCAGGAAATAAACGTCAAAAGACTAAAAGAGGGTATAGGAATGGGCGCGGCTCAACAGCTTACTAATTCAAAAGCAAAACAGCAATCTCTAATAGACGAAGTGAGTGAGCCTGTTAAAGAAAACTTTTTGAGTGAGTTAGGTATTGATACTGAAAAGCCCGGCTGGGTTGATGACTTTGGAGCCATAATAAATGGCATTACTGCTAAAACATTAGGCAAGAAAAAAATAAGAACCCTCAGCTTATTCAGTGGCGCAGGTGGACTAGACATAGGATTTCATCAGGCTGGTTTTGACATTGTTGAAATGGTGGAAATTGAACCAAAGTTTACCAAGACACTGGAAGCAAATACAGAAAAAGGCAAAATATTCCAAGGTAGCAAAGTTAACACAATAGATATTCGCAAATACAACCCTGAGAATATAGGCGAAATAGATTTGATAGTAGGTGGCCCCCCTTGCCAGACTTTTTCTGCCGCTGGAAGACGCGCGGCGGGCGTTAAAGGAATAGAAGACCCTCGCGGAATGTTATTCCAAGAATATGTCCGGCTTTTAAATACATTAAAGCCCAAGGCTTTTCTATTTGAAAATGTGTATGCGATTGTCGGTGCCCAAGGCGGAGAACCTTGGAGGCTTATCATCAAATCTTTTAATGAAGCCGGTTATCGCCTCCATTATCGCATTTTAGACGCCGCAGATTATGGTGTGCCTCAACACCGTGAACGGCTAATCATCGTTGGAATTAAAGACCCTAAGATTGACTTTAAGTTCCCTGCGCCAACTCACGGCCCTGATTCTAGAATAGGGTTGAATCACTATACTGCTGGAGAAGCGTTGGCAGACCACAGCGCAAACGAGGGCAACGGATTAGGTGGTCAATACGGTCATTTACTTGAAGGTATTCCACCGGGGTTGAATTATAGTTACTACACAAAAAAATTAGGACACCCCCAACCTGTATTTGGATGGCGTTCTAAGTTCTCCGACTTTTTATATAAAGCTGACCCATCAATGCCAGTTAGAGCAATTAAAGCGCAGGGCGGAAAGTACACAGGCCCCTTTAGCTGGTTCAATAGACCGTTTAATGCAGATGAATTAAAGCGATTACAAACTTTTCCTGATAACTTTGAATTAGTAGGTTCAAGGGGCGTAGCAATACATCAGATTGGTAACAGCGTACCTCCACAGTTTGGAAGGATGCTTGCACTGTCAGTATTAACTCAAGTATTTGATACAAAACTTCCTTTTAACTTACCTCTATTAGCTCCCAACGAAAAATTAGGTTTTAGAACTCGCAAACGACAGTTGACTACGAGATATCAACAAATCGCAGAGGGTGCCATAGCAAAACTAAAGAAAACGGAGCTGAAACCAATTCTATTTAAAAATAGAAAGCCTTTTCATTTGGACGCCAAGCTCAATTTAAGTGAAGGAAATGATAAAGGGATTAATGTATTTATTGAAACCAAAATCAAGAATAATACTTGGCAAATAATTACATCATCTAACGATGAAGTTGGTAAATATAAATCACTGAAAACTACATTAGCCCCAGTAGTAACAACAATAGAGCCAGTGTTGAGTGAATCATGGCCTTTTAGCTTTGAGAAGATACAACTAATTCTTGAAGAACCAGACTTAAATCATTACTTGGCTGGTTGGAAGTTTATTGAGATGGAAATTAAAGAATGCCTAGGCTATGCCGATATGGTTCAGTTCGCAGGTTACTACCAATATTCTCCGACTATAAAAATAACTACCGTTCTAGACGAGCAAATTAATCAAGATGTCATTTGGCGTTTAATACAGTCATTTGGTAAAAAGAGTATAGTTGGTGTTGAAAAGACCCTAGCTGAGTTAGTTGAGATTGTCGGTGAGAAAGAGAATGTTATTGAAGAAGCTATGAGAAGACTTAAACTTTACGGTTATGAAATTAGGAATAGGAACACTAACCCCCAGATTAAAGCCGGGCATTACATTATTCCCTACGCCTTCCCCACATTAACATCTAGAAAAGTACAGTACGCTAAGGCTCTCTAAAATGGATGATATCTTTCTAAAAGTCTACCTAAATAAAAGTGAACTCCATGAAACGTCTGATGGTCTTGATTTAGTATTTGAAGAAGGTACGGTTAGCGATGAAGCCAAACGTAGATATGCTCAAATAAAAACGGCTCTAGAAGCTAGCTATTTAAGCAATCTTATTGACGGCTTAGTTGAAGGTACGACTTATGCCTCTGACACGTTAACCGACGAACAGTTGGACATTTTAAATAGATTGGTTAATTCGGTTACTAGTGAAGTTGGTAGAGCCTTGGTTGCAATCTCAATCATGCAACTAACTATTAAGGCAATCATCCCAGAGCAATCAGTTATGCTCCATAAAGGCAGTTCAAGTAGTGCTTCATTTTCTTGGAAAGAGGGCATTTCTATGCGTTCTTTGGACAAGTATTACATCACGCCTGTGCTAAGGCATTACGATTTAATTAGACTTAATGCAGATGGCTTTATGATGACGCGAAGTCTAGCGGAAAATTATCCTTATTCAAAAGTATACAAAGCAAAATTGCGTGGAGCTAGAGATGAATGGTTAGAGATTGTTTCACAGCTTGAGAAAAACAAACTCCCCGCAGAAGAAGCTCTAAAATATGTGCTGTCTTTACTAATCAACCGAGCAGGTAATTTTAATACATTGGCAGAAAAAGTATTAGGCAAAGTTAACCAAATAGAGGTTAGTAGTTTAGACCAAGTTAGAGAGCTAATCCAAAAACACATAGACACTTCAAGCTATAAGGCAAGACTTTTTGAAATATCTATACATAGTTTCTTTCAAGCTCTGCAAGATTTGTTATTACTGGAAGGGCTTACGGTAAAGCCATTATCTCAAATGCGTTCAGCGAATAAGAAGCATGGAAATATAGGCGATGTTGAGTTATTAGATGGCAATGAGATTGTAGTCGCTTGGGACGCAAAATATGGCAAAGAATACTTGCGTGATGAAATAGAAGAAATATATGAAAAAATAACTGCAAAGAATTATGAGTTACAGGCATTGGGTTTTGTAACAAGCTCTAGTCCGATTTTAGATGACGAAATCAATTCAAGAGTGGCAGAAATTGAAGAGTTAACCGGCAATAAAATCGAGCTTCTTGTGTTTGACGACTGGTTAGATAAGTATGCGAAGCAATACGGGAATGAAAAAAGTTTGCCTATTGCAAAGGCATGGTTAATCGCTTATGCTGAATCACTATCTCAAAAAAGAAGACTATATGCTCCGATAGATGAACCATGTAATGCATGGTTGGAAAGTTTACAGGAGCTTGTGGGCTAACTACTATTATGGCTAGACCTAAGAAATACGAACTCAGCGAAGTAATTCCGATAATCAAAGAGGCGGTGAAAAATAAAGAGAGTAAGGTTGATATTGCAAAGCGACTTAATGTATCTAGAAACACGCTTCATTATTGGATAAAGAATCACCCTGAGCTGAAAGACCTTTTCAAACAATAGCTACTTAATCACCTTGCTGAGCTTCTATTTCTGCTAGTAATTTAAAGTAATCAACCATTGCATTTAGACTATCTTCATCAAGCGACAGACTTTCTAGATTATCGGCCATATCTTCGGTGCTAATTTAGCCATATCTTTTTGGCGGTCTTTAATGCTGTCAATGTCCCAGTCGGTGTACTTACAAATTGACTTAGTTAGTTGAAAAGCTGAACTTTTATAAACTATTTTCTTTTTTGAAAAACTCTGGTTTCCTAATTTTGAGTTTTCCTTAGAGTTTATTATGGTCAGGTTGCCCAAGCGATTGTAATAAGCCCGTGAAACTTCGGTATCGGTATCAGGCCATTCTTTGCCCGGGGTTATAGGAAGTATATGTTCAAGGTTTACTTCATCAGTAGAATAACTTGGTACAAGCTCAATTTTCTCTCCACTTAATTCACGCTGTTTTTTCTCAAACTCAATCAAGTAATAACGGGCGATATAACGTGTAGCACCAAGGTTTTCAAATGCAGTACTAAAGTCCTCGTTAGAAGGCAGTATTTTTTGGATTTCAATTGTTAATTGCTTTGTGTTAACAATTTCTCCTTCTACTACTTTTATGGAAATATCAGATAGTGTTTTTGCAAACTGACCAGTTCTGGTATTACCAGCCACTTGTAGTCTGACCGTCCAATCCACCGTCTTCTTTAGAGCCTTGGATAACTCCCGGTCCGAAAAATATCCAACAATTGCTAGTAACAATGGACGCGGTTGCTCTAGCCTCATATCGTTAATAATTTTTATAGATTGCTGTACATCAGGGCTTAACTTTTGCCATTTTTCATGCTCAGGATTTAATAAAGCTACATAATCCTTAGAGTGTTTAACAAGTTTATCTATGAAATCTATTGCGTCTTTACTTGAATTAATTCTGGTTTTTATTTTATTAAATAGTTCTTTTTCAGTGGTCGGGCCATAGTGAGATGACCAAAAATGTCTTATAAAAGTTGGTAGTAGAGAATCATCTCCAATTGTTTCTAATATTCCGCTGAGTAGAGCCCACTGACTCTTTGCTTCTTCTATACGTTTCTCGGATTTACCGAATAAGTAATTCTTTAGTAAATCAGCAATAGATAAAGCAAGCCCTCGGTCATTAAGTGTTTCAAATATTGTAAAAGCATTCGCTTCATCCGGAACAATAACTGCAATAGCCTTCACATTATCTTTTAGGTATTTTACTAATCTTGCGAGTGTGTTTACTGGGTCTTTGGTATTTTTAGCAATATCCTCAACTTTTTGTTCTGCCAACTCAGAGGCACTAAATAAGTTTTTTACGGATTTTCTTGATACAGGTGTTACCGGCCATGGCTTTTCACATAATTCTTGAAAAAATCCGTTGTCTTGAACATTCAATTCTAGGTGTTGCTCCATGTCCATACTTAGTTCGTCGATTGAATAAAGATATTTAGATACTACTGCGTCAGCTCTTATTTTCTCTCCGTTCTTAATAAAATAATTTTTAATTGCGGCAATAAATAGAGCTGTGGTTGCAAGCCTCTGTTGCCCGTCAACAATTTCAAGTTTTCCGTTATCAGATTTAATAAGAACGATAGAACCAAGGAAGTATTCATGATGGCCTTCTAGGAATGCGTCAGTAATGTCCAGAAAGAACTGTTCTACGTTGTGCTTTTCCCATGAATAAGAACGTTGATAAGGAGGCACAACTAGCTTTCTATCCTGCAATAAATGCGCAATACCTTCGGATTTAATAATGGTTTCTTGAATATTGGTCATTATGAGTAGTATAGGTTATTACAGGTAAAAAAAGTAAAATCATGGTAAAGGATAATAATATTGTGAGTAGCTCTAATTCTATCGTAAGCATTGAGGAGGCAAGAAATATTCTAGGCGATGTCGCTATCAGTATGTCTGACCAAGAGATATCTGAGGTAGTTGAAACGCTTGACCTATTAGCAAAGGACTCTTTGGAAACGGCTCGCCGCAAGTTACAGATTAAGAAAGACGCCAAAAATATGGCTAATCTAATCTATGATATTTATCAGGAAAAGAAGAAATCAGAGTACGGTGAACGGGAAAAATAGAGTAACAAGTATTAATATGGATATATGCCTAAATCCAAGATAATCACTATTGACCTTAACGATTTTGAGAATAAGACATGGATACGTTCAATTCGTAAAGACCCGAATAGCTTGCTACCTAAAAAGCCGACAAAATAACAGAGTATAATCTCTGTATGACCAAAACGACTAATAAAGAGAAAACTGCTAGTGCATTAAAGCTCAAACAGCAAGCCAATGAAGCGGCTGAAAAGGGTGATTACATGAGCGCTTCATTTTATGCGATTAAATCGCTGAAATTATATGGGGAAGCAAATGACAGTACAGCGGTGCAGGAATTAAAAAAACTATCGGTTGCATATACCAAAAAGTCAGAAGACGCTATGCAGAGCCATAAAATAGATGTTCCGCTTGATAAGGATATAGTTACATTTCTTGAAAGTATGGTTAAAGAATTAACATCTTCTGATTCGTTAGGCGAGAACCTTGAAAATATTGTTAATACAAAAGAGTTGCTTCCCAGCGTTGCAAGCGTCAAAAAAACTTCTACTGAAATAGTGCCAATAACCGCACAGCTGGTTACACACATGACTATTGGCGATGAAGGGCATGTAACTTCCTTTGATGACTTTGAAACCAGTTGGTTCTTAGAAAACTACGGTATGAATATGAATCTTTCTATTGGTTCATTAAACAGAATAGTATCGGAGCTAATTAGCAATAAGCAGTTTACACAAAAGAATCTAATGGACTTAATAATGTCCAAGGGTATTTTTACTGGTGAGTTCTTGTTAAAGATTGAAGCTGTATTAGAACGCAGATTTGCTAATGACTACTTCTCTGCTCTGCATATTTTAGTCCCATTATTTGATAAAACATTCATGCATTTTTCAGGCTTATTAGGATTGGATGTTTATACATATAATGGCAAGCAGACCAGCACAAGAAATAAGACACTGTCAGTTGAGATATTAAAATCAGATGAGTTCATAAAGGTTTGGGGTGAAGACTTTTGCTATATGCTTGGATATTTTTTGTACGACCCAAATGCACAACGATTTAGGCATAAAATTGCACATGGTGATATTGCGGTAAACGAATGTAACTTTACGACTTTTAATATAGTGTTTTTCTTCTTTCTGCGTGTAATTCTAAAGGTGCAACTAAATCCAAAGAAATAATTATGAATACAGAAAACCCATGGATAAAATTACCAACAAAAGAACCATATATATTAGAAGAAGATAGTAATGTTATTGAGAGTCATAAGAACTTCATTGGTTTAAGACTTGATACTTTGCCTGAGCCTTTAGTAGGTGGTTTAGATAATGCAAAGGTTATATTCTTGGCACTGAACCCAGGATTTACAGATTCTGATGTAGATATAAATATGAAACTTGCTAGATTTATTAATGGTTGCAGGACTAATCTAAATGACCCGTATAAATCTGACTTTTACTACTTTGCGGGCGGGCTTGAAGAAACCGGTGGCTACAAATGGTGGTCGGCTAAGCTAAAGCCCTTGATACAGCAAGGGATTACAGAGGAAGTTCTAAAGAAAAAAATAATGATGATAGAGTATTTTCCTTATCACTCTGTGAACTATAAGCATATTGGACGCTACACTCCATCTCAACTTTATTCGTTTGAACTTGTAAGGGAAGCCATACGAAAAAATAAAACTATCGTCATTATGCGGAGCCGTAATTTATGGATAGAAGCAGTTCCAGAGTTGGCTGACTATTCATATATGACCCTCAGTAGCGCACAGAATGTGGTGATTTCGCCTAAAAATATTGGTGAGTTAAACTTCAAAGTACTAATCTCGGAATTATTGAATTAGAAAATACAGCGAAGGAACAGTGATAATTCGCCGTTAGCCTTACATACTCGCCCTATAACAAGCGATTGAAGTGAGAACCGCACAATTCCTAATCCACTATTAAACAGCAATAAATACTAGCGTATTTTCCTGTAAGATAGTTCCAATAGAAGTAACTACGCCCCTCCAAGATTCAAATATTTGCGCTAAAGCTGGTTCTAACTGTTTAGAATCGGCTTTTTCTTTAGTTCCGACCTTGAGGTAGGATTCTTGTAATGGTGAATAATGGTCAGCTATCGGTTTAAGCCAAGCACTCGGCTCTATTACCAGATGATTGTCTTTCAATGTGAGTTGCTGACCTAACCTAAGAAGTAAAGTTAATTTTTATTATACATAAAAATACCATAATGTTTTTATTACAGCGAATAGATGTTGCAATATTAGCATAAGTGTAATATAATGTATTTATACAAATTAGCAATTTAAGAGGGTAAATATATAGGATTTTTGCTGTAAGTCATTCTCTCCAGACTTACGCTAACAATTTAAAAAGTACGAGCCTGTTAGAGAAAGCAGGTATCTCGCACGTCCCTAAAGGGGGTAAATTGTGGAAAGCAAAACTCCACGAAATGAAGATGACAATTCGCCTATTACTGGCGTCCCTCGTTATTTTCAAACATCAGACATGGGTTTAGCCGCTACCCTATCAGCAAGCGGATTTAAACTGGCAAGAATAAATAAAGACAATCCAAGGCGGGTTGTCTTTTTGTTTATAAATACGCCAGAACTAAAAAAGCAGGTTGAAAAGTTTTGGGCTAGCGAATTAAAACTTTCGGCAACTATTCTGCTGGAACATATACGGCTAATCAAAGCCAGAATATACGGCGAGTCTTCAAATCGCTCTATTAATAATGAATATGAATATGAATATGGAAAAAGCAATGAACTCAACTCATCTAGAAACTCCAACTCAAAATAAACAATCAAAGCTAAACCACACAAACACTCAACTGCTATCTTCTAAAGAGGATTTAGTACGGACTTTACTCCTTAGTTCAAAAGATAGAACACAAATAAATCTTAGTCGCCAACAACTTGACTCATTTATCTGGCTTTATAGGCAGTACGATATAAAAAAGCCCGGCTGGCTACGATGTAAGTTTCGTATTAATAGGCTTCGGAAAAGTGAACTCAATCGCGTTCTTGTTGAAGCTGGTGTAGATAATCGTTACTGTTCTAATGATAGTTTCAGCTTTGACCGCTTTGATTATTTACATCTCGCTTGGCACCAAATTAATGGGAGGTCGTTATGTTAAACGACGACTTCCTGATGAATATTGGTAATCCTGTTGCAAATGTATATAGCAAAAAAGCGTCTGATGACTATACGACGTATCTTATTAAAGTAGAGTTTCCAAAGGCAGGAATCTACTTTAATGGTTTAAAGCTCGTCCTATATGAAGCTGAAACTGGCCAGTATAAAGTTTACTGTCCGAGTAGCCCAAATCCAGAATACAGAACAGACAAGAAGAAAAAACCTTATATATCACACTGTGAGTTTGATACTAACTCTCTGTTCTGGGATTTAATAGAAGGAAGCTGTTTGCAAGCGGTGGAGTATGCAGATGATATTGAAATTACTAGACAAGAAAAAGAAAATAACCACGATGATGAAATAATTATATGTGCTTGGAGATAGAGCGCACGCCTTTATTCATTAGTGAAAAATGCGGGTATTAGATTTATAAGGTATAAGGTATATAAAAGTATTAGGTTTATATAAGTACGAGGTATGTACCTAATACTAGGTTTATATAAAATATCATAAATAACTTTCAGTGATATTACCGCTCAATTAATTGATAATTATTAGAGGTAATCACTATGAAAAAGACTAAAAACAATTTACGCTATATCGCTTACGTTCGTAAGTCTAGCGAAGATAAAGAAAAACAAGAACTTTCCCATTTAAGCCAAATAGAAAACATTAAAGCAAAGTACCCAGACCTTAACATCGTTAAATGGCTTGAACCTGAAAGCCGAAGTGCCTTTACAACCGGACGAACAATATTCAGGCAAATGATGAATATGATAGAAAATGGCGAGGCTGACGCAATAGTATGTTGGCACCCAAACCGTCTTTCTAGAAATGAAATAGATAGTGCTGAAATCACCTATGCTCTACGAGGCAAATTAAAAGACCTGCAATTCTGCTCCTATAACTTTGATAACACACCAGAGGGTATCATGATGTTGCAAATCGTTATGAACCAAGGGCAATATCAGTCCTCTAAGCAAGGTGTGGACGTTTCAAGGGGCTTAAAAACTAAGGCCGCCACTGGCGAAAAGCCCGGACGAGTAATGCCCGGCTACAAGAAATCGCCTATATTAGACCAATACGGAAATCCTGTAATGCGTGGGAAAAAAATTGTAACTGAAACTGTTAAAGACCCTGAACGCTATGACATCGTTAAAAATATGTGGAATCAGTTCCTAAATGAGCGAATGACCCCTTCGCAAATATGGAAACACGTTATTAGCGAAACAAGCTATACAACGCCTCCGTATAAACGCAGGAAAGACGGTTTACCATTAGGCGGCCAACCAATGACTAAGAGTATGGTGTACCGCATATTTCAGAGCGACTTTTACTTAGGCTATTACTATCATCTCGGCGTAAAATATGAGGGGAACTACGAATCAATGATTACAGCCGAAGAATATCACCTAGCCCAAGATTTACTAGGCAAAAAGGCCAACAAACGAACTGGTGGCTTTGATTACGCCTATGCCGGTATGATTCGCTGTGGTGAATGTGGTTGCTTAGTTCAAGCAAGACACAATACACGTTTTATTAAAAGCAAAAACAAGTACGTTACTTATGTTTACTACTATTGTTCTCGCAAGAGTATGAAAAGACCGTGTACTCAAACCGTATACACACAAGTTGAAGATATAGAGAGAGATATACAGACCGAACTTGAGAAATACACTATTATTCCAGAGTTTAAGGACATGGCATTAGATATTCTTAAACGAAACCACAAAGAAGAAGTTAAAGACCGCTCTAAGCTCTATGAAACATTGATTAAGCAACGTGCTAACCTGCGAAAAGAAGTTGATGAGCTAGTTAGAAACCTAAACCGCGAGCAAATTGATGAAGACGATTACAACCGTATCCGCAACAACTTAAAAACTGAACTTGCTCAAGTTGATGAACAATTACGAAAGACTGAACGCAGAGCGGATAGCTATGATGAGTTGAATGAACGGGCATTTAGTTTCGCAGTACACGCTAAGGAGAACTTTGCGTCAGGTACGGTCGGAACAAAGAGGGATATCCTCAAAACCTTAGGTCAGCAACTCACATTGAAAGACAATCATCTGGTAATAGAGCCGAGTGCTTGGCTTAAACCGATAGCTGACCATTATTCACCATTACAAGAATCCTACCTCAAGGTCGGAACTAAAGAAAAAGCCGATTCTAAACAGTTAGAACCAGCTTTAGCGCAAATATTTGAATCTTGGAGGGTGAGCCTAATTGGTCAGCTATGCGAGATACATTCAAAGAAATGGTTGCCGGTGAATTAACTGTAAGCGAGGGACTAAAGAAAGTCACTGAGCGGGGCTTACGAACAAAGAACTATGGGCCAAAAGCAGTCGGTGGTAAAAAAATAGATATGTTCCGCTGGAAGAACCTTATGTGCGACCCCTACTATTATGGCTTTCTCAAACTAGGTGATTGGCCAGCGGAAAATGAGGAGGGCTTGCACACGGCTATGATAACCAAGGCTGAACACGAGGTACTTGTGTCATTGGCTAAAAATAAAGGTAAACGATTCATCGTAAATAAAAACAACCCAGAGTTCCCATTCTCAAACGAAGCTGAATGTACAAGGTGTATATTTGCTGGTAATCCTTATCCTAGGTTAGTAGGATATTGGCAGAACAATGGCCAAAAGAAAGGTTTCAAGCGATATAGGAGGTATCGCTGTCGGGACTGCAATCTCGGAGTGAGACAAGAAACACTCCATAAAGACATTACGGAGGAGCTATCACAGCTCCTCTTGTCTTATGAGCAGAAAGAGAAAAGCTAAAAGAACACTGCTAGAAAGGTATGGCGGTCATACGAGAAAGTAAGGATTGAGCAAGCTAGAATCGCCTTAGGACGTCTTGCTATACTGAAAGATAAGAAGACTAAGTTCATAGACAGCTTGGTAGCCAACCCTGACCTCGCAGATAGACATTAAAGAATCAATTGAGCAAGTTAAAGATCGATATTGTTACAGCCGAGCAAGACCGCATCAGAAGCTCAAAACTTCGAAAAGGACTTTCATGAGTTCATAGTCTTCGCTTTTGACATCATGGACAACTTACAGGGTACGAATGGTGGGAGCTAGACAAGGCTACAATGCGAGTATGTAAACAAATGTTATTTCCCTGCGGAATACAGCTTTCACCAGACAAAAATGTTTATATACCAGAAATTAGCCCTATTTACAGATACGGAGTAACAAAAAAGCCCCCGAAGGGGCTGATTTTACTAGACTGGAGGGTCCAGTGGGACTCGAACCCACGACACCCTGCTTAAAAGGCAGGTGCTCTAACCGGCTGAGCTATGGACCCTCGTCAGAATCTGCTAATGGAGCTGATCTGGTGATACGACAAAACAAGTTTGCTCGTATCACTTGCTCAGCTCTCCGCAGTTCTTCCTCTCAAAAGATTAAACAGCAATAAATTGCTTAGTTTAATCATTTGGCTGCCTACGGCGTAAAAAAGTAGAAATAACTCCTTAGATTATCGATATTTTGAGCGAAATGTCAATCTATGCAACAAGTGTCAATGATGCTTGCCGTGCTTTTCGTGACTGGTGCGGGCATAGCTGAACCAGGTAAGAACCAGAATAGCTACAGAACCGCAGACCACTACCAGACTACGATATGTATCTGTCTGATTATTCAGAACATTATCGAGCAGTTGTTGCAAATGAGGGATTAAAGGCGCCATAAACAGTACCAGCATAGCAGCGGCAAACAACAATGGAATTGCTTCTATTAACATTTTTGATTTGGCCAGTTTTCCGTGAAGGAATAACAAGCTTAGTACTACAGGTGATAAAAACAGGATTAGCTGTACTATCTTCGGATCATTAACTTTAACAACTGTTGCGGTAAATTCGTACGCATCATAGCCGACTTCACTGACCAATTGTCGCCCTACAAGCAAGCTTAGGAATAATAATGCTGCTGGCACCCGAAGCCATACAAAAGCAATCCATAGCGACGATACGATAGCGCCGAGTATAAGCGTTTCTGTCATGAGACTAGTCTACTACAGTTTTATCTCCCGGATGCAACCCTAAACGCAAAGCACTTCCTGAACTAAGCTCAACCACCTGCTTGGAATTATCTGCACAGAAACTCGCAGGATATGTATCCGGAGACAAATTGTGTTCTATTTTAACAATTTTATCACTGTCGTCGAGCCACAAAATATCAATCGGGAGTTTCATATCTTTCATCCACATGCAATGCGTACCAGCCTGGTCAAAACGGAATAACATACCGTGATCCACGGCTAATGAATCACGTCCCGATAATCCTTTTGTTCGCTGTGCATCTGTCCCTGCAAGTTCCAGCCTGATGCTGCAATCGGAATAGTTATCAGCCATTGTTTTCAAACAATAACTGTCCGGTTTGCTGACAGATGCCACATCCGGTTGATTATTTTTGTCACGCACCAACGATGTTAGTACAAGCAGAATAAAGAGTGCGCAAACAAACAAACCTAAACCAACAACTGCCAGTTTATTTCTAAGCGCCGACCCGGTCTTTGCGTTTTTTGCCACGGGCGTTTTGTTCAACATATTCTATAATCTTACCGGCCACGTTGCGTCCTGTCACTTTTTCGATATTAAAACCGGGGCTGGCATTTACTTCCAGAACCAATGGTCCGCGGTCGCTGCGCATCATATCCACTCCGCACACCGGCAACCCCATAGCTTTGGCTGCTTTGACTGCAATTTTGCGTTCATCATCTGTTAATTTGATCATTGTTCCTTCACCGCCCTGATGCAGATTGGACCGGAAGTCGTCATTCAGACTTTGTCGCTTCATGCTGGCTACAACCTTACCGCCTACAACGACTGCACGTATATCTGTACCCGCTGCCTCGGCAACAAATTCCTGTACCAGGAAGTTCACTCCCTCCACATAAAAAGCCTGCATCACAGCCTGAGCAGCTTTTTTGGTCTCGGCCAGTACTACACCGTTGCCATGAGTGCCGCGAGCTACTTTGATAATCAGCGGGGTGCCGCCGGCATGGGCGATCACATCATCAAAATCTGAGGTTTCACGGGCAAGGACCGTTTTGGGTATACCAATGTCTGATTTTGCCAGTAGTTGATATGAGCGTAGTTTATCACGCACACGATTGATTGCGATTGAACTTGTGGTCGTATATATGCCCTGCATTTCGAACTGCCGTACAACGGCAGTGCCATATCTTGTGTAACTCTGGGCAATACGCGGTATGATCGCGTCAATGTCGGTCAGCGGTTCACCCTTATAAAAAACCACAGGATTTCCTTTTTCAATTGCCATATAGCAGGCGCCGTAATTTACGACACGGACGCTATGTCCACGGAGCCTGGCTTCTTCTTTGAGGCGCCGCGTGCTGTAATTTCCCGGCCCTTTAGACAAAATTACAATGTTCATTGAGCTCATTCTATACCTTAATCTTCCACATCCTCAGCATCACCTGTTGATTGTATACCGAAAGTTCTCTTTAGTTTAGAACGATCAACATTTGATTTGGCAACATCTATCAGATAACGATCTTTTAGAAGTGTCCTGCCCGCCAGAACCGGAAAAAGATTGTTAGAACGATCAGCCAGTGTAAATGAAGTTTTGAAAACTTTGGGTCCCAGTTTAATTTTCAGTACTACCTCATAGCGTTCTTCTTCTTTGCCAAATGAGCTCATTACGGTAACTTTGTTGAACTCTGTTGAACTAAAAGGTCTGGTAACGGGAGAGCAGGGATGACCCAGCAGATTACAGGACAGTACCTGCCTGCCATCTTTGATAATAATCTTAATATCACGCGCATGGATTGATGACCGGAATGCACCCGTATCAATCTTGGCCGGTACATCCAAAGCAATGTCAACGATATCAAGATTCTCAGAACGTCCTATAACAATTTGAAATTTATTCATAACGTTTTTTTCCCGGATATAGTGATTTTTCTACATAACGTGCAAAGTGACTGATCTTGATATCCACCCCGTATCCGGTCGCCAGTGCCGGCGTGCCATTTACTTCCAGTACATAGGGTAGAGAGGTCGTTTTGTCCACCAATATATCAACCCCTCCGAATTCCCGGCCCATAAGCTCTGCCGCTTTCCTTGCGTTACGCAGATACTCTTCAGGCAGACTTTTTATATCAATAAACCGTCCGGATCCGCCTTGCGATGTATTATTCAGATGGTTGCCGGCTACAGCTTTGCGATGAAAAATAAGCGGGTCACTCTCAAATCCCATATATAATATGCGGTAATCACCATCATTCGGAATATAATTCTGCAAAATATATTCAGTCTCATCTTCACTCGTATTTATAGCGTCAACCGCCTGTTGTGCTTTCGTTATCAGATGATTATTATGGCCCTGCGCCCCATCGTTCGCTTTCATAATCAAAGGATAATTAAAACCTTCGGGCAATTTGTTATTGATAAAAATTTCTTTTAACACTCCTCTGGAAGCATAGAACGTATCAGGTACGGGTATTCCGTGAGTACCGAGCAGAAACATCTGTGCCAACTTGCCGGGAGGTGTAGACAAACCTCCGACCTCGCTATTAGCAAAAGATATTTTGTGCATTTTCAGATAAGCTGCAACTACCGGAGCCTGGCCACGCTCAGAATTCCAGTTTTTAAAGTGAACAAATTGTACTTTGCTGACATCCGTTTGGTTCAGACTATCGAATATAACCGCTTTCCCGTTTCGGATAGAGTGTTGCAAATCCTGATAGGTGGTATACCGCGCACGAATTTTCGGATTCCGGGCACTCACTGCATCACAAAAATTACGTACATACACTTCACGTTTTTTCCAGGCAACCGTTTTTTCTGACCTTGAAGTAATTATTAATACGTCTTTCATATGTATGATTACCGGTTCTGAGATACTTTCTAATATTAATTCTTATTATTATAGCATAAATAATGCTACAAGGTCAATAGTCTACCTCTGTTGATGCGTTTTTACGCGCATATAAGCAAAGAATATCGCTGCCACCAGAATCAAGACCAGTATTATGATCATGGTGATAAATCCGCCTTGGTTTTTGTTATCAGACATATGTGTTATATATTTTACGATAAATGAGCAATTTAAAGACCGAAAAACCCTTTTTTGTGAAAATTTTTGAATTGTTCCAATAATTCAACCTGATCTTTGGACAACCTCGTCGGAGTATCCACGGTGATCGTCACGATATGGGCACCCCGCTGCTCATTGCGAAGATGAGGAACTCCATGACCGGACAGCTTGAAATCTGTACCACTCTGTGTACCGGCAGGAACTTTCATCTTGATTGGCCCGTCGACAGTCTCAACTTCTATTTCTATTCCCAGAGCTGCATCCACCATATCCACATGTTCTTCACTAAGTATCAGCTCGTCTTCACGTGTAAACTTCTTGTGAGGATTTACACGCAGGTGCACATACAGGTCGCCTTTGGCACCGTTAGCTATCGCCTCACCGTGTTCCCGCAGCCGGATAGTCGCTCCGTCATCAACACCAGCCGGTACCTTCAACTTGATTATCTGGCTTCGTCGCTCAGTCCCCGATCCCTTGCAAACGGTACATACTTTTTCCGGTATTTTACCGGAACCTTTGCAGGTCTTACAGACTGCAGCTTGTTGTATGTTGCCGAATATTGTCCGCATTTCCTGAATTACCTGTCCGGAGCCTTTACATGTTCCGCAGGCTTTGAGCTCATGGCCGGGTTCGGCCGTCGTGCCTTTGCAGTGCGAACACGTATCCTGCAGAGTTAGTTTGAGCTCACGCTCCACCCCGAAGACTGCTTCTTCAAAATCCAGCTCAATAGAGGTTTCGACGTCGTTGCCTCTCGACTGCCTTTGTCCGCGGGCATTCTGGCCGCCCCCAAAAAAGCTACCCAGAATATCGCCAAGTCCCAGATCGCCGAAATCAAAATTTACATCCTGACCCTGACCGCCGAATCCTGCAAACGGATTACCGCCATCTCCTGATGTTCCACCCACTCCGGCATGGCCGAACTGATCATAGCGCTGACGCTTTGAGGAGTCTTTGAGCACTTCATAAGCCTCATTTATTTCTTTAAACTTAGTCTCATCGCCGCCAGCTTTGTCCGGATGATGCTCGACGGCCATACGACGAAAAGCCTTCTTGATCTCGTCATCAGAAGCACCTTTGCTCAGCCCCAAAACTTCATAATAATCCCGCTTAGCCATACATGATAATCCCGTAGATCATTATTAGCTCAGAAATCAGCCAGACTGCCTGAGGAATATAAATTGGCTTTAGTTTTCTCTTTACTCCCCAGTAGAATAATACTGATGTAGAAAACACAAACAGAAGCCACGTTATTATAGAGAGTCCCTGGGCATTTTTTGTCGAAAAAATCTGGATAAGCTGAGGAATTGTAAAAAATGGTTCTACAACACCAATGATCAGCACAAACTGATCTAGCGAAGTGAGCTGATGCCACTTCTGCGTTAGTAAATTATGCTTAACATTATGGTGATGTTTCATATAATCTGTAATCTTTAAATCAATCTTTCGTCTTAGTCTTGTAAGTATAGCCGATAAACTCTTCAACTTCGCTCGGATTCATAGATTTGTATAGTTTGTTTGCAGCCATATTGTCCGGCTCTGTCCCCAACCACACTTCATCCAAACCCCATTCTGCTGCTATTTCCAATACTTTTTGCATCATTGCCCGTGCGACTCCTTGTCGGCGAAATTCAGGTAGCACATCCACTTCATCAACATAGAACCAATCTTCATCTTTGTACGGCTTGAGCAACTTCATGGCCAGCACTATGCCGGCAGGATTGTTGTCAACATAAGCAATCAATAGAACATTATCCGGAACGGCGACAAACTTTCTGATAGATTCTTCGTCATAATTCTTAATGTCGTTATCCTTATCCCACTTTGCATCAAAAATACTCCGCGCAATAACCGATAGATCATCGGTTGTATTTACTCGCTTTACTTTGATAGCGTTTACAATTTCAGCCTCCTATACTTGATACTGATTCTTAATCTAAGTAAAATCATAAGATAACTGTACGATATTGAAATGAGCATACCGCAAATTTTACTTGGCCTCGGAATTTTACTCATCATTGCTAGTGTAGTAACATATCTGATTAACCATAAGAAAATATCCGGAAAACTATTATTTACAGCAATCGCCGTAATTCTGTTGTTTTGTACACTACTATTCATTGGCAATAGCATCACGTTTTAAGAAGTAAAAACTTACACTATTTTTCCTTGTCGTCGACTACTTCGCCTTCTACGGGTTCTTCTTTGTCAGATTTTTTGTTCTTTTTGCCTTTTTTGTCATCAGAAGCAGCTTCGTCGCTTTCAGCTGGTTCGGCTTCTTTGGAGGCCGCTTCGTACATTTTGGCACCGATTGGCATGATCTTTTCGGACAATTCTTTAGCGGCCGCTTCCAGCGCATCTTTGTCAGCTTTTTCATCTGACTGAACTTTCTTCGCTGCGTCGATAGCTTCGTTCAGAGTTTTCATATCATCGTCACCCAGCTTATCTTTGTGCTCAGTCTTCATTTTCTCAGCCTGGTAAACTGCATTTTCCAGAGTATTGCGAATCTCAACTTCTTCGCGCTTTTTCTTGTCTTCCTCGGCGTGTGCTTCGGCTTCCTGAGCAGCCTTTTCTACTTCTTCTTTGTTCAGATTGCCACTGCCGGAGATGGTGATACTCTGCTCTTTGCCGGATCCTTTGTCTTTGGCGCTTACGTTCAGTATGCCGTTGGCATCCAGGTTAAATGTAACTTCGATCTGCGGAACGCCGCGCGGTGCTGGCGGGATACCATCCAATACGAAGCGGCCGAGTGATTTGTTGTCAGCAACCATTTCCCGCTCGCCCTGTACCACGTGAATTTCAACCTGTGGCTGGTTGTCAGCAGCTGTGCTGAATGTCTCGCTTTTGGACGAGGGAATAGTGGTGTTACGCTCGATCAGCTTAGTAGCGATGCCGCCCATAGTCTCGATACCCAGGGAAAGTGGTGTTACGTCCAGCAACAGTACGTCTTTGACATCGCCTTGCAGTACACCACCCTGGATGGCTGCACCGACGGCTACGACTTCGTCAGGATTAACGCCTTGCTTGGGATCTTTGCCAAATATGCTCTTTACCTTTTCAATAACAGCTGGCATACGGGTCATGCCGCCGACCAGGATGACTTCATTAATGTCGCTGGCTTTCAGTTTGGCGTCTTTGAGCGCTTTTTCTGACGGTGATGCTGTCTTGTCAATCAGATCCGACACGAGATCGATTAGTTTGGAACGGGTCAGTTTGTATTCAAAATGCTTCGGGCCATCGGCATCGGCTGTAAGGAATGGCAGGTTAATATCAGCGACTTCGGTCGTAGACAATTCTTTCTTGGCCTTTTCGGCTTCTTCCTTGAGACGCTGCATAGCGGCTTTGTCGTCCTTGACGTTGATTCCGGATTCTTTTTTGAACTCGTCGACAAAGTGATTGACGATACGCATATCGAAGTCCTCACCGCCAAGGTGGGTATCGCCGTTAGTAGCCAGTACTTCGAATACACCGTCGCCAAGCTGCATAATTGACACATCGAATGTGCCACCTCCCAGATCGAAAACAGCAATCTTTTCTTCTTTGCCCTTGTCCAGACCGTAAGCCAGAGCGGCGGCAGTCGGCTCATTGATAATACGTTTTACCTCCAGACCGGCAATCTTGCCCGCATCTTTGGTGGCCTGGCGCTGCGAGTCGTCGAAGTATGCGGGAACAGTAATGACTGCTTCAGTTACTGGCTCACCCAGGAAAGCTTCGGCATCGGCCTTGAGCTTGCTCAGGATCATAGCGCTGACTTCCTCGGGACTGTAATCTTTGTCGGCCATTTCGACTTTGACGTGCGAATTTGCTTTCTTGATCTTGTATGGCATCAATTCGATGTCTTTTTGAACTTCTTTGTCAGTAATTTTGCGCCCGACCAGGCGCTTGACGCCGAAGATAGTGTTGGTCGGATTCGTCACCCGCTGACGATTCGCAACCTGACCTACCAGTCGTTCGCCGTTTTTATTGATAGCCACGACACTCGGCGTTGTGCGATTGCCTTCGCTGTTCGCGATAATTTCCGGCTTGCCAGACTGCATGACAGCCATCGCGCTGTTAGTTGTACCTAAATCGATTCCGATAATTTTTCCCATAATTTATAAATCTCCTTTTTTGTAACGATAATAAAAAATCATGTAATCAACGGTGTTGAAGAAAAGAAAGCCAAATATGCCGCCACTCAGCGCATAACCTACATCGCCCGTAAGCAATACTAAGAAAGCAGATATTATCAGCGCCCAGATCAGATTAGTCTTAGGGGAACGCGGTTCACGGAGCGGGCGTTTTTTTGTGTCATTTTTTGACGGGGTCATATCAATAACTTTTTTGCTTCGATGATTTGCCATAATGATTCCTTACTACTTAGCAGTCCTATGTACGTATTGCCAGTATAGTAAACTGGCACTCAAGTGTCAAGAGTGCCAGACATATAATTGACACGCATTAATATATATGCTAGAATAGTAAGCCCTATCTATGGGTTACTATGAGTGAATATGCGTGTCCTGAGTTTGAATCAGCTGTTATCAGAGTACTGGATAGTGCTGCTATCTGCGACGATTGCCCTGTGCGCAAATTTATTCAGGATTTAGAAGCCAAAAATGACACGGTGCATTACAGCCAGTTTGCCGCATCCGCCCTGCATCAAACTATAGAGGCACTGGAAGTACCTCTTAGCCCTGAAAGCCCTAATTTGATTCCTCGCTTGACGGTCGATCAAAAAATTAACAGAACATTAAAAACAATGAATAATGCTGCCGAACGGGTAAGCGGAACTGCAGTCTCAACATCAATAATGAAGTGTGCACAATTAGAGCGTACCCGGCTCCGAAATAAAACTATCTAGGTTGTTTTGCAATAACTTTGACCATAGCGTGGCGAAGTACTTCGTCTCCTATGGTGTAGCCGGACCGGAGCTCTTCGCTGACAACTTCTTGTACGCCTTCACCCTCCATGCTGACAGCCTCGTGCAATCGCGGGTCGAATGCTTCGCCGATTGTCTTGATTTTGGATACACCAAGGTCATGCAGGGCTTTTCCAAATTGTTTAATAACTCCTTCGACGCCTTTGATGTAGTCATGGCCCATTAGATCTTTTGGTGTGTGAAGAAGCGCCCTTTCCAGATTATCGATAGCTGGTAAGATCTCACGAATAACCTGAGATTTAATCATATTTTTCAGATTGGCCATTAGCTCCTCATGTCGACGGCGAATATTTATCACGTCTGCCCGCTCTCGCTGTAATGCCTCAGTCAGCTCAGCAATCTTCTGATCAAGGGCTTTAATTTCTGAACTTTGATCTTTGAACTTTGAACTTTTTTCTTTAGGCATACATTGACTCCTGCAGAGCTTTGCCAGCCCGCTGAACAAGGTTCATAGTACCGCGGTAACTCTGGCGCGTTGGTCCGAGTACGCCAATGTAGCTGCGGTCACTGTACGGGCTTCGGAACCGACTAATAATCAGGCTGCAGCCGGAATTACGACCGATAGGATTCTCCTGCCCGATGTATACACTCAGTGCTTCATTCGGAGCGGTCTCACGCAGCCACGGTTCCAGGTTATCGAGCAAACGCGCTACTTCACGCACGTGCTCACCTGTAGCAAATTCCGGTTGGCCGAACAGATTACTCAGACCCGACATGTAGAGCTGATCCCCTATTGTTGCCAATCCCAGGTTATGAGTCAGTTCAACCAATGTGTCAACTGTACTACGTATAGTATGGTCCGGTAATCCGCCACTATCTACTCTGGCGCTCAACGCCCGTTCGGCGCGGCGTTCTATAGCTGTTTCCGGAATTTCGGTGAGATTATTGACATAGAACCTATAACCTCTGTCCGTAGGTACACGACCGGCACTGGTATGCGGCTGGGCGATATATCCCAGACGCTCAAGCTCAACCATCTCTGATCGGATAGTTGCACTGCTGACATCGAAAACTTTGGCCAGCAGGCTGCTGCCGACAGGACTGGCTACCTCGGCATATTGCTCGACAATCGCTCTCAGAATTTCCTGTTGTCGCTGCGTCATAATGTTTTGATTATACTGTTTTTAGCACTCAGGTGTCAAGAGTGCCAGAACTTACTAAAGGTGATCCTGTAAGTCAATCAATAGCTGTTGGGCTACAGCTTTGGCCTGGTCGTTTTTTGCTGTGGAGAAATTTCCGTGGGCTATTTCATCTACAATTTTGATTGTTTCTTGCAGGTCCTGGTTAACGACATATTCGAAATAATCTTTTTCGAGCGCTTCTCGTAACTCAATTTTGGCAGTATTTAGACGCTTAGCCAGATCATCAGGATTAACAGTTTCTCCGTGCCGTCCGCTAAGTCGCTTTTGCCAGGTGTCAAAATCAGGTGGCAGAAGAAAAATTGGAATCACACTATCGGATACTTTTCGGTATTCTGCAACACCCTGTACTTCTATCTCTGTAATAGCAATCTTGCCCTCGTCATGGGCCATTTGAATCTCTGCCACACTTGTACCGTAGACATTGCCGCTGAATTGCTTGGCTTCTACAAAACCACCGTCGTCCAGCATAGTTTCAATCGTCTTAAGATCTACAAAATGATACTCGACGCCGTTTTGTTCCGGAATGCCGTGGTTATGCCGCGGGGCGCGTGTAGTGTGTGAAACAATATTATGATATTCGCCGGACTTGAGCAGCTGATGTATGACAGTATCTTTGCCCGCCCCGGTTACTCCTACAAGAAAAACGATTCGTGTATTGTTAATCAACTGTGTCACATGATCCGGCATATGATAATTATTCAGTTTTTCAAGTAACAAAGGATTCATGAACTATCCTAGCTTCCTGTAAATTGTCCCTGTTATTGTAAGCGTTGCTACTCCCACAATAAGCAGAATCCATGGCTGTTCACTGAATAAATCTACTTTATCGATCAACTTTTCGAACCCATAAAGGGTCGAGACGAACCCAAAGGTTCCAAGCAGGGTATAAATCAGCGGAAAGCGTACCTCAGCTTTATGTCGCTTCTCAACTACCTTCTCTATGAATTTTTCCTCGGCATGAGTGAAGGGTATAAAATCTTTTTTTGACATACCACAATCCTATCATATTCACATATCTGTCAGAGTTCGTTAAGTATCTGTTCTATCGTATGACGGGCTTCGCTATCGTAATGCGATTCCCATTCTTTTTTTTGCAAGAAACGGTCTGCTGTAACTGTAAGGTTATCAATATTATCACTTATCAAACAATAGTAGTGCGGTCTTGTCAGAGCAAATTTTAGTTCTGTTCTGGCAGCAGCCAGCCTGCGATCGAACTCGTCTGGTGCAAACCCGCGGTCAGCCTGCATGCGTGCCTTCAGAATATCCGGCCCCGGGGGTACCAGAAAAATAGTTTTTAGATCAGACTTGAGCATCTGCAGATCTTCTTCCTGCTGTACTACCAGAATACTGAGTCCTATCTGATCGGGTGCAAGCTTGCGTATTTCTGCTGCGTGCAGGCATGACACCTGTTGATTATGCACTAAACGTGCCTGGAAATACTGCCTGGCAATTAATCCTGATCTGATTTCCTCGCCCAGGCGAAAGTGATATTCCCGCCCGTCCAACTCGCCGGTACGCGCCGGCCTGGTGGTCGTAGATATAATCGGAGCATAGACCCGTGGGTCCTTTTGCACTAAGGCATTCCTGAGCGTGTCTTTCCCCGCTCCTGCCGGACCGGCAATTACTATAAAGTTACTGCGACGAAAAACTTCTAAAGTACCGAAATCCGGCCGGTAATCACTCAGCAGATGCTCAAAAACCTGTAATTCTGAATTCGTAAGTAATTGTCCCATTGTTCTCTATTTTACTTTATTTGCAACGGCGGCGGGCACGACAAATGCTATGATTGAGTGAATATGTGGTTAGCATTGCTCTGCTTGCATTTGGTCGGACTGGTTGGATTCAATCTGATTTTGCGCAGATCAATTCTTCAGAAAACAGATCGCTTTACCCTCGCGACAGTCGCGCAAACGGGGATCGCACTGCCTGCAATTTTGTTGCTGATTATTTATCCTCCGGACTTTCATACATTTTCGGGATTAGATTTCCTGTACCTCATTTGTGCGATTTTATTTACGATAGCTCTTCAGACAACCAACGTAAAAGCATTGCAATATCTGGAAGCGAGCGTATTCTCAGTTCTGTACAACCTGAGAATTATATTCACGACCGGCCTTGGAATATTGTTTCTGAATGAAGATGTTGTGTGGTTACGGATACTCGGCGGCCTGCTGATTCTGATTGCAATTTTGGTCGTCAAACAAAAGGGCAGTAAGTCACTCAGACTCACGGGCATAGCCTGGGGAATTATTGCGGCAATTGTAATCAGTATGTTAAATGTATTTGAAAAGTTATTAATCAACAGCATTGGATTCATTAATTACTTTCCGTTTGTTTCTGTGGTGTGCGGAATCCTTATGTGGTCATATCTATTGGCAGGCAAACGTAAATTTGACCCCGGGTTATTACGTCAGCCAAAGATGCTGCAGCTCATGACTCTTCGGGCTTTCTCAGCATATGGATTCTCCGGATCTTTAGCGGCAGGAGCATTGATTAGCACCGCAAACTATATCTCAGGAATGAGTGTTATATTTATGGTAATTCTCGGAGCAGTTCTACTAAACGAACGGGATTATCTGACGCGCAAAATCATAGCCGCGATTACGGCAGTCCTCGGACTTACGCTGGTCCTGTATGCAAGTATATAAATCAGTCGCGTTTCAGGAGTACGGTGAAGGCTTCGGCGGGGATATCGACTTTGCCGAAGCGTTTCATACGGGCTTTGCCTTTAGCCTGTTTAGCCAGTACTTTCTTTTTGCGTGATACGTCTCCACCATACAATCCGGTCGTCACATCTTTACGAAAGGCGCTGATATCCTCACGGGCGATGAACTTGCCGCCGATAGCGGCCTGCAAACTGACCTGGAAGTTCTGGCGGGGAATTACTTTTTTAAGTTTCTCTGTAGTTTCACGGCCTATCAGCTGCGCTTCGCTGCGGTGCACCATGGTAGACAGGGCATTAACTATCTCTCCGGCCACATAGAAGTCTAATCGTACAAGGTCTTCTGCCCGATAATCATCCAGCTCGTAGTTGAATGAGCCGTAGCCGCTCGTAACACTCTTGAGCTGATCATAAAAATCTGTCAGCAAGTTGGCAAGCGGCGCTTCAAAAGCAACCAGGGCCAATTGAGCATCAACGTAGCTCAAATTTGTTTGTAGTCCACGCTTGGATGAAATTAGCTGAATAACTGCTCCGACATACTGCTTGGGTACAACTATCTCTCCTTTGATCCATGGCTCCCTGATCTCAAGTATCTGCGACGGATCGGGCGTATCAGCTGCGGACTGGATATCAACCTGCGTGCCATTTTGCAGTGTGATTTTATAGTCAGTACTCGGATTGGTGACAATCAATGTCAGGTCGTATTCCCGCTCCAACCGCTCGCGGACAATGTCCATATGCAGAAGACCCAGGAATCCAACCCGCACACCGAAGCCCAGTACGGGAGAATTCTCGGGCAAATATTGCAGTGCGGAGTCACTAAGGCTTAATTTCTCAATGGCGTCTTTGAGTGCCTGATAATATTCATTACTTTCCGGGAAAAATCCGGCATATACAAAAGGACGGACTTCTTTGTATCCCGGCAATGGCTGATCGGTAGGATTGGAAGCAAGAGTAATCGTATCGCCGACTTTTGCCTCGCGGGTAGAACGCAGGTTGGTAATAATATATCCGATTTCACCTTGCAGAATTTCACTGCCCGGACTCATCTGCGGCTTCAGGCTGCCGACTTCCAATGCCAGTCCCTCAGCACCGGTAGCAATCATTTTGATCGTATCGTTCTTTTTGATCCCACCGTCAATGATACGAATATACAGGACCACTCCACGATAATCATCGTAATAACTGTCAAAAATCAGTGCCCTGACACTGCCATCGACTTCTTCTTTGGGCGGAGGAATATCAGATATAACGCTTCCCAGAACATCTTCCACACCTTGCCCGGTTTTGGCAGAGATCAGCAAAATGTCTTCTTTGCTGCATCCGATCAGACTAATAACTTCTTTACTTACCCGCTCAACATCGGCTGCCGGCAGATCAATCTTATTCAGTATCGGAATAATCTTCAAGTCTGCTGACATCGCCAGATACAGATTTGCCAGTGTTTGTGCCTGTATTCCCTGGCTGGCATCAACTACCAGCAGAGCTCCTTCACAGGCTTGCAGGCTACGCGAAACTTCGTAGCTGAAATCCACATGTCCCGGAGTATCTATCAGGTTCAGCTGGTAGCCTTTGTACTCCATCCTGACAGGAGCCAGTTTGATGGTGATACCTTTTTCACGCTCGAGATCCATTTTGTCCAGCATCTGGGCTTTCATATCACGCTGTTGCACTGTACCTGTCAGTTCCAGCAAACGGTCAGCCAGTGTTGATTTCCCATGATCAATATGGGCAATAATACAGAAATTCCGGATGTGTTCTTGTTTTACAGACATAATATTACTCAGATTTTAACCGTCGACATGATTATGCTCCGGATTTTGCGGATAACGGGCTTCGCTTCTTCCAGATCAAACAAAATCGACATTGCAATGTGTACCAGGAATGTCACTGCTGCAATAGCAGCCACCTTGCTGCCCAGAGTTATGAAACCACGGTCGGCGAGTGTCAGAGGGAATATACTGAGCATAATAAACGCAGTGATAACGGTGAAGCCGGTAACCGAAAATATCTTGAATAATCCGTTCCAGAAGTTGATGTCAAGTAATTTATGGTCGCGTAATGTCATAATCAGGAACAGGATGAATACTTCTGCTGCGGCCACTATAGAGGAAGCCATCGCCAGTCCTGCCACACCGTAGCCGCCAGGTTCAGGACGGGAAAGGACATAGGCTAATCCGATATTCAATGTTATCGCAAAAAGCGATACGTAGAGTGGCGTTTTGCTGTCTTTTTGTGCGTAGAACCACCGCGAAATTAATGTATAAATTGTCCGGAATAATATTGCAACGGTGAAGAATCCGAAGATTACGGCGATTTCCGGCGCATGCTGCGTATAAATCAAACGGGCCAGATAACCCCGTGCAAAGAAACAGACCACCACCACAGGCAAAGTAAGCCAGATGATGATGCGCAGAATCTGCAGGAAATCACGCCGGAACAGGTCCTTTCGCCCCTGCGACAGTCGATCGTTCAGACGCGGAAATGCCGCCGTTGATATGGTCGTACCGATCAGAAATGTTGGTGCCGTATGCAGAACATACGCGTTTTCATAAAAGCTCAGCTTGCCCTCGCCCAAACGACGGGCCAGATTAGTTTCCACAATGCTATTCACTGAATCAATTCCCTGGTCAAGTGATCGTGTCGGTAGCTGGTGCAGAATTTTCCTGAAGTCCGGACTCTGCCATTTGATTCCGGTTTTATACTTGTATTTAAGTCCTACAAATCCTAATAAGCTGAACAGGAGCTGCAGTACAGCTCCCACTAATGCGCCGATTCCCAGTCCGACTATCCCGATATTATCATCGAATATGAAGATACTGGCAATTATGGACAGGTTATAAAATATAGGCGCCATTGCATAGAAAAAGAATCTGCCGAATGTTTGTTGCACACTCATAAATATTGCCGAAATAGTGAACAGTAACGGATTAAAAGCAATCAGTCGCATGATTGCGGTCGCATTATCGAGCTGCTCGGGCGTCATCGTCGGAGCGACGATGTAGTCAATCAGTGGTCTCGCAAAAACTAATATTATGACGCCAACCACAGCCATCACAATTGCCAGCAGATTCAGCAGACTGTTAGATAGTTCCCACACTGCTTTTCGCTCGCCACGTGCCAGCCGGTCAGCCAGGAACGGCATGAATGCCACACCCAGAGCCCCGGCCGCTAAAGTAAAATAGAACAAATCAGGAATTTTAAAGGCTGCGAAGAATGCGTCGGTACTCTGTGGCCCGTACGCATCGAAGTTGGCATTGACGAACTTAGTGCGCAAAAAGCCGAGCAATTGGCCCAAAAAAGCCGCCGCAACCAGTAAACTAGCGGCGCTTCCGAAAGAAACGCGGGTATTGGCTCTTTTCAATAATCGATTCATCCCGTTAGAATTCTGTCATTAGTTCGTTAGTAGTCTTTCCATAAAGTCTTTCTGACCCGCTTTAATTCTAACGGGATTCATTAGCTAGTTATTATAGGAGTTATTAAGACCTCTTGCAAAGTAAGCCGTAAACGCAAAAAGTGATGATTTTTGTTCTAAATTTATCAAAATTAACAAGGCATAACAGTGGTTACGTTGCGAAGATTTTGATAAGATTTTGAGCAAAAATGGCGCTTTTGGAGCTACGGAGTTATTTTGCAAGCGGTCTTTGGTATTTTTACAGGGTATTATTTAAAATACCCGTTCTTTCGCAAAGAATATTCCTTGCGAAACGCAGAATTGATTTCAACCTAATACAAAGCGGCGGATTTGGGCATCACGGAGTCTTTGAGCAATTCTATGACTTCTTCGGCGTCCAGAGTTTCTTTTTCGAGCAGTTTATTTTTGAGTAGTTCCAGACTATGCTTGTTGGCTCTTACAACTTCCCTTGCTCGTCGTCCGGCTTCCGTAACCAGCATTTCGATCTCGTCATCAATAATTTTGGCAGTGTCTTCTGAGTATTGGCGTTCGTGCATCATCTTCTCCAGCATGATGCCTTCTTCCACATGAAATACCTGATCGCGGAGCTTCACGCCCATTCCCTGATTGATCACCATGTCGCGGGCCAGCTCGGCAGCTTTTTGCAGATCTGATCCTGCTCCGGTCGTAACGCGGTCAGGCCCATATACAACTTCCTCAGCTATACGACCGCCCAACATACGTGCCAGGACGTCCTTGAATTCTACAATGCTATGGTAGCTTTTATCTTCGGGCGGTATAAACCAGGTTACACCGCCGGTACCACCGCGCGGGATGATAGTAACTTTGTGAACCAGGTCACTATCAGGCAGTATATGACCCACAATCGCATGTCCTGCTTCGTGGTATGCGGTTAATTCCTTTTCTTTTTCGCTCATAATCTTGCTCTTACGCTCTGGCCCGATAGCTACTCGCTCGAAGGCTTCGGTAACAATAGGGTTGGTGATTTCTTTGCTGTTTTTACGTGCCGCAAGTATGGCTGATTCGTTGGCAATATTGGCCAGATCAGCACCGGAGCTACCGGCACTTTTTGCTGCCAGCGCGTCCAGATTAACACTTTTCGATAGAGGTTTCTTAGCAAAGTGAACTTTCAGTATAGCTTCGCGGTCTTTACGATCAGGCAAACCAATGTTTACACGGCGGTCAAATCGCCCTGGTCTGAGTAGTGCCGGATCCAGTACATCGGCGCGGTTGGTTGCGGCAAGTACGATAACGTTCTGGCCTTGCTCGAATCCATCCATCTCAACCAGTATTTGGTTCAGAGTCTGTTCGCGCTCATCGTGTCCGCCGCCCATACCAGAACCTCGGCGGCGCCCAACGGCGTCAATCTCGTCAACAAATATAATACACGGCGAATTCTTCTTGGCTTTACTGAATAAGTCGCGCACACGGCTGGCACCGACTCCTACGAACATCTCAACAAATTCCGAACCACTAATACTGAAAAATGGTGTATTTGCCTCGCCGGCAACTGCACGGGCCAGCATGGTCTTACCGGTGCCCGGGGGGCCTACCAGCAAAACTCCTTTTGGAATTTTTGCACCGACAGATTCGAACTTTTTGGGGAATTTCAGGAATTCTACAACTTCCTCGAGATCCTGCTTGGCTTCCTGACTACCGGCAATGTCCTTGAAAAGTACTTTTTCTTTCTCGTTGCCATACAGTCGGGCTTTGCTCTTGCCGAAACTCATCGCCTGGCTGCCCTGACCCTGCGCGCTTCTGAGCATATAAAATAACAGCGCTCCGATCAGCAGAATAGGTAGCAGCGTCAGGCCCAGTGACTGCCAGAATTGTCCGCCATTGGATTCCGGACTATTGGCTACTTCTACCTTGGCGTCCTTGTTAAGACCTTGTTCATAAATACTGGAGCCGGCTTCCTTGCGAGATTTTTCGCTTGGCTTATCTTCACCCTGTTTTGTAACTTTGATATCTGCACCAGCGATTTCTATCTTCTTGACTTCACCGTTATTGGCTCTGCGTATAACATCGGAAAAGGCTGCGTCTTTGAGTGTATCCGGCTTGTTGGTAGCAGAGTAAATAATCAGGCCGAACAGAATTACCAGCGCGATAAAACCCGCATTCTTCATGCTGCGTTTGGGACCGCCGTTCTTACTGTTGGCGGAATTAATTTTCTTGAAGGGCTTTTTATCCATATATATTTATCGCGACAGTCTTACTCCGATCAAAAGTACATTATACAGATCATCCGCGATGTATGCGAATGTTGTGACTACCGATCGTAAAATACCAACCGCCGTTAATGTCAGTTTTGGTACCAGGATTCAGGGTTTTGAGGCTGACAATCAGGCGTTCGATGGCCATATGATCGAAGCTCATATTCTCATTTCGCAACCAGTGGCTCAATACTTCGCCGGATATGGTATGCGGTAAAGCAATGAACCATGCTCTTTTCATCTGATCACTATCCTGACGATTCAAAAGTTTGTCCAGAATAGTATCAATTTCCCGATTCTGATGATCTGATGTATCCAGAATTTCAAGTATTCGTTCCCGCTGCATATCTGTTAGCTTTGATAGAACTCTGTTTCTCAAATTGTTGCGCAGATATTTATTATCCTGATTTGTACTGTCTTCCCTCCAGGTCAGATTATACTTTTGAGCATACTGAATAATCTCCCGTTTGCTCATATTTAGCAGGGGCCGCCTGATATGCGGACCTGAACCGAGTGAGCTAAGGCCTTTGCGCCCTGTTCCCCGCAGCAGATTTATAAAGACAGTTTCGATCCGGTCATCCTGATGATGCGCCGTAATAATCGCCTTGCTATCTGTCGATTTGCGAATCTTTCGCAAAAAGGTGTAACGGGCAGTTCGTGCTTCCGCTTCACTGGCATCAGGACCCAGCTTCCCCTCGTCATAATAAAATGGCAGCTTGTACTTCGCGGCCAAATCCCCGGTGGATTGTCTGTCATCAACAGAATCATCACGGATACCATGATCCAAGTGGGCCACCGCGAATCTGTAATCACTAGTTGGAAATTCGGAATTATCAGCAAGCTTATGCAGCAATACCACCGAATCCACACCCCCGGAAACGGCAACAACATACTTCCCTGGCTCCAAATTTATGTTCACGTTACAATTGTAACAATGAAACACCTCTATTACCTCCGCCATGGCAAAAGTGAAACCAACGTAGCCGGCCAGTGGGGTGGCCATATCGATACGCCGCTAAGTCCGGAAGGTCATGAGCAGGCAGTAAAAGCTGCCGAACAAGCCATGCAACAAGGACTTAACTTCGACATTATTATAAGTTCTCCTCTCCTACGGGCATATGATACTGCCTGCCATATTGCCAAAGAATTTGAATATCCTGCTGAAAAGATTATTACTAATGATCTGTTCAAGGAGCGGTGCTATGGAATTCTGGATGGCACTAACCATGGAGATACAATGGCAAAATATATACTTGATGAAACCTCTATTGATGACTACGAAGGGGTGGAAAGTTTGGTAGAGATACAAGAACGGGCCGGTAAAGCCTGGGCATATTTGCAGAACTTACCACAGGACTCAGTACTGCTCGTCTCCCACGGTGCATTTGGGCGAGCACTTAGGCGCGCTATACGGAACGAACCCCTGAATGTTATTGGACGCCACTATAAAAATGCTGAAATCGAAAGAATTTTTTGACCATGAATCACCAAAACCTTGAAGAACGAGTTGAACAGCTGGAGACAAGAAATCGGAGCGTAGATGCTGAGAAAGCATGGGAAACCAGTCTGCTTCGACGCAGCTGCATAGCAATACTGACCTATTTGTTCATTGTTGGTTATCTGTATCTAATTGATGTCAATCGCCCCTGGATCAATGCCATCGTACCTGTTCTGGGCTTCGTCCTGTCCACTCTTAGCCTTTCTCTAGTCAAAAAACTCTGGCTAGGCAGTAGGTGAACAGGCCATCGGTTGGTATTGGAGTATTTGTATATAAAGATGACAGGTTCCTGATGGGCCGTCGCATTGGTCCGCATGGTCGCGGGACATGGAGTGTGCCGGGCGGATATCTGGAATTCGGTGAATCCTGGGAAGACTGCGCCGCCCGTGAAGTCATGGAAGAATGCGGCATAACTATACAGAACATACAATTCCTTACTACAGTAAATAATGTTTTCCAAACCGAGAAACACCATTCTATTACAATATTTATGGCCAGTGAGTGGCAGTCCGGCGAAGCCCGTACTATCGAGCATGACAAATTTGTCGACATCGGCTGGTTTAGCTTTGACAAACTTCCGGAGCCACTATTTCTGCCAATGCTGGAGCTTCAAAAAGCCAAACCCGAACTTTTCAGATCATAAGCATGATATTATTTATTCAATACATGAGGAAATTGTTCGCACTCTCTGTTCTGGTCTTACTCATTTTGACAATACCTGAAGGTGGGGGCACGAATGCTCAAAATGCCGGTTTGCAGATAAGCCCGACCAAAACTACGATTAATGCGAGTCCCGGAGACAGAAAACAACTCAACTTTGATGTCAGAAATGCCTCTGACCGTCCGGCATTGGTCGGTGTTTCCTACTCTAACTTCACAACATCGCCCGATGAATCCGGCGAACCTCAGGTGACTACAGAGCAAATTCCATACGGACTGTCTTCATGGCTCTCTAATACAAAAAATCTCCCTTCACTTGGTGTCGGAAAAACAGGCATCGTATCAGTTAATATGTCCGTACCCAAAGACACGAAGCCGGGCACATATTATGGTATTGTGCGTGTCGCGGATGCGAGCTCCGGCAGCACTGCACACTCGGCCAGTGTAGCAAGTCTGCTTTTTGTGAATATCGGTCAAATCACGCAAACCATTGCAATAGAAGAATTCAAAACCGCTGATGATTTATTCGTAGCGCGTATCAAAAATACCGGTAATGGCTACCTGATACCCGAAGTTAAGATAGAGATATTTGACAAAGATAATCAGCTTATCGAAACGCCGGATGCCAATATGCAAAAAGGCGGGATCATACCGGGTACTATACGCAAATACGCAGTGTCCTTATCAGATAAAATTGAGCCAAACACGCAATATAAGGCAATCCTAAGTGTCAAAACAGAAAGCGCGGGACCGGCAACTACCAAAGAAATAAGTCTGGGAAATCCTGCTACTGAAGAGGTGGCCATAGGGCCAACGAAGGATAAAAAAGCTTTCAGCTCGCTGGGTCTTATCGCTTCTGTTATTGGTATTTTACTTTTAGTGTTGACTATCCTGATGGTGATATTGATCCGCAAGCATCATCGCCTTCACAGCTCAAGGCCACATATGGAGATGCCCGACTCACTTGTCTCCTCAACCCCTGCCTTACCTACGACACCGACGCCTGAGCACACACCACAGGATAGTGCTCCAACCGAGCCAAAGTTATAGCCAGCGCATATAAAACATGCTACAATCACCCCTGTTTCTATATGAATTCAAACAATGTGGTGGTGCATCGCATCCGCCAGCTGGCGAAGGTTAGAGCGAAGATTTAACAATTCTGTTGGGGGCAGCGTAGCTCAGTTGGTTAGAGCGCCGGACTCATAAGCCGGAGGTCACTGGTTCAAATCCAGTCGCTGCTACCAACTGAATTGTTAAGCGGACTCATATTCAAAGGCTCTCACAGAAGCTTGCTTAGAGAAAGACAGCAGAATATACAAAGTATAAGCCGGAAATCACTGGTTCAAATTCAGTCACCGCTATTATTTAGACTTTTTGTCAAGCTTGTGCTTGCATAATCAAACAAACATGTGTATTGTCAGATGATTAAGCGAGTTTAGTTATGCATGACGGTAGAGTAGTACATTTTGAGGACGACCCTTTAGTGCGAGAGATCGTCGCTGATCATCTAGCTCATTCAGAGGACCACTCCTTGGTTGGAGCAGCTGCGACATTACCCGATGCCTTAGAAATGCTCGAACGAATTGCAGATGGCGAGCTAGACGCGAATGTCGTGGTTGTTGATGGTAGTCTTTCCGGAGTATCAGACGCTAGAGACGCGAGGATTATCACTAAAAAAATAAGAAAACTTGAGCTACCGCTTAGAGTAATCGGATTCTCGGCTGAAGATTTAGTAAGACGTGGGCTTCACCTCGACGCGTTCGTACTGAAGGGACTTCCTTTCGATTTAGCTCGCATCATTGATGAGCTACCCGATCCAGAACAATTGGGTACACAATCCGAGGATATTATGCATTCAGTCACTAATAGAGGAATTAGTTCGGCTACTCATGGCAAAAATAGATCTCACGTGCGGGTTCAACCAGACACTACTAGAGATTTTGCAATAGGCGATCATGAACAGCCGTATCTTCAAGTAGCATTTCCTCCTTTAATGAGCGCAGAGGTCTTGCAAAGTGTGGTTCCTGATTTAGACCTGGATAAGTATGCTGGGGACAACGGGTTACTTGGACAACTGGCTAGTGCTGCGATAGCATTGAGACAAAATCCCAATTCGTCTAGTCTTCAAGAAACACTTCGTGAAGCTGTTAGTCCACTCTTAATCGCCGTTGAAGTCGATAACGGATTAATAAATGAGGCAGCCGGACGTAGTGAAAATGGCTTAGGCTCACTCGTAGTAGGAGCTGTAGATATCGCTAGAGAAGCTGCCACATATTGGCGGGGGGATGGCCCCTTAACGGTTCCCCTAACTGACTGGCCTGAAATTAAATATAACTACGAAAATCACGTGAGCATAGCAGATTTACTTATTTTGCGTCCGGATGTCGCCAGTCGAATACGCATTTACTCGCAGTTTCTTCTTTAAAACATAAGTTGACGTCAAATGTAGCTCTGACAATAGTATTATTACCATGTACTATATATATGCAATGCGTGGGAAAGATAAAAAGCCCGGTTATACGCACATTGATTTGGTTGCTATCAGGTTTTTTATAAGACTTTTGAGCCGGTGGTGTGCTTATCTATATTTTTGATTTTGGTTTGGACTTATCAGATTTACAGGGCGAGTAACAGCTGGTCGTATTTTATTATTTTTTTGTTGGGAGTCGCCAGCAACTCATAGTCAATACTCGTATCGCTCATTTCGGGCCTCACTTTGTTTTATTGTTTATTTGATTTTTGTTTTAGCTAATTGCTAAATAACATTATACACCGCTGAAATGGATTTGTCAACAGCAAATAAATGTGCTTAACTGAGTAAGCAAGATCTCAGTTGTTCTTGAATAGTAGTAGTTTTTAGTCCGGTGAGTGTCTCTTTTAGGGTCAATCGTTCGAACTGTAACGACTCGCAAGCAAGACGATAATTAAAGTTCTCAGGTCGATTGCCCTTAACAGGTCAGTAAAAGAAGGAAATAGAATATATGTACAAGTTATATGTTGGTGGTTTGCCATTCGCAACCACCGATGAAGATCTGCAGCAATTGTTTGCAGAATTCGGCACTGTAGCCAGCGCAAAGGTCATTTTTGACCGCGAAACTGGTCGCAGTAAAGGTTTTGGTTTCGTCGAGTTTGAAAACGATGACGAAGGCAAAGCAGCTGAAGCAGCTATGAACGGCAAAGATGTGGGTGGCCGGTCCATCAACGTCAACGAAGCCCGTCCCATGCAGCCTCGCCCACCTCGCGGTGATTTCGGCGGTGGCGGTGGTGGTGGCGGTGGCCGTCAAAACAGCTGGTAGGATATTCTTACCGCTAACTAATCCAGCTCCTGGTTCGCCGGGAGCTTTTTAGTGAATCCTTTCTTCTGGAAGATTGACATTTCCACCTCTGTTTGATAAGATATACTTTCGACAATTCAATTTGTCCCACTAACGACGCGGGGTAGAGCAGTGGCAGCTCGTGTGGCTCATAACCACAAGGTCGCAGGTTCGAGTCCTGCCCCCGCTACCAAAATAAACCCCTCACCGAAAGGTGGGGGTTTTTACTTGCATGGTCAGTCTTCGAAACTGCGACCCCGGCAGCTTTAGCTGATGGAAAAATCGCAAGTGATAAAGTCCAATGGACTTTATCACCCCGCTACCAAGATTGAATAACAGATAGAGATTGGTTCCAAAACCAGTCTCTTTTTATTTTCTAAAATACTACCCCTGTTATTTAGGTTCGAGTCCTGCTAGGTCTTTTGCTACAATAAAGCTAATGAATAAACTGAATCAAAAAGGTATCGGGGCGGTAGCGGTAATATTAATTCTGCTTGTTGTGGGGATGGTAGGCTTTGCAGGTTGGAAAGTCTGGGAGTCAAAATCTGACAGCACTGACAGTGAGCAAAACTCGATGCAATCTGATAGCGGTACAGAAAATAAGGAGACGCAAAACACTGAATCGGAAAAAGTAACCACCGGAGTAGTCATAACGACCGGTGACAGTGAGTTTGGCACGATGCTCTTCAACGATAAAAAGCAGGCGATTTACATATGGGAGCTTGAGGAGTCAACGAAGGCTGAATGCTATGAGGATTGCGCTGAAGCATGGCCGCCAGTGCTTACCGATGGGGACGCCACGTGCAGCTGGTAGTGTCAGTAATGAACTGCTCGGTACGACCAAACGCACCGATGGCAGCACCCAGGTCACCTACAATGGCCACCCGTTATACTACTATGCGCACGAGAAAGCCGGAGAGGTAAAGTGTCACAACATCAGCACACACGGAGGCCTGTGGTGGGTAATCCAGCCGAGTGGTATCTCGGGCAGATTAATCAGCAGCCTCGACGACCGTTTATTGATGCCAGCCCTACGTCCTTGAATATGCCAACTGTGGTTGCTTTCCTATTAGTTCTATCCAACTGACTAATTATCTACTGATTGGGTTCCAATTCGAATGTACTACATTGGCTACCAAGTAAAATATCTCAGCCCTAGTGCTGGGCTAGTCCTCGAGCCTGCGACCTGAGATTTGCTTTAGCAAAGATTGATAGGTCGCAGGTTCGGTCATCAAAGCCATGGCACAGGAGCCTGCTCCGAGCATGGCTGCCAGATGTGCGTTTGCCCTGCCCGCTACCAAATTAGACACTCAACTGAGCTAGACCGGTCTTTTTCTTTTACTTTTTAAAGCACTTTCCCATCCCTCGGTTCGAGTCTATTCTACAATTAGACTAGTAATTAAAACCTATAAACCCCAGAGCGTAACCCACCAAGGCACATCGACTGCAACAGCAGGCGCTACCGGTAATTCACAGTTACTTATGGTACCGTTCGTGCCTTTATAGCATTCATCGTTTCCAGCCCCGCCATTGACGGTTGAGTTGCCACTTCCGGACAGGTAGTCATTACCACCATTTCCGTTAATTTGTTGGCCGCCAGGGCTTTTATCATATACTTTGTCGTTGCCTGCACCGGCATTTGTAGTATTGCCCCAGCCCTTCAGGATAATTACGTCATCACCGCCATTGCCTTCAATAGCGTTAACTGCTCCGGCTACAATGCAATCATTGCCACCCTTGCCATCAATCGAGTTAGAGTCTCCGGCAAAAATCAAATCATTTCCGGCCGTGCCGGCTATAGCGCTGGCGCTGCCTCCCTCAATGGTTTTGGTGTAAGTGCCCGTGCACTCTGCCGGTTTGACGGGTGCCGCTACAGCTGCTCCGGATAATCCGAATACCAAACCCGCGCTCAATGCTATTAGTTGTATAAATTTTTTCATCGATTCCCCCTTATTTTTTCCTCTTATGTCTACTCAGTATATCAAGCTCTAAGAAATGCTGGCAAGCGATTCTGTTTCGGTTGCTTTTGTTCAGGCTTAGCCGCTGTTGTTGCAAATACTCTTCTATTGATTGAATCACCTACAACCTGCCGCCTTACTACTTTAGGATAAAACTTAGCCATAATTAATACTCTGGGATATTTTTTGGTATTGATTTGTCATTTATAACGACATAGCCCCCTCTTTTATCATTTGATACTACAAATATTCATGATTGATATTATGTCATTTTGCTTAGTTGTAAATTTTATTCACTATTTATTACCTTTACTCAGATGTTCAGTAAATTCTTGTTTCCAATTCTTAAAGTCAACAACTCCGTAAATCAACGTGCCTTTTTCGTCAATTGCTCCGGCAAGACTAAGTGTATCAATAAATCCTCTTAAATCAGGATCCTTTGACTGGAGTTCTTCAGATAGTTTTTCATTCTCTGGATGATCAAATTTTTTTGCCCACAGTGCAACTTCAATAGGATTTTTTGTGCCCGATATTAATTCATCTACAAGTTTGAGCGCTTTCTCGGTCAATTTTTCCATTTTATTTTGAATAACCCTAGTTAGAATTTACGTATTCGCGAGATGTTTAATGGTTTTATTAGCCTCACGAACATATAAATCATCACTACTTATAGATACTAACCTTTCGAGTTTGGGTATCAACTCCACTATTTTCAGCTTATCTACAGGGTTAAGAGCTGCTAGTTTAACTGACTCGTCGTTGATGAGTTCCTTAATTACTTGTTTTGTTTCCGGTACAAATTTTTTAAATTGCGCAAGACCCCACACTAACGATACTCGCGCATACGACAAGTTCTTGTCTTCACAAAGCTTTGTGTACGCTTGATACGATTCACGATCCTGTAAAGGCACAAGTTTTACTAGAGTGCCCGCAACAGCCGTTTGGCTATTGATTATGTAGTCCGGCCATTTGCTATCGTATCCCATCAAGCTAAATTTTTGTGCTAAAAGCATGAAAAGATTTTTATCTCTCTTGTGACTATCTAAAATCATTGAGAAAAGAGACCTGACCTGTAGATATTTATCATCATTTATGCTTGCTACAGCAGGTGCAATAAGTTGTCTGCTGAGTTGTTGTTCGCTTCTTATTTTTTTACCAAAATCTGGGAGTGAAAGAATATCGGCCACAATCTTTTTTTCAACATTATTCTTAATCAGAAAACTCTTAAGAAGCACTAGTCTTTCGTCGTTAGAAAACGGCTGGCCCCATTTTATATGAGCTTTCCGATTTCTTTCATCAGAAGCATTAATTCTGGTTAGAAGTTTATCATTTTTCATAGCTAGTACGGTTCGTATTATCTTTTAATCAAAAGAGTTTTTATTTTGTATGATCTTTTTCAATATTCTTTTAATCTCCGAGGTTCGCTCAAAACACTGTTCCCTAAAGCCTGGGAAGTCGTGTCCCATCAGCTCAGTGAATTTCTGATACACTAATGCACCTACTTCTGCCTCAGACATATGTGGTTCAAAAGCCGACTGGATTGTGGATGCCTCTAAACTATACTCATCTGAAGGGGCTCCAAGTTCCTGGATAAATCCCATGGGATCCCAAGACGCAAAATATTCTTCTAATACTTTACTCATCTAAACCCTGCCGCCTTAATGCTTTAGGATAAAACTTAGCCATAATTAATACTCTGGGATATTTTTTGGTATTGGTTTGTCATTTATTATGACTTCAATTTTCTCAGGCTGTATCGAGGCAAGCAAATCAGTCCCGTCCACTTTTATGATCTCCAGTTCATGTAAAAAACCATTAATTACATGGAGAAGTATGTCGACAACTACTCCATCTGTATCATGCGTAGTACCTTCAACTGGTAAATTATTAAGGGTAACGGCTCTATCAGAACCCTCTGCTTTAAAGTATATACTTCCGTAGTTATCGTCATCTGCAGCAGAAATAACCGTCGGGGATTTTGTCTGCTGTTTAATTTCTTCACTCCCAGGAAAAGGATGCTCCAGAAGCTTACTTATAATCACGTACTCTAGTTCTGTTAATGGACGCTCGGGTATTTCTTTCATTATTCAATCCTTATGAAACTAGTGGACTTTCGTATTATCTTTTGCTCAAAAGAGTTCTCATTTCATGAGATCTATCTAAACATTCTTTTTCAAAACCTACTGGATCAATCCCCATAAAGTCGGTAAATATGGAATGTACTAACTCTGCCAGCTCCTTATTATCCATGTTAGGCTTAATTTTCCGTGCTATTTCAGCCGCTTCTAAACTATATTCATCTATAGGAGCACCATCTTTTTTAATAAATCCCATTGGATCCCACGATGCAAAATATTTCTTCTAATACTTTACTCATCTAAATCCTGCCGCCTTACTGGATCTCAGCAATTACCGTCACTACTTTTTCACCTTTTGTATTTAATACTACTTTTCCGAGAGCA
>CAWIAU010000002.1:0-191838 GCA_963834265.1 uncultured bacterium | reverse complement strand
GTATCCTTGCGTAAGCAATCCGGATGATACAGCGCTCTACACGTTTACAGCTCCGGCGATCGGTTAGAAAACGCAGAAAACAGGTCGAAGATATCGGTGCTACGGCCGATGAGCAGCTGGATCGACATTTCATTCGTCGACTTGTCCGTCTTATGGCTGTGCGACGTTTCGTGCTCGGATGGCTGGGACTGATGATTTTACTGATAGTGGCTGTAGCAATGCAGACTTCAGCGCTTCGGAAGCACTTTCAGGTATCGGTAGCAGCATCGGGGGGAATATACAGTGAGGGTATACTCGGTTCCTATACAAATTCTAATCCGCTTTATGCGGTTGGTTCTGTCGACGGTTCTGTTTCCAGGTTGATTTTTGCATCACTTTTAAAATACGATGATAATCATCAGCTGGTCGGTGATCTGGCTGAAAAATGGTCAGTAGACGAAACCGAAAAAATTTATACGGTAACGCTTCGTCCGGAACTTGTATGGCAGGACGGCCAGCCTTTAACCGCCAAGGACGTAGTATTCACCTATAAAACTATTCAGAATCCGGATGCGAAATCATATCTGCAGGCCAGCTGGCAGGGCATTGAGATTTCAGCCAAAGATGATCGTACTATAATCTTCAAACTGCCCAGTCAGCTCAGTGCTTTCTCCCATTCTCTGACGACAGGAATTATTCCGGAGCATATCCTCGGACCGGTACCAGCCAGTCAACTTCGGTCATCGGACTTCAATACCATCGGTGCGGTAGGCGCAGGGCCATTTCGTTTTGAGGCAGTTGATGTTAGTGGTGATAACGCGGCAAATCGGCAGGAACAAATTGCTCTGGCGCCTTTTAATCGCTATCATAACGGTGCTCCCCGGCTCGATAGATTTGTAGTCAAGACTTTTCGCAACGAAAAACAGATGACAGATAGCTATGCCGCTAAGCAGATTAACGCAATGACAGGACTTACGACTATACCGGAAGAGTTTGCTGCAGATGACACAACAATACAGTTTGGTATTCCCGTTATGGCACAGGTCATGGTGTTTTTCAAAACGACGCAGGGGGTTCTGAAAGATCCGAATGTCCGGCAGGCACTGGTGCTTGCTGCTGATAAAAAAGAAACATTTGCCCAGGTGCCGTATTCTCTCATTGCAACCAACGGACCCGTACTGCATTCCCATACCAGTTATGATGCTATGCTCGTTCAGATTACGGGTGACCGAAACAAGGCAAATCAACTGTTAGATCAGGCCGGTTGGATAAAAGACCCCAATAACGGTATCCGGAGCAAAGACGGGGCGCCGTTAACTTTCCGTCTGTATGCTCAGGCCAAGAGCGAATACGCCAGTGTAACAGATGCTTTGCAGAAACAATGGCGAGCAGTTGGTGTCGATGTACAAATAGTGCAACAATCCGAACAGGATCTGAAAAGTACTGTTTCGACTCATAGCTATGATGCCCTGATTGATGCTATATCATTAGGACCTGATCCCGACGTATTTGCTTACTGGCATAGTTCCCAGGCCGATATTCGTTCTGCAACCAGATTGAATTTTAGTGAGTATAACTCGCCGGTAGCCGATAAGGCTCTGGAAGCGGGCAGAACCCGATCAGACAGGGCAGTACGAAAAGTTAAATACCAGCCGTTCCTGGAAGTATGGCGGACGGACGCTCCGGCACTGGCACTTTACCAGCCACGATTTCTGTATGTTGTACGCACTCCGCTGCACGGATTCGATGTACGTTCAGTAGTTATAGCAACAGATAGATATGCTCACGTAGAAAACTGGACGATACGAGAATCGAAAGCTACGTATACCCCGGATCTCAGGGATCGTTTGTAAGCCTTAGACATAGCAAAGTATAATATATAATAGTTCAGATATGCGGATGTGGCGGAATTGGTAGACGCGCTACGTTCAGGACGTAGTGGGCGCAAGCTCGTGGAGGTTCAAGTCCTCTCATCCGCACCACAGAAAAACGGATAGCATCTGGTTATCGATTTTTCTGTCATGATTGACAGACTTGAACCGATAGGCGTAAGTTGCCTGTGGCAAGTTACGTTTTCACCGCCTGGCCATTTTTTGAGAGCTTCAGCTCAATAAAATGCATTGTGGGGCAAGTCCTCTCATCCGCACCAATTGACAAGTTTAATGAGCTATTATAAAATAATAAAGTTGTGAAATATAATAATGCGAATCACTCATTTCATTTATGCAGCCCGGTAGTATTTCCAGGCTGATTTAACACGTTCAAATTTTGTCCGTTAATCGCCCGGGAATCACTCCCGGGCTATTTATTTGTGTTAAATAATAATTTTTTGAATGTTTTAGAAAGTGAGAATTGAAATGAATAATTTAGATAATATGCCCAATTCTGAAAGAAGAAGGCTGCAATATGAAAATGACATACTATACGGTGCTGCAGCTAACTATTCAGCATCCGGTTCAGAACCTACTCAGGAAGAACTGATCGCAATGAGAAAGAATAATAAAAACTATTCTGCAGGAATTGCGCTTAAACGCGGTGAACGTACCGTCTATCACCTTAGTGGTGTAGCAAAATCAGTAATTCGGGTTTTAAATCCACCCAGGGAAAGATGTAAAGAGTCAAATGAACGTCTGATGTATCGTACTGCTTCAGGCAAGCACTACCGGATGGCACAGGGACTGGCTGCGCTACTGTCCGTTGAAACAGCTGATCAGGCTGGTGTACGGGATACAGTGCCCCCGACAGTTCTGGTTACCGTAGATCAAACTGTAGGCGCTATCGAGAGATATGTAGCCGAAGTTCCTCTTGATACTGCGCTGGTGGTAGAGAGCATCCGCCAAATGGTAGCGCTTACACCCGGGAACACGCCGGGGTCTGCGGGTTAGTACGTAATGAGCTGCTGTCCCGACAAAAAAGTCGGGACAGCCCGGATAAATAAAAATATGACGACTGCTATATCTGTAGCAGAGATCATTTTGTGCTATTATATCTGTTGAATCTACTAACGCTTGGTTACGATGAGGGTTGTACGCACAAATGAATAAAGTAGCACATTATCTGCAGGAACATTTGATTGGCGAGGTCATGACAAGTTCCGATGCCTGCAGGTATTTCTCAACCGATAGCAGCATTTTTGAGGTCATGCCTGTTATTATTGTCTATCCCCGTAACGAAAATGATGTACGCAAAACCGCCCGCTTCACGTGGCAGTTAGCAGAGCGTGGCAGAGTCATGCCGATTACTGCACGGGGTTCCGGCACGGATCAAAGCGGTGCAGCTATTGGTAAGGGTGTGATTCTGGTATTTCCGGCACACATGAACCGCATTTTGGAACTGGACGCTAAATCGGGTTCGGTCACACTGGAACCGGGTCTGAATTACGCGAAGTTACAACAGGCACTCCATACCCATGGCCGTTTTCTGCCGCCTTTCCCTGCCTCACAGGAATATTCCACTGTCGGGGGCGCGGTGGCAAATAATGCCAGCGGCGAAAAGACTGTAAAGTACGGCAATACCCGGACTTATACTGAGGGCCTCAGAGTAGTGCTGGCTAATGGCGAAGTTATCGAAACAAAACGTCTTAACAAGCGTGAAGTCAGCAAAAAAATGGGTCTTTCTACGTTTGAAGGTGAAATTTATAGGTCTCTGGACGCTCTTATCGAAGAAAATCAGGATATAATCAAAAATCTGAAACTGGATGTTACCAAAAACTCTGCTGGTTACGATATCGGTAGCGTCAAAGACAAAGGCGATAGCTTCGACCTGACTCCGTTATTGGTCGGGTCGCAGGGAACGTTGGGTATTATTACGGAAATTACAGTAGCCACCGAGCCTCATGATCCGGCTACAACACTGATTGCTGCATACTGCAACGATATCAAGCAGACAGAATCGATAATTCTGGAACTCCGCAACATGAAACATCCTCCCAGTGCAATGGAAATTGTAGATGAAAATCTACTGAACTTTTTGCAGGAACACAATCCGAATCAACTTAAGGGCATTTTGTCACCGCCATTCCCTAAACTGGTCATGCTAATCGAATTTGATGATCAGTCGTCGCGTCAACGGAACCACAGCGCCAAAAAGACGACGAGACTCTTGCAAAAGCTAAATATTAAGTATCGACAGGAAACCGAAGAGTCAAGTAAGGATGAGCTATGGAAGATACGTCATAGTGCTGCCGCTGTGATTGCATATAGCGAAGGACGAGCCAAAGCTCTGCCGATTATCGAGGACGGTATTGTGCCCATTGAGCGGTTTGATGACTATCTGACTAAGGTGTACGCATTGTTTGACAGGCACAAGCTCAAAGTCGCAATATGGGGGCACGCCGGTAATGCCAACCTGCACATGCAGCCGTTTCTGGATTTGAATCAAATCGGTGACCGGCAGAAAGTTTTTCGCCTGATTGATGAATATTACAATATGGTGATTGAACTCGGCGGGAGTACCAGTGGCGAACACGGCGACGGGCGATTGAGAGCACCTTATCTCCGGAAGCTCTACGGTGATGAAGCCTATGCGCTGTTTCAGAAGCTCAAGAAGATCTTTGATCCTCACGGAATCCTGAATCCCGGCGTAAAGATGGATGTAACACTGGAGGATATCAAGCCTTTGCTGCGTCACGAGTATTCGATGGATCATCTCTATGACCACATGCCCCGCACGTAATCTTAATTATCCGCGAGCTTGAGGGATAAGCGTATTTAGCTTGAGGGATAAGCGTATTTACTGTATTCTTTAATCTGTTATTCAGATGACTCATGCGGATGTGGCGGAATGGTAGACGCGCTGGCTTGAGGGGCCAGTGGGAGCAATCCTGTGGAGGTTCAAGTCCTCTCATCCGCACCATAGATTTGACGATATTCGAAAATTAGCTTTAAAAAATCGCATAATATATCATTTGTGAGAATTATTACAGACTCTTATGCTTATTACTTGGTGAAAAGTGTATATATTCTTGATATGTAATATCTTCGGTCGTATAGTCGAATGCAGGAGTTAGATTAAGTAAAAAAATAAACATGGCCTATACGAGTCCAAATGTTGTGCCACATTTTCCTAGCCCTGATACAGAGGCCCTGGGGGAGAGTGTGCTAATGGCCCAGGGACCAGAAATTAGTGCAGTGGAGATTGCCAGGCAAAATATTCCTAGTCTCATAGATGCTGAAAAACCAAGACCCAGGCTTCATTTGGTTAACGGACACACTACAGCAGATTCAGATGACCAGCATGGACCTACTGATTTAGACGTGTTGGGGCGAATAGCCAGTACAGCTCAGTCTGATGTACACGGAGCCATAGATTCTACAGGCAGATTTGTTGCTTTAAAATTGCTCCACCCTGAGGACGAGCAGCCTTACCGCGCCTACAGGGAGATAAGTGTACATCGTACTATGGGACATCATGCCGGAGTAGTGGACTTGCATGATCATGGTACAGTTCAGACCCGTGCGGGAGAACTCCCTTATTTTACTATGCCTTTCCAGCACGGAACCTTAGCAAAACTAGCTGTTAATAATGCAGGTGGCAGAATAGAACGCGTAGAAACTCTGGCCAGGGCATTCCATCCGATTCTTTTGGCGCTGGATGAGTTACATAAAAAAGGACTTGTTCACAGGGATATTAAGCCGGGCAATGGTCTTCTTGATATAAATGGCGTGGGTTATCTAAGTGATTTTGGTGCAGTAGGCGTATCTGGTGAAGAAGAAGCTCCGGATCTTCTACGTGCCCACTTTGAAAATGAACTAGCAGTTTTTAATGAGATAACACAAACAGGAGCAACGATAGGCACACCTGGTTATATGGCCCGCGAGAGAGTACTGGGTGGTGTATCTACGCTACGTCCCTCGAGCGACATGTCTGCGGTGGGCGCAACAATATACTGCTTACTCACAGGAGGAAGATTGCCTTGGCCTACTGAGAGCAAGACCGAGGGCAAGATGGGAACATATACACGTAATCTTCTCAGGCACCCTGTTCCACCCCGACCTGAAGTAGTAGCCAGAGATAGAGACAGTATAGCTTCTGATTTATCGAAGTTTACCCTGCGATTGTTAGATAGTGATGCTACTAAGCGCCAAACAGCACGGGAAGCTGCCGATGAGTTATATGCGCTAGCCAGTTAAACTTTATCTCTACAGATAAAAATAACGTAGGTGTATGAGTAACTCTCGATCGGCCTGTTACAGAGTGATTAGCTCGGTTGACGGTAGTCTCTCGTTTACACCAGGAGAATTGAAGTTCAGATCATATACCGCACCATAGATTTGACATTTTTTAGAAATTAGCTTTAGTAAATCGCATAGAGCAGAGAGTTTGTTGAACAAAGTCTGTTTAATAAAGTAGTTATATCTGGTATAGTCTAATCTGTTATTAATCGGGTGATTAGCTCAGTTGGCTAGAGCATCTCGTTTACACCGAGAGGTGAGAACTACCTGTGGCAGTTCGCAAGGAAATCTTCTTTTGAAAACTTGTTTTCAAAAATGAAGTTTCGGGCCAGCCGGAGGTTGGCGGGGAATACCCCGACCCGTTCACCTGATATAATTTACAAGCCTGGGTGATTAGCTCAGTTGGCTAGAGCATCTCGTTTACACCGAGAGGGTCGGGGGTTCGAGTCCCTCATCACCCACCAATAATAAATGACCATCTTGTATGGTCTTTTTTATTGCATGGCGTTCTGAGAGGACTTGAACGGGATCGCCAGTGGCATATTTGGGATAAGGCGAGTCCCTCGTCTTTTGCGCTCCGTGCTATCATGAAAGCACTAACAAGGAGGTGCAATGGGTTGGTTCATTTTTATTATAGTCCTGACAATCCTGATACTGGGGATACGAATTGTCAACCAGTACGAACGCGGAGTGATACTGACACTCGGCAAATATACCGGCACGCGTAAACCCGGTCTCAATATTATAATTCCGGTAATTCAGGTCATGCGAAAGATCGATGTTCGCTCGACACCGATAGATGTCACCAAACAAGAAGTCATTACCAAAGATAATGTGACGGCGAGCGTAGACGCGGTCGTGTATCTGCGGGTTGTGGACTCTGCGAAAGCAGTGCTGGAGACGACAAATTATATCTATGCCACCAGCCAGTTTGCCCAGGCAGCTCTGCGCGACGTGACCGGGAGTATCGAGCTGGATGACCTGCTGGGTAAAAGAGATCAGGTTAGCCAGCAGATCAAAGTGATTGTCGATAAACAAACAGAAGCATGGGGAATTGATGTAGAGAATGTTAAAATTCAGAATATTGAATTGCCTCAGGACATGAAACGTGCCATGGCCAAGCAGGCTGAAGCCGAGAGGGAAAAGCGGGCAAATGTGATAAATTCTGACGGCGAAAAGTTAGCGGCTCAGACTCTGGCGGACGCTGCAAAAATTCTGTCTTCTACTCCCGGAGCGATTAATCTGCGTACTCTCAATACGATAGAGCGCATTTCCACCGAGCCATCACAAAAGACAATGATGCTGTTTCCTGTAGAACTTGTAGATGCCCTCCGAGGCCTTACCCGTAAGTAATCTGATATTGAATAAAAGGTTGAATTACACTAGAATAACAGAGTTAATGTGGCTCTTTAGCTCAGTTGCCAAACGCAGAGGCTTGAAGATGCCGGGCTTCAGCCCAGAAATAATCAATTGTCCCACCGGGACACAAGGCTCATTAACAATTCGCATAATCTACGCCACCTATATATTGTGGCTCTTTAGCTCAGTTGGTAGAGCAGAGGCTTGAAGAGCCTTGTGTCCCCAGTTCGAGTCTGGGAGGAGCCACCATCCAGTGTTGCCCACCTTTTGAGTGGGCTGCAATGGATTATTGCGGTCGTTCCAAGCTTGAACTGGATGCGTGAACGCAGTGAACCATCAGTTCGGTGAAGCGAAATCTCTCGCAGAAGCTTGCTTCGAGAAAGATTAAGTGGAAAAGGACGAAGTCCGCTGTCTGGGAGGAGCCACCAGAATAATATGGGTCTAAACCCTACTTGCCAGGACAAGGAGGCGCTCACAAAGTTTCGGCAGATCGTTTACGGTAAAGTTTCATACATGCGGGTGTAGCTCAGTTGTTTAGAGCGCTTCCTTGCCAAGGAAGAGGTCGAGAGTTAGAGTCTCTTCACCCGCACCATTAGCAACTTTGAGCCCTAATAGCGCTCTTTTTATCTGTTAACTTGGAGGGTGTATAATCAAATAAGTAAAATAAACCTGAAAGCAACGATGATAAAAGTTTACCAGGCGGAGTGGTGTCCTCACTCACATAAGATCAGACAGCGCATGACGGAACTTGGCCTACAATTCTTAGCCATTCCAGTTTCAGCTGTACCAAAAGAGCGAGATGAGCTAATCCAGGTTAGCGGACAAAACAAGATACCAGTCGTCGTGCTCGATGACGGTACATTGCTAAAGGGTAATGACAAGCACATTCTAGACGGGCTCAATACTAGATTTTCCGAGCCAGTTGGAGCCAGGGCTCACCAGCAAAAAGCGGTTAAAAACGAACACAAGCTGCAGTTTGCTGAATAACAGCAATAATAGTAAATAGATTTAAAGTAATTTTTTGTGGCCCTCCTAATGAGCATCGCTGCACTTTCAATGTTAACAGCATACCATTCGCAACTTTGAGCCCGAAAAGGCACTTTTTTATCTGTTAATTCTGGGTTTTAACGTCTCTAATCCTTGGGCATGTGAGACGAGACACAAAAGGCAGACTATTAATAACTTTCACAGTGTTATATGCACGTGAGTAGCGGGGTTTTAACCTGGCTCAAATAGATTAAGTCACTAACTGTTATGATAGCAATATGGCAAAAGAGAAACACCAATGAATAAAAAACAGCGAGTAGAGTTTCAAGATTTATGCAATGACAAAACAAAAGTTATTATTACTGAGTTTGGCTGGCGTGCAGGTGGTGAAATGATCGAACGCTCTAAACGCGGACCAGAACAAACTCTACGAAATATAGATAAAGTATTGTCGGAATAAAGTCAGACTTGCAACGAAGTTATAAGGGGTAACTATCGATATAAAGGCCATTATATTAATTTATTGTTACAATGCTGTCATGCCTAAAGTAATTTCAAAAGATGGTACAACCATTGCTTATGACAAAAAAGGCCAAGGGCCTGTTTTAATTTTAGTCTTAGGCGCGCTGAACAGGCGAAGTCAAGGTAAAAAAATAAGTGAACTTTTATCCAACAGATTTACGGTTGTTTGTTACGACCGTCGTGGTAAGGGTGACAGCACAGACACGTTGCCATACTCCACCGATAAAGAAGTTGATGATATTGAAGTACTAATTGACGAGTTGGGTGGTAGTGCATATCTGTATGGTCATTCTTCAGGCTGCATACTATCCTTGATGGCCGCTCAAAAACTGAGCGAAAAAGTAAAGAAGTTAGCATTGTATGAGTTACCTTATAATTCAGATTCATCAGCGCAAGAGGGATCCATTGCATATAGGAAAAAGCTTGCAGGTTTAATTTCGGAAGACAAACGCGGAGATGCAGTAGCGCTATTTATAAAAACAGTTGGTGTTTCAGATAAGCAAATAGCCGCAATGGAACGTCTGCCAATGTGGAAAGGCTTAACAGGTATGGCGCATACTCTTTCTTACGACACGATTGAACTTATGGAACAGTACCTAACATTAAATATCCAGAGTATTAATACAGATACACTGGTTATCTATGGCGCCAATAGTTCTAGCTTTATGGCTAAAACAGCAAAAGACCTAGCAGTATCCTTGCCGAACGCAGAACTTAATTCATTAGATGGGCAAACTCACGACGTAAAAGCTGATGTTATAGCGCCAGTTTTAGATAACTTTTACAAAAACTAAAACTATTCCAGTAATTGACTGGATAAATTGAATTGTTCCACCAGATTCCCCAATTTGTAAGTGTCAATCTCGTTATTATTTAAAGTTAGAAATACGCTTACAATCCGGCACCACGCTGAAACCTATAGAGACGATTAAACCCGTCTCTTTTTGATATGATTATTCTATGAGTGGTTTACCAAAAATGATACAAGTTGATGACAGCACTAAAATTTTACTAATTAATGCCCCCGAAGATTATACCGAAGCAATTCAAAAAAATGCAAAACTCATAGATACTCACATAAAAGATGAGACCGCGTATGACTTTATTCATATTTTCTATGTCAGACGTTATGAAATGTTGCAAGACTTTGCTGATTACAAGGAGTGTTTGGCAAAAAACGGTAAACTTTGGGCGTCGTGGCCGAAAGCGCGACAGCTTAATACTGACCTTTCGTTAGATGCAGTCATAAAAATTGGTTACTCCAATGGGCTGGTAGAAAGTAATAACATACGAATTGACGATGTATGGACTGCTTTAAAATTTACCAGACCAAAACCAGGAAAAATCTATAATAACAGCCACGCTAAACTTGTACGTTGAGTTTCAGTATCTCGCTGTGTTTATTAAAACTCTAAGAAGTAACGTTTTACTTTCGTAGCATAAAGCGCACCAAATGTTAATGAGAGGACGCTTAGGTGTCCTTTTTGTTTACCGTAACTGCTAAAATTATTAAAATACAATTTTAAAAGAGGAGTAGATAAAATGGCTAAATACGTGGATGGATTTGTTCTGGTAGTTCCTAAAGGCAAAGAAGCTGAATATCAGAAAATGGCAGAAGAAGGGCGGGATTCCTGGATGAAGCATGGTGCACTTCAGTACTTTGAATGCAAGGGTGATGATCTCAAGCAGCAGGAAATGGGTGACCTAAAATCAAGAGCTTTTAAAGAGATGGCTGGCGCAAACGATGAGGAAAATGTCTGGTTTTCATTCATTGTTTTTGAATCAAAAGAGCACCGCGATGAAGTAAATAAAAAAGTTATTGCTGAGATGGATGATGCATATAGCGAACAGACTGACTTTGAAATGCCTAACGACATGAAAAAGATGGCATACGGTGGATTCGAAGTGGCTGTTGAAGGCTAAGTAGTAGCTATACTTTCATATAAATTTGCTTCACCATCAAATAACCCTTTCCGGGTTGAGTTTAGGAAAACTATGTGAAAGTTAATATACTATAATCATAGGACTAAGCTTATGGCACTGTATAACATAACCAATAAAAAAGAATTTGAAGAATACGTGCTAAAAAGCAACAAGCTTGTGCTCGTCGATTTTTGGGCGGCATGGTGTGCGCCTTGTCTGGCGATGGCACCTGCCCTACATGATGTTGCAAAAGAACACAATGAGATTATTGATATAGTCAAAGTCGATATTGAAGGTACTGAGGAAAACAATGCGCTTGCCGTTGAGTATGGTGTTCGCAGCATTCCGAACATGCCCCTATTTCTAGAAGGCAAAGAAGTCGAGCGAATTATCGGGTTGGTTTCTAAGCATGAATTGATCGATGTGGCTAAGAAATTGGGAATAGACAAAAAATAAATAGACCAATGAGATGAACAAAAAATTCTAACGGTGGTTTTTGTTGATATCATAATTGTATGAAAAATATAGCATTGGACGATTCTTTTTTAGTTCTGAGCGATACGAAAACCGACAAAAAGCCGGACGATATATGGGTAATCGGCTACAGCGACCCTCAGGAAAAGTACGAGATTTTTTATTACGACCAACGGGGTGTATCCAGCATCTTTAATGTAACTTTTGACGGGAAAAAATTAGTTTGCTCAAGTAATGATAAAGATTTTTATCAGCTAATGACTCTTACAGTCAATGCCAATGGCTTGCACACTATAGCTGAAGCATCCGAAGACAAAGGTAAAACGTGGCGAGAACACCTGGAGATGGCATATAAGAAAGTTAAAAGTAAATAATATGAAGCCAAAGACAGTAGACGAATACATTGATAATTTCCCCGAAGGTCAGAAGACCATACTGGCAAAAATACGAAAAATAATCAGGACAGCTTTACCCGATACGAATGAAGCACTGAAATGGGGCGCTCCGGCAACAATCGATAAAAATGGCATGATCTTAGTAGTCTTTTCCGGCCATAAGAATCATATGAATCTTGTTGCTACACCAAGCACCAAACAAGCTTTTGAAAATGAGCTCTCGGACTATGAGACGGGCAAAGGATCGGTAAAGTTAGCCTACGATAAGCCATTGCCAGCGGAATTGATTAAGAAAATAGTGCTTTTCCGGGCTTGCGAATACCGTGAAAACGGAGTCAAGTGGAAATGATCACTTCATAGGGGGCGGCATGGCTAGAAGCGAGAATATATAAGTTTGGTATGATTAAGTCATGAATAAAGATATTCAATCTTATCACAATAAACAGGCGCCAGAAGACAAATTGATTTGTAATCGGTTGTACGAAATTATCAGCAATAATTTACCCCTTGCAGAAAGTAAGGTTTGGCATGCTCATCCGGTTTGGTTTATAGACGGCAATCCGATAGTGGGATATAGCAAGCTTAAGAGTAATGTCAGATTAATGTTCTGGAGCGGCCAGTCTTTCGACGAGCCTGAACTAATATCAAGCGGTAGCTTTAAGGCAGCTGAGCTTATCTACACAATCGAAAGCCAAATAGATCCTGACCAGTTAAAACGGTATTTAAAAAAAGCTATAAATATTCAGTGGGATTATAAAAACATAATTAAAAATCGCGGATTGCTAAAGTTGAAGTAGCAGTTGAAAACGCGACCAACCTGAATAAGTGTAGATACGTTTCTCGAGACTGTAAGCGCCAAAAAACGCGAGGAAACTGCTCCACCCTATAGACTTGTAGAAGGTCCGGCTTGTGGAAATACTTCTCCCTTTGAAGCCGCACCGCAATTAGTTTATGCCCGTCATGGTGTAGCCGGGATTATCGGCCTCTAGAAACGAAGAATTGTTGAAATCTACTTTGTTATAATTTTGTTATGAGGAAACTTGTTGTTTTGAGCTTTATCAGTCTCGACGGTGTAATGCAGGCTCCGGGCGGGCCGGAGGAAGATACATCCGGCGGATTTGATTATGGTGGGTGGACTGTTCCTTATTTTGATAAATTTTCAGGCAATATAATGGGCGAACAGATGGGTATGCCGTTTGACTTGCTGCTCGGCAGAAAAACCTATGATATTTTCGCGGCCTATTGGCCGAAGCACAAAGAAGGACTGGCAGGCGACCCGTTTGATAAAGCTAAAAAGTACGTAGTTTCATCAAAAGGCGTTGATTTAACCTGGGATAAATCGATATTGATTCAGGAAAATGTGATTGAGAAGCTAAATGAGCTGAAGCAAGAAGTCGGACCGATGCTGCAAGTGCACGGCAGCGGCAACCTCATACAAACACTGTTGAAGAACGACCTAGTAGATGAACTATGGCTAAAGATATTCCCAATTACCCTAGGTGCGGGGAAACGTCTACTCTCAGAAGGTACCATCCCCGCAGCCTTCAGATTAGTTGAGTCCAAAACCTCCCCAAGCGGAGTAATCATCGCTTCGTATGAACGGGCGGGAAATGTCAAAACCGGCTCGTTCTCTTAAAATTAAGCGTATCTATGAAATAGTAACAACAAAAATATATTGAATTACGATAAATAGTGTGCTATACTCTTATTCATGAATAAACAAGGAAAGCATATGAAACGAGGATCAACGATATTATTACGGCTAGCAGTTGTAGCAATGGGCGGGGTTGTATTGTTGCTGTGTGTTTTGACGGTTCCGGCTGTATTTGACGGAGTGCCCGGAATTGGCCATCTTTTGCCGGGGGCATATTTGGCTGCTATTCCTTTTTTCTATGCGCTTTACCAAACGTTAAGGTTACTGAACAATGTTGATAAAAACCAGGCATTTTCTGTTGATACCGTTGATACCTTGAAGAAAATAAAGTACTGCGCGTTGATTATTAGTGGAATTTATACCATATTGTTGCCCTTCATATTCCAGGCAGCAGAAAAGGACGATGCTCCGGGCTTTTTTGCGCTTGGCTTAATTCTGGTTGGTGCGTCATTCGTAATTGCTACATCTGCGGGTGTATTACAGAAATTAGTCCAAAATGCCGTGGATATAAAATCGGAGAACGACCTCACGGTCTAAAGGTAAGCTATGATTATTATTAATATCGATGTGATGCTGGCGAGGCGCAAAATGAGCGTTACAGAACTAAGCGAAAAGGTTGGCATAACAATGGCCAATCTTTCGATACTGAAAAACGGCAAAGCCAAAGCCGTCCGGCTATCAACGTCTGGAGGCTATCTGCAAGGCTCTGGAATGCCAGCCCGGAGATATACTTGAATATAAGAGTAACCAGCAAAAAAAATAATATGCAAAAACCAGCTACAAAAATATTCATCTGTGCATCAGTCGCATTTGGGATCTTAGGAATTTTGATTGTTCTGACCGGATCTGAAGACGAGGGAATACTTACAAAACTTCTGACGCTTACTGTTTTTATTATCCTGCCTTCATTCGCATTGAGCGTTGCCGGTAAGTATTTGAGCGACAAATCTTAGCTTCGGTACCGAAGCATTCAATACAGCTCCCTCAGAATCGTGTTCGCGGTAACAATGATACTGATCTGGATAGAACCCGCTGTTGGCATATTCGGGTCTCCGTCCGCAGGGTCGTAATAAAATTTTGCTTTGATCATAAACAACCATAACCTATACTTCATGGTAAACAAGAAAGATTATCATGGATCAGAATTATAATCAGCAGCCCATCAAGCCCGACTCTCCGCAACCGGTAGTATATAACCAGTTACCGAACCAGATACGCCAGGCAGGACGACCATCCCCCAGTTCAGGTAAGCGTAAAATATTTGCCTTATTCATAAGCATACTGATGCTACTCGCTATAGGACTGGCATCTGCCAGTTTGATAATGGTTGGCACCAAAGCAAATAGGGCTGATCAGGCAACAAAGACCGAAGATATTGAAAAGCGCCTGAAAGTAATCGAAGAGGCAGATAAATATACCGAGAAACAAATCGTAAAAAACCAGTATCAGGGGGTTTTTCTGAATGGCGGGCAGGTATACTTCGGGCAGATTACTGAAATTACAAAAGATACGTTGAAACTCGAAGATATATATTATCTCAAAACCGGCAATGTCGATAAAGCCGGTAATCCATTAGCCGGTGGTGAAGTAAGCCTGACTAAGCTGGGCAACGAGCTTCATGGACCTGAAGATGTTATGTACATTGAACGTAAGAACATTACTTTCTGGGAAAACTTAAAGAACGACGGACAAGTCTCAAAGGCTATAGATCAGTACAAAAAAGCCAATCCCACAACCAGAAATTAACACATAGGTCGAAGTGAAGTTAGGAAAGTGCGAACTATTTACAACTAGTCAACAACCTTGATTTTATCGCCTGTTGTAAATGCGTGAGTACCGGTTTTCTCACCTCGAATAATATACCTCATAGTTTTGAAGTCAAATCTTGTACAGCCATGACTTTCTGGCTGTATCTTCGGGTGTACTATACCTGCGTGAGCAGCGTACCCCCTATAAAAGAAGAGAGCGTAGTACATAATTCCACCACTCGGATTCGTATATCCGGAACCCATCACCCTCTCATTTATGCGCCATGAGCCTCTTGGAGTACGTGTTTCATTACCCGGAGCGCCAGTAGAAACGGATAACATATGATTTATTCTACCGTTATCAAGAACAGAGGCTGTCTGGTTGCTTACGCGTACAAATATCTCATGGCCCTTTGAATTAGGGTCAGGCGATTTCGGATTCATTGCTTTACCTTTCAGAATTCCTTTTGCAGTAGGTACGTCCAGCAGGCCGTTAACTTTTACCTTGGAAGTATTAGTTCCCCGGTTATATTCTTTTTTCCATGTAGCCAATGCTAAATCGTCGCGTAGATCATCGTATACTGAACGTCTAAGGGTGCGCAATATAAATCTTTCACATCTGTCCGAAATATCTTTAGTAGATTTTATTTGTTCTGTGGGTATGCAGGGACCCCGCTGTTTTGCCGGCGCAGCCGGGTCTGTCATTGGAGGTATAGAGTCAGGTTGTGATGGCACAGCTGGTGTCGGTGTGACAGGATCCGGAGTACGCTCAGGTACACCAGGATCTATACCGGCAGGTGTGCCGCCGGTTGGTTCCTGAGCATTAGCAATAGACGGGCTAAGCAATATTCCCAGAATACCAGCAGCAGCTGCAATACGATTGGGTACAGGTATTAAATGAAACCGGTCGTGCATAGGTGGCCTATTGTAGCATAAACAGTATGTAAAAGCAAGTATTTTTTCCCGGAAGTCCTCAGTACTTCTTTTATTCTTTGTAAGTTATAATTATTCTCGTCTACCACATAGGGCGCGTTGGCCGAGAAGTTAGGCATGGGTCTGCAAAACCCAGTAGACGGGAGCGTTACCCGTACGCGCCTCCAAACAATAGGGTATACATAAGAATTGTGCTAACGTTTATGTATGCCTCGAAAATGTTCATGGACAGATGCTGAACTCAAAGAAGCTGTAAAAAACTCAAAAAGTTATCGCGCAGTATTGATTAAGCTCAATCTTGTACCCGCAGGCGGGAATTATGTTCAGATTAGGTATAGAATAATTAATTTAGGCATATCAACCGAGCATTTTACCGGAAAAGGTTGGCGCAAAGATAGCACCAGACCAGTCGTACTTGCTCTTCCTATCGAAGAGTTATTGATTACAGGCAGTAGGGTGCAAAGTTATAAGTTGAAAATTAAACTTTTTGCTACTGGTCTCAAAGCTCCTGAATGTGAGTTATGTGGGTGGTGTGAGAAATCAATTGACGGACGGATTCCGCTGGAACTTGATCACATTAACGGGGAAAGACAGGATAATCGATTGGAAAATTTACGTGTACTTTGTCCAAATTGCCATAGCCTTCAACCCACTCATCGTGGTAAAAATAAGAAAGTAGCCTTACGCAATCGGATAAAATAATGCGCGGGTGGTGGAATTGGTATACACGCAGCACTTAAAATGCTGTGCCCACAAGGCTTGCGGGTTCAAGTCCCGCCCCGCGCACCATTGTAGCTGCTCTGGTTTGGGTGCTATAATAAAAAGTACATAAATAACGGGAGTTATAAACAAATGACCACATGGATTATATTGGGTGTTTTGGGCGTCTTGGTTATCAGTGCCATCGTCATATACAACGGTTTGGTTCAGAGTAAAGTTCGTGTAGATGAAGCATGGAGCGATATCACTGTCCAGTTGAAGCGACGCTATGATCTGATTCCTAATCTGATAGAAACCGTCAAAGGCTATGCCTCGCATGAAAAAACCGTTTTCCAAAATGTTACCGAAGCTCGCAGCAATGCACTGAATGCTCAGAGCCCCAAAGAGAAGGCTCAGGCTGAGAATATGATTACCGGTGCGTTGAAAAGCCTATTTGCCGTATCAGAAGATTATCCTGACCTGAAGGCTGATCAGAATTTTAAAGCTCTGCAGGACGAACTGGTAGATACTGAGGACAAAATCCAGGCTGCACGACGCTTCTACAACGGTTCTGCCCGCGACCTGAACATTAAGATCAAGACTTTTCCGAACATTATCTTTGCCGGTCCTCTTGGATTTAAAGAGCGCGAATTCTTCGAAGTTGACGAGGCTGAATCGGTCGAGGTTAACAAGCCTGTCGACGTAAAATTCTAAAATAATAATTAAGGGTTGAGAACGATCCTATGTATTCGAACATTGCGGCTAATAAACGAAAGACGATTTACATCTTCTTATTTTTTATCGTCCTGATCGGGGCTCTGGGCTGGGTAGTTGCAAATTACCTCGGGCACCCTGTTCTGACACCGTATATTCTGATCGGAGCGATGATATACGCATTGATTATGTATTGGAGTGGTTCCAAAATGGCGCTGGCCGTTAATAAGGCACGCGAGATTCAGAAACGTGATGATCCGCGTCTGTATCGTATCGTTGAAAATCTGGCAATCACCGAAGGTCTGCCGATGCCGAAAGTATATATTATGGATGATCCGGCGCTCAACGCCTTTGCCACCGGCCGTGATCCGAAGCATGCCGCTGTCTGCGCTACAAGCGGGTTGCTGGCGGCGCTGGATGACAATGAACTGGAAGGTGTCATGGCTCATGAGCTGGGGCATATCAAGAATTATGATATACGCGTATCGATGCTTGCTTTTGCGCTGGTGGCGGTCGTGTCGATTATCGCCGATGTTATCCTGCACTTCACATTCTTTAGTGACAGGGACAGCCGCCATCCGCTGGAATTCTTTCTGGCAATATTTGCAATCGTTATCGCACCAATTGCAGCCAGCATGATTCAGCTCGCTATCTCCCGCAGACGCGAATATCTGGCTGACGCTACCGGAGCTTTGACGACACGCTATCCGGAGGGTCTGGCCAGTGCACTTGAAAAGATATCTCAACAAGGCAGCGCTACCGCTAACAGCAATGCATCGACGGCACATCTGTTTTTTGCTAATCCACTCAAGGGTAAATTCAGCGGTTTGTTCAGTACACATCCGCCGGCCGAAGAGCGTATCCGCATTCTTCGTGAAATGGGCACGCGTGAATAGGATGCAAAAAGCGGCCTGATGAGCCCCGCTAAGTCACAGAGCAAACCTAAGTCTGTCAAACCCAAAGTCTTTGCATCACGTAAAAGAGTCAGGAAAGTTCCGGAGCATAAATCATTCCGGCTTTCCAAACGCATCCGGAATCCCCGTCCTGCATTACCCGGGGTACACCGTATCTGGAGTCAGACTTTCAGATTGATCTATGCTAACAAAAAATTATTTTTAGGTATTATTGCCGTGCATGTGGTACTGAGTGTGATCTTTGTGCGCGGATTTGGAATATCGACCGAATTTACAGACCTTAAAACGCAGGTTGATGAGCTTTTGGGTGGAAGCGTGAATCAGCTGGGAACATCGCTCGCACTTTTCAGCTATCTGGCAACTACAGCAGCCACACAGGCCAGCGAAGTAGCAGGCGCGTACCGTGTGTTTCTGACCTTTATCGCCACTCTGGCTATTATCTGGGCAGCACGACAGGTTCTGGCAGGCAAAAAAACAACTATCCGTGAAGCCTTTTATAGCGGGATGTATCCGCTTATTCCGTTCATGCTGGTATTATTTGTGATCGGGCTTCAACTAATACCAGCCATAATCGGAAACATGGCTTATGGGTTCATAGTAAGCGGCGGACTGGCAATCACCACCGCCGAAAAACTCATAGTACTCATTTTTTTCCTGTTGCTCCTGCTATTATCATTTTATATGATAATTTCTTCAGTTTTTGCTCTCTGCATTTCCACTTTGCCGGATATGACACCCATGAAGGCTCTCCGCTCCGCCCGTGGTCTTGTGCTATATCGTCGCTGGTCGGTTGGTCTGCGACTGATTGCTTTGCCAATGGTTTTGTTGGTGTTGGCACTTATTACGATAATGCCCCTGATAATCTTTATACCTGTACTTGCCGAACCTGTATTTTTTCTGGCAGGAAGCATAGGCCTGCTGCTCGGAAATCTCTACATATATAATCTGTACAGAGCTCTGTTATGAATAAAAAACAAGCAAAGGAGCGGTTGCAAAAGCTTAGAGAACAGATTAACGATTATCGCTATCACTATCATGTGCTTGACGAATCCGTGATGAGCGAGGCAGCTGCCGATAGTCTGAAACATGAGCTGACTGCTCTGGAAACTGAATTTCCTGATCTGATCACCCCTGACAGCCCGTCCCAACGTGTAGCAGGAGGTATTTCGAAAGGTCTGGCGCCGGTGCCTCACAGTCAGCGCATGTTGAGTTTGAATGATGTATTTGATCAGAAGGAACTGGAGGCATGGCTGGCACGTATATCCAAACTTATTCCTGACGGTGTGGTGCCTGAATTTTTTGTAGACCTCAAGATGGATGGTCTGGCATGTGCTTTGATATATGAGGACGGTGTATTCGTACAGGCTATAACTCGCGGCGACGGAAATACAGGTGAAGATGTAACAGCCAATGTGCGAACGATAGAATCTGTTCCTTTACGGCTGCGAAGTCCGGTCAGGGGAACTGTCGAAGTGCGCGGCGAGATCATAATGTACAAAAATGATTTTGCCGAACTTAATAAACAGCGCCTTGCAGCGGGATTACCGCTCTTTGCCAACCCGCGGAATACTGCTGCCGGCACAATACGTCAGCTTGATTCTGCGCTGGTTGCCGGCCGATCACTGAAATTTCATGCTTATGATCTAACACGTGTGCCGTCAGGTCAGACAACTTTTAGCGATGCTTATCATCAGCTCCGGGAATTTGGGTTCAGGGCCAATAAAGAGGCTACAGTCAGAAGTTCGATAGATGAAATCGTAAAATTTGCTGAATTATGGGACGAAAAGCGCAATGATTTGTCATTTCATACTGATGGTCTGGTAATCAAAATTAATCAGAAAGATCTTTTTTTGCGACTGGGTGTGGTTGGCAAGGCACCACGAGGTGCAGTGGCCTATAAGTATGCAGCCGAAGAAGCTACGACAGTAGTACAGGACATAATAATCAGCATAGGACGGACCGGAGCAGCTACACCCGTGGCCGTATTTGAGCCTGTCGTAGTCTCGGGCTCTACCGTGCAACATGCCAGTCTGCATAATGCTGACGAAATAGCCCGTAAGGATATCCGGGTTGGCGATACGGTAATTATCTATAAAGCAGGTGACATAATCCCGCAAGTGAAGCAGGTTCTGATAAAATTGCGTCCCGAAGATGCACGTGCGTTTAATATGGAAGCGGAGCTAAACCGACAATACCCGGGGCTGGAATTTATACGGCCGGATGATGAAGCAGTTTATCGTCTCAAAGACGCTACAGGCAAAACATTACTCAAGCAGGCAGTAGCGCATTTTGCCTCCAAAAGTGCTCTGGATATTGATACGCTCGGCGAAAAGAATGTTTCGGCTCTTGTTGATGCCGGCCTTGTTCATGATCTGGCTGATATTTATACTCTGACTACAGAGCAGGTTATAGAGTTGGATCGTTTTGCGGCAACCTCGGCCGATAAACTGATCAGTGCGATAAATAATGCCAGGCGTCCGTCATTAGCCAGATTTTTATATGGCCTTGGGATCCGGCATGTCGGTACGCAAACAGCAATTGATCTGAGCAATCATTTTCGCAGGTTGGACAACATAGGCACTGCATCACTGAGCGAATTGCGTGAAGTCGAAGGTATAGGTGACATTGTAGCCGATTCGATTCTGCTCTGGTTCGACGAGCAGGACAATCAGCAGTTACTGGCCAAATTCCGTTCACTGGATGTCTGGCCAACAGATGTTAAAGCAATTTCCGGCAAATTATCCGGTCAGAAATTTGTAATCACCGGCTCACTCGAATCAATGAGCCGTGACCAGGCTGCCGACAAAATCCGTGCGCTGGGTGCTACATTCCAAACCAGCACAGGCAAAGATACCGATTATCTGGTCACCGGAGCAAACGTGGGCGCCAGTAAGCTGAAAAAAGCTGAAAAATATGGCACCAAAATTATCAATGAATCAGAACTGTTAAAACTCTTGAAGTCTTGACTATAAGCCTGTTTGTGATTATGCTTAATCTTAAGATCGTGCGCATGCGGCGCTGACCTGAAATAAAAATGTCCAAAATAAAAAGTAGTAGCCGCTGGTGGGCGCGCACGAGTTACCCCTACATTGTGGGGGTATTTTTATGCTACAATCCTAAGCATCAGCATACGGGGCATTGGCGCAGTTGGCTAGCGCGCTTCAATGGCATTGAAGAGGTCATCGGTTCGAATCCGATATGCTCCACCATTAATTTGAGGTACACTAAAAGCTATGGCTAAATCATCACCAAAATCCGCAAAGGCAGTAACCAAAGCAAAAGTTTCTAATAAGCGTTTACAACGCGGGATACCGGGACTTTCTTTCAGGCAAATCATCAGCGCTGTTCTGGTACTTAGCATTGGAATGCTGGGTGTAAGTGGCTGGTTCTGGTGGCAATCAATCTTTACTGATCCCGACAGAATTCTGGCAGGCATGCTTACACGCAGTCTGCAAACCGGCAGTGTTACCCGCAATATTGTGGAGGAAGATCAGACTAACTTTCTTGACCAGTCCGTTCGACTCCACTTATCCCCCACTCCAACTGCACAGACGGTTACAACCGTAGCACAAAGAGATCAGTCCGGTATTAACAAAGTAACTACCGAGACTATAGGAACGAATAGAGAAGACTATGCCCGCTACCAGTCCATAGAATCGCCGGCTACAGGTTTGGATCGTAATGCTCTGGGGAATATAGTCAATGTATGGAGTAAACTTGATTCAACCGGTCAGGATCCGATTTTTCTGAATGAAGCCTTATTCGTACGATCACCATTCCTTGTACCATACGGCAACCTGAAAAAAGCTGATCGCCAGGCGATTCTGAATATAATGAAAGATAAGAATGTTTATAGTTACTCTAAAGCTGAAAAAAAGAATCAGAACGGCCGGCAGGTAATGGTTTATGACATGAGTATAGCGACACAGGGATTGGTCGAAGCACTGGCTGCATATGCCCGGCTTAGCGGCCTGGGTGAGCAGGCACAGCTTGACCCCAAAGCATATGCTGATGCACCTCCTCTGAAAGTTCAGATGACTATTGATATACTGAGTCGTGATCTCGTGAGTCTGAGATATGCTGACTCTGGTAAAGTCGAAAAATATCAATCTCATGGTCTCCGTACAGGAGTACCTCTGCCTCCACAAAGTATTGATTTTTCGGAATTGCAAAAACGCGTGGAAGGTCTGCAACAGTCAGGTCAGAATTAATAATTATTTTGCATTAACAATCTATGATTTGTATACATTCGTAACAGAGAAGCAATAGCATAAATGACTATATAGGGAGGTAATCAAGCATGAAACCACAAGATAATCCGAACACCGGGACAGAGAATGAGTCCCGACAAAGCGTCAACTCCGGGCCTGATGCAAATACTCCGTCAACTTCTGATAACCCGGCAGTTGAGCCGACTCAGGTATCTCCGGCCGGTGCATCTGTTCCCGGTGAGCAATCATACCAATCACAACCACCGGTATCTGCAACAGGCACAGGATCAGGTAACAGCACGCCCGAGTACGGGAGTGGCAACAAAAAGAAACTGCTTGTCGGTATCACTGCTGCAGTTATCATATTACTTGGCGGCAGCGCAGCTGCGTACTTTGGCTCAGTCGTACCCAATAAGCCGGAAAATGTCTGGAAGAAATCCCTTGAAAATACCGGAAAAGGCTACGATAAATTAGTAGAATATGCCGATAAGAAAAAAGACACAAAAGGCGGTAAGCTCACCGGTGATTATAAAATCGATGCAGGCGGAATGGTCGCCGACGGCACGATCGAATCCAAGTATGATGAGAAAACATCTGATAGTAAAATAACTCTGGGAGCATCCGGGGCACGATTTGAACTTAATTTACTGACAAATGTTCCGGCCAATACCAGGTATCCGGATATTTATGCAAAAGTGAGTGGTCTGAAGGGTCTTGATAAAGTATTTCCTGCCGAAGCCGGTGGTATAGGAGAAAGTCTGGCGGCATATGACAACCAGTGGTTTGTTATCGATCATACAATTTTTGATCAGATGGAAAAATCTGCTGCTCAGGACACTACTACCGAAATAAAAGCAGAAGATGTAATCGCACTGGCTAAAGACATAGGTGAGGTTACCAAAGAATATGTTCTGACTGATGATCCGTCCAAAGCCGTACTGGTGCGCAAAGAAAATGTAGGTAAAGAATCGATGGATGGCCGGGATGTCTATCATTACAAAGTCGGGTTCAACAAAGCTAATCTAAAGGCCTACAACAAGGCTGTTTGTGATAAAATTCTGGGCAACAAGCTTTACAAAACTCTTTCCATGGGCCGGTCTTCAGAAGATATAAGTAAAGAATGCTATGACACCAAAGACATAGACAGTATCAATGAGTCCGATACATTTGATGTTTATGTAGATCTTAAAACCAAACTGATTCATATCGTACGGATTGCAGAAAAAGACAAGAAAGACAATTATTTGGATATAGGTTTGCTTTACACCGGAGGTGACGAGTTCCCGTTTGTTATCCGTGGCCAGACGAAAGACGGGGCAGGCGAAGGTAAAGGTGAGCTCAAAGTTACACTCAATACCAAGACTGACAAATATGCGATTACAGCCAATGTTGACGGCAAGAGTGATGGTGCCCCATTCAAATTCACGCTTAATGCTAACGGAGAGCCGGGTAATGATAAAGTAGAGTTCAGGAAGCCGGAGGGTGCTAAATCATTGCTGGAAGTATATGGCGCATTACTGGGCGGAGCTCTCGGCGGTGTTAGCCCGGCCGGACCCGCTGGTCCTGTGCCGGATCAGCAATTGATTAATCGTTGTATCTCAGCTCCTGAAAATGCGTTGCCACCTGAGTGTAAGGCATTGTTTGGCGAGGAATAGATTAGGTTTGTACAGTTCAGGCAAGCTACAATATAGCGCAGTATGAAACTAGTTGTTAATGGCCTGTTAACCAGTTACCACACTATTGGTAATGGGGCCAGAGTCATTCTTTGTCTCCACGGCTGGGCGGATAACGGGAAGACATTTGAAAGTCTGGCTAAACAATTTGCCCCGGACTATCAGATTATTTCACCGGACTTACCCGGGTTTGGTGCCAGCGAAGCACCAAAGACAGCATGGCAACTGGATGACTATGCCGGATTTGTAAGCAGTTTTATAGATAAACTCAGGATAACTCCGTATGCTGTGATTGCTCACTCTAATGGTGGTGCTATTGCAGTTGTGGGCTTAGCAAACAAGCATTTTACGAGTGAAAAACTAATTTTGCTGGCATCGGCAGGAATTAGAAATCCGAAATCTATCCGAAACAAAAGCCTGTCTTTGCTGGCCGGGCCGGCGAAGCTGATACTCAAAGCAACACCCGGATCCACCCAAAAAAAGATCAGGCAAAAGTTCTACAGCTCAATCGGTTCTGACTATATGATTGCCGAACATATGCAGGAAACCTTCCGGAATATTGTAGCTACCGATGTATTGGATGACGCCAGGATGTTACGATTGCCGACCATACTGATTTACGGCGGGGAAGATACCTCAACTCCCATCCGGTACGGAAAAATGTTTGAAGAGGCTATACCTGAATCCAGACTGCATGTTATTGAAAGCACCGGCCACCACATCCACCGTGAACAGGTATACAAAGTTGCCGGTTTGATCAGGGAATTTTTGAAATGAAGCGTATTCTGAGCTTGTACCATCCTAAACTGCCTGTGTTTCTGGTATATATGATGCAACAGGTTGAATACGATCCTGATGCTTTTATCCGCTGGGTTGCAAGATTGCCCCGCTACAGCCAGGTCATGCATCGTCAACAGCTCGTGCTGACCAGTAAAGCCCGGCTGCTTATACTTTTTGTTTACGGCGCAGGAGCTCTCAGTATTATCAGTATGATAGTGCTCATCACCATAAAACAGTACTTTGTGCTGCCGGTGCTTCTGCTTCTGCCATTAATAATGATTATCGCGCTTTACATGGTTATTTTACTGGCATGGCTGTTTATCGAAGCACCGCGCCGCCGGCGTCTGACCAAGCAATCAGCTGTATTGTTCGAACATCATCCTGCAATCAAAATTGCTATTGCCGGCAGCTACGGCAAAACAACTGTTAAAGAACTGCTGAACACCATTTTAAATCGAAGCAAAAAGGTTGCAGCCACTCCGGGTAACAAGAATGTAGGACTCAGCCATGCGCAGTGGATAAGCCGGCTGGACGGTGATGAAGAAATTCTGATCATAGAATACGGGGAAGGTGCACCGGGAGATATAGGACGATTTGCCAGAACCACACGTCCTGATAAAGGAGTTATTACAGGCCTTGCACCCAATCATCTGGATCATTACAAAACCTTGCAAGCTGTCGCCGATGACCTGATGTCTCTGGCCGATTATATCAAAGCAGAAAACATCTACCTGAATGCTGAATCATCAGATTTACTTGCATTAGGCAATATAGGTACACGTCCTTTTCATCAGTATGATCGTGACGGGGCAGAGGGTGTCGTTATCCATAATGTAAAAATATCCATTACGGGTATGAAATTTCAGGCTAGTATAAATGGCGGACCAACGCTGGACTTCGAAACGGCGCTGATAGGGTACCATCTTCTCGGACCACTGGCAGTCTGTATAGCACTCGCAAGTGAATTCGGATTATCGGCAGACCAAATCCGGCACGGTGTCGCCGACACAAAGCCTTTTGAACATCGCATGAGTGCGAGGCAAATGCACGGCGCCTGGATCATCGACGACACATACAACGGCAATCTGGAAGGTATGCGTGCCGGGTTAGAATTGCTGAAAGAATTATCCGCCAAACGCAAAATATATGTAACCCCCGGTCTCGTGGATCAGGGCGAAGAAACTACAAATGCTCATTTAGAAATTGGCCGTCTGATTGCTGAAGCCGTACCGGATCGGGTTGTACTGATGCAAAATTCAGTTACAGATATTATCAAACAAGGCATGACAAAGGCCGGATTCAGGGGTGAACTGGTTATAGAAACTAATCCGCTGGAGTTTTATACTAATCTTGAGCATTTGCTGGCTGCCGGTGACCTGGTCCTGATGCAGAATGACCTGACCGATAATTACACTTAAAAGCCAAAACACTCTGATCCGACCCGGTCTGACAGCGCCCTCTGGTTCTAAAAAATTGTTATGCCCCCGCCGTATCCGGCGATACTCCTCAATTACTAAAAACTGTTTGAGCTCAGTAATCATCAGCCGGCTTTAGCGACATTTAAGAGCGTAGTGTCATTAGTCAGGAAGGCTGGATTCGTCCGGTTGTATTATTTCGCCTTCAGGGTACCCGGCAGTGTACATCTTTTTGCCAACTTTAAGGGGTTTTGACCTTAACCTTTTCTCGATTTTCTTCTGCGCATCGGATAAAGCAGCCTTTCCGTAAACAGCTTTTTTCACTCCGGTTGTTTTTGCAGCCATCTGATTGCCAAGATTGCCATGCCAGAATTCTTCAGGATAAACTTCGATTCCGGCTGATTTCAGTATCCAGTAAAGTATGCGGCGGTTCTGGCGGAATTCTATTGCTTCCTGTGTATCATCATTTTCTTCATAATATCGTAGTGCTGAACTTTCACCACCATGATCGAATGGCGCACCGGCCGGTAACCAGACACTATTTTTTAATACGTGTTTTGAGAAACTTTTTTTAGGAATATCATGTCTGCTATGATCATGGTTCAGACGTACAAGCCACTGGTCTATACTACCACCAGTAGCGTGCGGAGCAGGTGTGGCTGGCTTTGTCGAAGGTTTTGAAACATATTTTTGAGTATATAGTTCCCGTGCTTCTTCTGACCAATCCGGCCGAAGCATCGTTAGGCGGTTAAGAAAAGAATTGTACAAAGACTTTTGAACAGAATCGGGACGGAAACCGTCCAGCCCTATCAGGCACATATCGTCAGGCAAAAAAGTTTGTGCTTGCTGCAGGGCTTCGCCCAGGCCCTCCCGCACATAAACTTTCTGTAAAGATCCTTTTAGTGAATCTTTATAATATGGTGAAAAGTTATGGATACCGGCATAAAAGGAGGCCGATGCAATGCCCAGGCTGCCCAGTGTAACCAGTGGCTCCCCGTTTTCGCGTATACGGATATCTTTCCAGCCATCGACAGAAGGTAGTTCTGGTATCGGCTCCCTTGCCAGCTCCTCCATGTATAAAACTTCTGTTGCCATAATTATCCTTAACTTTGATATCCCACTTTATGACAGAGGAGCAGTGATGTCAATTTTAATTGTACATATTAATTGTATAATTGAAATGTATTATACTTTATGCTACACTTCAGATTATGGAAACTGTAGCGGTACTATTCGGGGGGCGATCCGCTGAACACGATGTGTCAATTGTCACCGCTCTCGCAAGTATTATCAAACCTCTGGAGCTAACCAAAAAGTATCGCGTTGAAGCAATTTATATTGCAAAAGACGGTGCGTGGTACTGGGACGAAAAGCTAAAAGATATAAAGTTATTTACCTCAGGCAACATTCAGGATTATCTGCATCGCACTCAGCCGGCAAGTGTGCAGTTCGACGGGGGTATGACACTAGTCAAAGCCAGTGGCATCGCTGGTCGTAAACAGTCACGCAAAATAGACATTGCATTTCCGGCCATGCACGGCACATACGGAGAAGACGGGGCATTGATGGGGCTATTGGATATGGCTGGTATACCGTATGTTGGTTGCGGTGTCAGTGCGGCTGCCGTAACAATGGATAAAGTTCTGGCCAAGCAGCTGGCCGCAGCAAATAATATTCCGGTCACCAAATTCATTGCATTTACGAAATCTGAGCTGGAGCGTGAGCCCGGTAGTGCCGTAAAATCTGTCATATCAGCTTTGAGTTATCCGATTTTCGTAAAGCCGGCCAGGCTGGGCTCGAGTATTGGTATCAGTCGTGTCAGCAATGATATCGAACTACGTAATGCGCTGGAGGTTGCCGCTCATTACGACGACAAGGTCATTGTCGAGGAAGCAGTGCAGAATCTGCTCGAAATAACTCTGCCGGTTATGGGCAACGCTGATCATCCTCAGCCGGCTATGCTGGAGAAACCCCTGACGCGACCTGAAGACTTCTTTGATTTCGATACCAAATATATGCAAGGTGGCAAAAAAGGTAAGAACGGCGGTAAGGGAGGAGCCAAAGGTGCACAAGGTTACAGTCAGATTCCGGCTGATTTGCCCGAACCTTTGTATGCCAGAACAGAGGCTGTCGGGATGAGCGTTTACAAAGCACTGGGTTGCAGTGGCATCGCCCGGGTGGATATGCTTATCGATTCTCAAACGGGCAATGTTTTCTTCAACGAAGTTAATCCTATGCCCGGCGGTTTGTATGCTCACAACTGGCGGAGCGTAGGCGTATCCGGCGTGGAACTGGTCCAAAAACTGATCGGTTTTGCCAAAGAACGCCATACTCAGCGACAGGCCCTTACCACCTCTTTCAGTACTAACTATCTGCAGCAATTTTGAGTCAGTTATGAGTGGCGGGACATTACAGCTTGAGAAAACAGAAGTATTTTTGAGAAATAAGTTCGTATCATTTTCTCAGGCGAATCTCAGTGTGGCGAGCTCATCAGTCCTCTATGGATTATCAGTTTATACAGTCTTCGGTGCGACGCGTGACGCAACAAACAACTGCTTACAGATTTTTCGCCTGCAGGATCATTATCAGCGACTTATAAATTCCGCCAAAGTAATGGATTTGTCGGATTTTGAGCAAAAATGGAACTTTGAACGATTTGCTGATACGGCACAGAGCTTACTAAAACGAAATAATATTAGCGAAGATGTTTTGATTCGTGCCACAGTATTCGTCGATGAATTAGCCGCCGGAACACGAATGCACGGGCTTGCAAATGCCCTCAGCATGTATGTCTATCCTTTCGGCGAGATTATGGCACAATCCGGTGTTCATATCTGTATTTCCGGGTGGCAGCGCAACTCTGACAAAGCTATTCCTTCCAATCTCAAGGCCAATGGCAGCTACGTCAATGCCAGCCTGATGAAAAATGCGGCTCTCATGGATGGTTACGATGACGCAATCGCCCTGAATGACCGCGGACAGGTAAGCGAAGGAACTGTCGCCAATATTTTCATTGTAAAAGATGGCGAACTGATTACGCCGGACTCGTCCAGCGACATTTTGATCGGTATCACCCGGGACAGTATTTTACAACTTGCGAAACATGCCAAAATTCCATGTATTGAACGGCCGATGAAAAAGGATGAGCTCTTTGCAGCCAATGAAGCATTCTTTTGTGGTTCTTCAGCAAATATTACACCGATTTTATCAATCGATAAACGTTCCGTTGGTGACGGCACTACCGGCCCGCTTACAAGGAAATTTATAGAAGCCTATTCTTCTGCACGGCATGGAAACACTTCCGATTCATCTCACTGGTTGACCGAGGTTAAGGTATAATACCTAAACTAATGAAGAGATATAATCCAAAAGAGATAGAACCCAAATGGCAAAAGATTTGGGACGAAACGGGTGTGTATACGGCCGATCTGCAAAGCAAGAAGCCTAAATACATCGCCATGAGCATGTTCAATTACCCGAGTGGTGCCGGGATACATATCGGCCATGCTATGAATTACACAATCAGTGATGTCAAGGCACGATTCAAGCGCCAGCAGGGTTATGAGAGTTATCATCCTGTTGGATGGGATGCCTTTGGGCTGCCAGCCGAGAATTATGCTATTAAAGCCGGAGTTTCACCGCAGGAAAGCATGGCGACCATCATTCCAAGCTATCGTAAGCAGTACAAGGCTATGGGCTGGAGCAATGATTGGGAGAAAGAGATTTCCACTCATTTGCCCGAGTATTACAAATGGACCCAGTGGGTATTTTCGCAAATGTACAAAAACGGTCTGGCCTATCAGGATGCGCGTATGCAATGGTGGTGCGAAAAGTGCCAGACGGTCCTGGCCAACGAACAGGTAATCGAAGGCAAGTGCTGGCGACACGACGGGCCGGATGACCCTTTGGTCCGGAAAAAAGAAGTCAGACAATGGTTTTTTAAGATCACAGAGTATGCTGATGAATTGTTAGAGGCAACCGATAAGCTGGACTGGACGCCAAGTGTCAAAATAGCTCAGAAAAACTGGATCGGGAAAAGCAACGGAGCTGAAGTCAGTTATAAAATCAAAAACTCTGATGCAACAATCACAGTCTTTACAGTTGCGCATGATACCATGTTCGGTACGACATTTATGGTACTGGCACCGGAGCATGGACTAGTAGAAGCCATTACGACAGATATCCAAAAGTCAGAGGTTGAAGCTTACGCTCAGGCAGCACAGAAAAAATCAGAGATTGAGCGTCAGGCTGAAAAGACAAAGACGGGTGTTTTTACCGGCGCGTATGCCATTAATCCACTTAATAACAAAGAAGTTCCTATCTGGATTGCAGACTACGTTTTAGCCGGTTACGGCACGGGAGCAGTTATGGGTGTGCCCGGCGAAGATGAGCGTGACTATGAATTTGCGCAAAAATATAACCTGGATATTATCTATACAACCTCTCAGCAGGAGTTTGTTGAATATACTAACATCAAGGATGCTCCCGAAAAGTTTACACTGGCCAACTCAGGAGAATTTGACGGGCTGAACTTTAAAGAAGGTCGGACAAAAATACTGGAAAAATTAATTGAACTGGATGTTGGCAAAGAGAAAGTTAATTATAAAATGCGCGATTGGAGCGTTAGCCGACAGCGCTATTGGGGAGCGCCGATTCCGGTTATTAACTGTCCCGAATGCGGCACAGTGCTGGTAGCCGACGAGGATCTGCCGGTTATACTACCGGAGCTGAATGATTTCCAGCCCAGTGGTGATGGCCGGAGCGCACTGGCACGTGCCAAAGACTGGCTGAATGTTGCGTGTCCGGAGTGTGGTGGTCCGGCTGAGCGTGAAACTGACACGCTCGATACATACATCGATAGCAGCTGGTACATGTATCGTTATTTCGACCCATTTAACCAGCAGAAAATATTTGATAGTGAAACTGTCAGAAAATGGGAACCGATTGATTTTTATAACGGTGCCGACCACGCAACCGCCCATCTGTTGTATGCAAGATTTATTGCACGATTCTTTTATAAATCAGGTCTGATTAATGAGCCTGAACCATTCCGGCAATTCCTGTTTAATGGCAAGGTAACGGCTAGTGATGGCAGGGGGTTTTCGAAGTCCAAAGGCAATGGAGTTGATCCGCTCGAGATTATCGAAAGCGGATACGGCGCCGATGCACTGCGGACTTACCTGATGTTTGCCGCACCACTGGAACTGAGTACGCGCTGGGACCCGCAAGGGGTACCTGCCACGCACCGGTTTCTATCAAGAGTATGGAATCTGGTGCAGGAATATCTGGTTGCTGAGCCATCAGAAACTCCTGATCAGCAAAAGCAGGAAATTTTGCGGACAAGCCATGCTATGGTCAAAAAAGTTACCAATGATATAGAGAGAAGCCACTATAACACGGCAATCGCCACTGCCATGGGGGCACTCAATGACCTGTATAAGATGAAAGTCACCAGTCTTGCAAAAAATTTAGTCTGGCAACAAACACTGGAAGCTCTCGTAATGTCTGTTGCGCCATTTGCTCCGCATATTGCCGATGAGTTGTGGCATGATCTTGGTCATTCGGACAGTGTACATATCGGTCATTGGCCCGAACATGACGAGGAATACCTTATCAGTGATCAGCTGACTATCGTGGTTCAGGTTAATGGCAAAGTTCGTGCCAATATCATCGTCGCTGCGGATGCCGGTGAAGATCAAATAACAGAAAAAGCGAAAGCCAATCCCAAACTTGCAGATTACTTACATGATAAAAAGATACGCAAAACAATCTATGTACCTCAAAAACTTGTCAATTTTGTAGTTTAGGCAGAGATTTTATCTCTAGCAGGTGCGGTTCATCGTGTCGATTACTACGTCGCTTGGCTGAAGACGTGTAGCTTGTCCAGTGGCTATAATTTCTGCTGCCGGTACGGTTTCTAATACTCTGTCTGGTTGTCCGGGAAATATGTCAGCACTATGTCTTTCAACTTGTACATGTGCAAGTTGTCCGTTACTTACTCTGGCTTGTCCAAGCACGGTTTTTAGTGAACCATCAGGACCAATCGGAGTTCGTTCTGTATCAGTACAAATTTTTGCTCCGCCGCCAACGGTATTGGCGGTTGCTACAGAATCACCATAAGCAGCTTCTTTATACGCGAACGGAGAAATAGCCGCAACTGCAGCTAATGCGCCCAGAAGGTAGCGTCGGGGTTTTGTTGATATAGCTTTGTCAAAAAGGCCTAATAATCTGGCCCCTGCTGCTCCTGGTGAAGGAACGTATATTTCCAAGCCGGAACCTGCAGGTATGTCTGTACCATCAAATTTATAGTCAGCAATGCGTCGGGGCTTTATAAATACTTTTTCATTTGCATGTGGAGATGTTGATCCCAGAGAACGGGAGGCAGCTGTCAGCGCAGCAGAACCGGTTGTTCTGGCTGATTCAGCTATTCTTTCCCTGGCAGTTTTTGTTCGCCTCGAAACAAGTTCAAGAGCTCTTTCGCTATATGCCCGGGTAGCACTTTTTACTATATAAGATTTTTCGGGTGCAGTTTTCGCAACAGATTTATCAGATATGTTTCCACGGTTTTGCGGAAAAGATTTCAACAATTCTCTGCGTGTTATATCGTGTTCTGTACTCATGTAATGAATAATAGCATTAATATAATTTTATGTCAACTAAGTTATTTAATAGTTTTAATAGTTGTACTTTTGTCTATTTCGAACTATAATAATCATCTAATCAAAAGTATTACTCTCAGAGAGGAGAACATAAAAGTTAATGGGAAAACCTAAAAAGCGAACCAGTCACCGGCGTACCGGCACAAGAAGAAGCCACCTGGTGCTTAAACTGGCCCGGGCCGTCAACGCCAAAAGTCCGGTCAAAGCCCGAACCACTACCCGCGAGTCGGGCAAAAAAGTCAGACAAGTCGTTCCTGGTGCAAAAGAGTAAGGTATAATAGTCGGCAGGGAGAACAGGCCACTGGTCTTTTAACAATATGGCATCAAATCGTCACCTGGGGCGTATAATCGTCCTGCAAACCCTCTATGAGATAGTCTTCCGCACCGAGTGTGGTGACAAAACTGTTAAGATAGAAGAAGTTTTGGCGCGCAATATTACCAGCCACCGGGCTGTTGCGGGTGACAAAACCTTCATAAGGCAGTTAACAACAGGGACTGATAAACAGGCTGAATTACTGGACAGGAAACTCCAACCTCTGGCACCGGATTGGCCGCTGGATCAGATAGCCCGTATCGATCATATTGTTCTGAGAATGGGTGCTTATGAGTTACTCAACAACAAAGAAGTACCACCTAAAGTAGTTATAAATGAAGCGGTAGAACTGGCCAAGGGATTCGGAGGTGAAAATTCATCCAAATTTATCAATGGTGTTCTGGGTAGCCTGCTTCGTGAGATTGACCCCGATAGCGACAAGAAACCGGAACCTAAAACAACAGTTAGCGAGAATATACAGTCAGTATGAAACGACCTAAACCAATCAAGAACTTCAGAAAGTATCTGCCACACCGTAAACCTGCTATCAATGAGGTAGTACGTGAGCCTACAAGCGGTGGTATGGTATTTCGTCGCAACGCAAAAACTAATGACATCGAAATCCTTTTGATACAGGATGCCAAAGACCGCTGGACTATACCCAAAGGTCACATCGAAGAAGGCGAAACCGCCAAAGAGACTGCCGAGCGTGAGATACGGGAAGAAACCGGGTTGCAGGAAATGAATGTCCTGAACTGGCTGGGTAAGATCAATTTCCGCTATCGTCGCGTTACGAGTCTTGTACTTATGACCACCGAAATATTTCTCGTGCAGGCAAAGGGCGACACAGATAAGTTGCAGCCGGAAGACTGGATGAACGGTATACAATGGTTCACTGCCAATGAGGCACTGGAAAAGATAGAATATGAAGATATCGGTAAAATAATACTTCTGGGACTCAAAAAAATCAGGCATGCAGGACTATAGTACCTATATAGACTTTGCGAAAAACACGCTGAGGGTAGAATTCAAAGACATTTCACTTCTGGTCAATGCCTTTACTCACCGTTCATATGTCAATGAGCACAAGAAGTCAGTTAAATCACACAATGAGCGCATGGAATTCCTTGGTGATGCCGTTTTGGAGCTGGCTGTTACAGAATATCTGTACAATACATACGACGAGCCGGAAGGAGTCCTGACAAATTGGCGCAGCGCCCTGGTTCGCACCGAGAGTATTGGTGCCGCCGCCGCCCTCAACGGATTTGAACCGCATCTCAGGCTTAGCCGCGGTGAAAAACGTGGCACAACACGGGCACGGGCGCAGATTCTTGCGAATTGCTACGAGGCCGTTGTGGGTGCTATATATCTTGACCAGGGTTACGAGGCAGCGGCTAAGTTTATTGAACAAAGCTTATTATCAACTCTACCAGCCATTCTCGAGTCCGGATCCTGGATGGATCCGAAGAGCTATCTCCAGGAGCTTGCTCAAAGCACCGAAGGCTCAACACCTGTATATAAGGTAATTGAAGAAGATGGCCCTGACCACGAAAAGATCTTTACCGTCGGTGTCTATGTTGCCGGCAAACTACGCGGTCAGGGAAATGGTCCCAGCAAACAAGCCGGACAACAGCAGGCCGCCGAACAAGCCCTGGAGCATTACAAAAAGTAAATTTAATAAAATTTGTTGCGTAAACAGTTTGACTTATCTGTCCCACTACTGTAGAATTAGTTAAATTGTTTGCGTAAAAGTTTAACGGAGATTTCTGAATTTAAATGTTAGCTATCAGAATGCAGCGCCTCGGCCGCAAAGGCCACCCGACATATCGTGTAGTCGTACAGGATAGTCGTCAGACACCGACCAGCGGCAAAGTTGTTGCAATGCTCGGCAGTTACGATCCGCACACCAAAAAGAACAGTCTGGTTAAGGACAAAGCCCAGCTATTCCTCGATAACGGTGCTCAGCCGTCAGACCGTGTGGTTAAACTATTTATTACAGAAGGAATTAACTTGCCTAAGTGGGTTAGACAGCCTGTCATGCATACGCGTGACATCAGACATACCGACAAACTTCGTCGTAACCGACCGCCGGAAGAAAAAACTGAAGCACCAGCAGCAGAAGCTACTGAAGCCGCAGTCGCCGGCGCCGAAGATACTGCAACGAGCGAACCTGTTACCACTGAGTCAGAAGCTCCTGCAGAAACAGAATCCAGCACGGAAACTGAAGCACCTGAGACAAAAGATGACGCCGACGAACCAGATGAAGCCCCGGCTCCCGGATCAGACGAATTCCCCGAAGATACAAGCTCCGCAGAAAAGCCTGTAGAAGAAGTCACCGAACCAGAATCCAAAGAAGTTTCAAAAGACGACTCTGAAAACACCAAAGAAAAAGCCTGATTTAGTAAAAATTTATTATTTTTTGATTTGTTTTTGGACTATTGTCGTCACATCCCTAACGGCAAAGGCTTCGCATTCGGCTTTGGCATCGTGATACATCATTTGCAGTGGAGGTGTCTTCTGTGTCCAGGCGCTTGGTCCGCGTAAGGCTCCGACTACGCCGAGTTCGCGTGCGACTTTGAGATAACGAATAGCGTCTATAACTACGCCGGAGCTGTTCTCAGAATCCTGCACAGACAATTTGATATCAAGATTTACCGGCGCATCTCCGAAGCCACGCAGACGCAAATTGAAGTAGGCAACTTTATTGTCTTCGAGATACGGCAGGTAAGTGCTGGGACCGGCGAACAGGCTGTGTTCTGCTACCGGAATGCCACGAATTTCGTTCTGAGCGCGTATGACATTCTCTTTTGACTTTTTTTTGGATGCCAGCCGGGACTGGACCATCATGTTATTGAAGTCGGTGTTGCCACCTATATTGATCTGCTGATGGAAGTCGACGATAAAACCCCGGTCAAAAGCAAGTTCCTGTAGTACCTGTGACAATACACTGGCACCGAACGCACTACGCATGTCATCGCCGATGATTGGCAGGCCGGCCTTGATAAATTTCTTTTCCCATTTGTCGTCACTGGCAATAAATACCGGGATGCAATTCAGGAATGCTACACCTGCGTCTATAGCAGCCTGCGCATAGAACTCGCTAGCTGACTGGGAACCAACGGGAAGGTAATTGATCAGTATATCTGCACCGCTATCTTTCAGGACTTTAGCTACATCCACCGGTGTTTTGTCAGAAATACGAAAGCCCTGGTCTTCCGGTTGTTCCAGCATATAGTCTGAGACACCGTCCATGACAGGCCCCATTTGAACTATAGGACCTGCCGGTACCTTGGCCTCGAATACGCGTGCACAGTTGGGCTGGGCGAATATTGCTTTGCCCAGAGGTTTACCGACTTTGCGCGGGTCCACATCAAAAGCTGCGACAATTTCTATATCAGCAGGGCGATAGCCACCGATATCAGCAAACATAATGCCCGGAATTTCATCGCCCTTGCTGTTTTTATAATATGCCATCCCCTGATATAAAGACGAACAACAGTTGCCAACTCCGGCAATAGCAACCTTAACAGAACTTTTCTTCGCACTCATATATAACGACTATCATACCGTGTATAGATGTTATTTCCAAAGTACGTCGCATTTCATACGTACTAATTCTGTTGAAACGAACAATGATGTAGCTGTACCGTGCTGCTAGCGGTCGTTTCTCGTTCGCATAGAAGTTTCAAATCTTTTTTCTGCGGTAGTATCGGTATATCGTACGATCGGGCCATGAGCTATTATCGGATCTTTTTTATTTTCTTCATCGGCCTTCAACAGCGCCTTGACCGCAAAATCTTCGATCAGCCATTCCCGTCCGGGTGTAGTTTGTCCCTCTATCGTTATTCGCCATACATTACCCAGTTGCTCTTCTTCGTCAATTTTTAACGATGTTGCGATCATTGTAGGACCAACCGGCATTGTCTTAATAACGTCAAGAATTAATTTGCGTCCCTCCTCCAGATTATGCACAAAAGTATCAACAGACAGAGTGCGTAGTCCTTTGGGCGTTACTCTCACGGCATGAATATTCTGGTTGTGTATCCAGACTACCTCCCCGTTCAGACTACGTATTTTTGTTGAGCGTAGATTTACCTTTTCGACAATACCGCTCATTTCCCAGAACGGATCTACTACCACATGATCTCCGACGTTATACCATTTTTCTGTAATCATGACGATTCCGCTGGTAATATCCCGTAACATCGGACCGATTGTAGCCGCGCCTAAAACAATAAAGAATGTACTGGCACCGATTATGGCTACAGGCGCACTCGTGGGGTTAACTATCCTCCACATGATGTATACACAGAAACCTATAACCAGTGCCCTGGCTATTCCTCCGGATATACTCAGCAGTGTTTCTGCGCGTTTGGTCTGTATCAGGCGCTCATGTGGAGATTCTCCGTGATTTTTCTCAGCAATCAGGTTAGCGGTCAGATTAATAACAAAGTTCAGCCCTTTGTTGATCAGATACGCCAGCATCAGGGCAATGATCAGGCCGAAAACCAGCTTGATAAATACTATATCCTGAGATGTATTCTTGTCCGGGAATAAATCACTTAAGGCATTGCCGAAGATAATATTCATTATTTCAAGTGTATAACAATTACCGCGATACTCAAGCATTATTAATTTCAAGAGATGAAGCTGATCTTACAGAAGTTAATTCGGACTGTTGATATATATTTAATAATATGTTACGATATGCACTCATGTCAGAAACTCCAGCAGATACAAGAGCGAATGGTCACGAAAGCGACGATAAACCAACGCCCCGCCAGCTATTAGAAGCATTTTTGGAGGGCGAGCCAGCCGGATCAATAAAATTCCTGGGTTTAGGCGACAGAGCAGCATACACAGCAACATGCGCCGAAATATTACTTCATAAACGCAAAGCCTCGGTTAGCACTATTGACAGGATGAATTACGACAGACATATCGCTGATTTAGCAGTAGTAGCCCGCGATATCAGAAACAGACAACTTGGTAGTCAGGCTGCAGGGTATAATGTTGCGTTTCAAGATGAAGAAATCTGGGGTGCCTACGCGGCAGCTAATCAGGCCCACAGCCAACATCATTCAGACATAAAAGCTGCGGGTGCCATGCTGTCAGATCTGATTGAAATTAATAATCAAATCTCCGGAGATGAAATGGCTGCGGTTTCCCGGTAAAGACCTACATATATATGGTTACTTTATGTAAATTAAACGCAGGAATGCAAATATATGACTGATATCAGAGGCTTTGAACCATTCAGCGAGGAAGCTCTGTTGCGGGGGTTTGATGATGCATATCAGCAAACTGTGTTTTATTTAGTTAAATTCGGGTGTACCGGTCATGCACTTGATGCATTTCAGTCTGACATTGAAATGGGCGGTCTTATTACTGCTGTTAACGTTGACAGGTATAAAGAAGGTGAATTCTCGCGACTGAAAGATTCTCAAAATAGTGGCGATGTATCAATTTTTACTGATAAAGTAACTTCTTATGCTGAATTATTTCAGAGTGCAATAGCAGATAAAGAAACAAGTGTAGACCATGAAGATATTATTGGATTGGCTCTTAGGCATCAAATGCTCATAGCCCATAGTTACTATTTGCCGTAAGTTTAATTGGTTATGATGCCTCGGTCGAACGTAAAGTTGAGGTTGCAACTGAATTTTACAAAAGAGGGATTGACCACGATTTAGGCCCGACAGACGAAAATCCGGAAGTAGCCGCAACGCTCAATAATTTTGCCATGAGGTTTGGTCAGGGATTTGGGGCGCTTGCATTACTTGATCAAATGCAGCGAAAGATTACGGATAGACGTACCGGAGAAGCGTTGAAACCGGACCTTGCTCAAAGTATTCTGGCAACAATTATTGAAAACGCATGGGATGATAGCGATGAAAAGATTAGATGTCTTGGGAATCCTGTCTATCCCGACATCATTAAGCGGGTAATAACTCAGCACACCGCAGCATATAATCTTACCCATCAATATCCCGGACAATAGAAAATGATTACTAATAGTGGTATTCTGTCTCTGTTATGACGAAGCCTGTGAATATTAAGTCGGTTGAAAAAGCTACCGGCAAATCCTGGACGGAGTAGCGGGAATTTTTTGATAGTATTGGTGCCAGAGATTTAACTCATTATGAAATTGCGGAGAAGGTTTTTGATACCGGGACACCGGGATGGTGGGCACAGAATGTAACCGTTGCATATGAGCAGCATATTGGCCGACGTGTGCCCGGCCAGCGCAGTGACGGCAGTTATGAAGTATCAGTGACCAAAACTCTGGACGGGAATCCGGATGATGCTCTTGATTGGTGGCTGGAAAGAGTTTCGGGGCTCAAAGAATTTTCCGTAGTTACATTTGCGCAAGAACCGAAAGTTAGTAAAACTGATAAGTGGCGTCATTGGCGCGTTAATCTATCGGACGGTAGCAAAGTTATAGTTAGTACAATGCAAAAAGCTGAAGGCAAAGCGCAGATTACGGTGACCAGCCAATAACTGGCATCGGCAGTGGATGCTGAAGGGTGGCGTGTTTTTTGGAAAAAATTTCTAAATACGTAATAAGCGGACTAAGTGACTAAGTATGCAACCTCGCCTTTTATATTTGCATCATCGGTTATTCTGTCTGCTTGTCGCGGAATGCTCCACATATTTGCCCGACTGTTTTCTACGGTTACGTCTCCAGATCTTGGTTCAAGGCGCGCGTCCCCCGCAACATCTATGCCCCAAACTGCAATTCCACCTATATCAGTAACGGATACTGATAATTTACCTGTCAGTAATCCATAATCATTTTCTTTGTCAGGATGCTGGCAGTCGATGTATACCTCGCCGTGTTCCGTGCGAATAGTTATCCGGGAAAGAATGGAATCAACCGGAAGCCGCAGTCTCACAACAGGTTCTTCGGCACCGGCATTCCATATATCAGCTGCCTGATTGACTACAAGCTTGTCTTCAGATCGATCTACTGCAAATGCGTCCTCAGGAAACGCAGTGAGCTCTTCCGTAAAGAGAGAACCATCAACTATTAATTCTACACTGGCGCTTTCGACATTTATGCAGACGTCCCTCAGTATTTCCAAACTTTCTGATCCGGTCATAAAACAAGTTATAACACAATATTCAGACCAGATAAAGAGTCGAAATTATATAAACAGCTCTGAAAATGCTAACATAGCATTAAATATGAATCCGGATAATTTTATTGTTTATCTGCCCGAAGCCGAAAAAGCATGGTGGCGGGACGTGATTAAAAAATTTCGCGGTGAGCATGTTAAGGAGCCCAAATTTTATGCCAAAGAAATTATTGACGCAAAAGGGCTCACCAAAGAAAATATTGCCCATAATCTGGATGAAGTTATCTCTTCAACGCGGGAAGAAGTATGGCAGCTTTATCTCATTGATGAGGCGAAGTTTCATGCAGCCGTACTCACGTACTTATTCAAAACCCGGGAACTACCCCGGGACATCCTTATTCAGCTACTCCGGGCGGGCGAATTCAGTAATTTAAACCCGCAGTTATCTTCGGACGAGTTCAATAAAAGGATATCAGAGCTTATTGGCGAATATGCGGGCAGAGTTATGCCCTATATTTATGATCTGAGTCTAAGTACCACGCAATCACGGAGGACACGTGCAGGCCAGACATTTGAAAGGCTGATCGAATCTCTCATGGACGTATTTGAATATCCGTATGATACCCAATCTTCTGTAGGCACAGAATTCTTTACCAAGCACGGACTTGGTAAAAAAGTCGATCTGTTGGTGCCGGGTGCAGAGAAATATATCCAAAACCGCTCAAAAAGCGCGGTGGTCACTGCCAAAACAACCCTACGGGAACGTTGGCAGGAAGTAGCAGAGGAGATCAGCCGGACGAATGTACCGCATATTTATCTGCTCACAGTAGACGAAGACATTACGCAGAATGTCACGAACACAATAAACAGATATAACATTACTCTTATAATCTATGGCCGGATCAAAGATGCCAAATTTCCGGATCAGCAAAATGTTCAGTCATTTGAAAATTTCTTTACTTATGAAATGCCCCACGTTATAGAATATTGGAACCGCTAAGTATTAAACGGTATAATACTTATGTATCGTATTGTTAAGAAAGGTGTCCATGGGGTTTAGATTTATTGATCTGTTCGCAGGTATAGGCGGCATACGCATCCCGTTTGATGAAATAGGTGGTACCTGTGTCTTTACTTCAGAGTGGGATAAATTTGCTCAGATTACATATAAGGCAAATTTCGGCGAGATGCCTGCCGGCGATATAACTCTGGTTAAACCTTCTGATATTCCGGCCTTTGATATTCTGTTAGCCGGCTTTCCATGCCAGCCTTTCTCTCATGCCGGGTTAAAAAAAGGCTTTGAAGATACCAGAGGCACTCTGTTCTTCAGTATTGCTAAGATTGTTGAGCACCACAAACCCAAGGCCTTATTTTTAGAAAACGTAAAAGGTCTTCTGGGTCATGACAAAGGCCGGACTTTTGAGACTATCAAAAAGACTTTGGAAGAAGATCTGGGCTATAAAGTCTGGTACAAAATTCATAACGCCAAAGATTTCGGTGTACCTCAGAACAGGGAAAGAATATTTATTATTGCGCTCCGCGATGACTATGATTTTGCTTTCGCTGATCCACCTGAGATTCCTGTGAAGCTGGGTGATATCCTTGAGAAAAATGTCGATGATAAGTATACGCTTTCTGATAAATTATGGACCAGCCATCAGCGGCGCAAAGCAGACCATGCTGCCAAAGGCAATGGATTCGGCTATTCGCTATTCAATAAAAATTCAGCCTATACCAGCACTATTTCTGCGCGGTACTACAAAGACGGATCCGAAATTCTGATAGAACAAAAGGGAAATAATCCCCGCAAGCTTACGCCCAGAGAGGCCGCGAGATTACAGGGATTTCCGGAGAACTTCAAAATACCTGTTAGTGATACGCAGGCATACAGACAATTCGGTAATGCCGTTGCTGTGCCTGCTATACGATCAGTTGCACAACAACTGGCGCCATATCTTGATAGTCAGTTTTCGCCTGCTCAAAATGATCTGAAAGAGTTTGTCCCCATAGAGTCGACCTTGCAACCAAAAGTTTTTGCCAAAATTTAGCCTGGTATTCTTTGTATGGCTGACGTTCATACTCCTCTGATCCGATCCAAAAATATGGCTGCTATAAAGGGCAAAAATACCAAGTCGGAACTATTTGTGCGGCGCTATCTGTTCAGTCAGGGCCTGCGATATAGAGTCCATGCGAAGCTTCCGGGCCGACCGGATATAGTGTTCCCGGGATACAAAGTTGCAATCTTTGTCCATGGTTGTTTCTGGCACTGTCATGGCTGTGCCAATTCCATTATGCCCAAAAGCAATATTGAATTCTGGTCAGAGAAACTAAAGAGAAATGCCGAACGTGATAAAAGAAATATAGCAAAACTTCAATCTCAAGGCTGGAAAGTATTAATAATCTGGGAATGCACCATCAAAAATAAACTAACCAGAGCCGAAGTCCTCGACGAGCTGGTAAAAACGCTGAAGCCAACTTAATTAGTATATTAATTATAAATAGTTGTAATGATTGACGTATCGGAATAATATATTTGTTTATAAGCGACCCGAATCGGGCTGACGACCGGCCAGGTTTAAATGTCCGAGAAATACCGCGGTGGAAAAATATTTATCGAGATCTTCTGTCCACTTCCATGCCGTTTCTTCATCGACTGTCTCGCGGGCTATTGTAGCAAGTTTAATACGGGCATTACTATGTGTGCCCCAGTTTGGTTTGGATTGGCGGATGCCGGAAACGACACTAGCGACTGATATACCGCTACAAATCCTTTTTCGCTGCGTAATTACAGCTCTCTGATCTTTGGGTAGTAAATCAAGATAAATACCCCGGGCAAATGACGACGACGAATATGTATCCACTATGGTCCCCGTGGCCATAAGTCTGGAAGTACTTGTTGTGTCAAATCGTTCTAATACTGCAGCATGAGTTCCAGGGTCCTGCATAAATACTTCGTATGCCATAGGTCCTAACCCGAGCCGGGATCTTGACTCACGAGCTGCTAAAAATAATAAGCGTAATCCGGAACCGTCAGTGGCTTCCGGATGATGAAGTGTGACCCCCTCCTGATCAGCCGTTAATTCAGCGAGCTCATTACATGCATCAGTAATGTCCGGTCCGCTAACAGGCTGGCTGATTGTATATGATATTTCTCTTTCGCTGGCCATGCCAGAACAATACACAGCTCATAGGATGTATGCAAGAATAAGCACAATTAAATATCCCGACTATTTACCAGGCAAATAAAAGCCGGATAATATAAGTTCAGGCACGAATTAGTACTTTGCTCACAGGCAATCTGGCGTGCTTTACGCGGGTATCTGTCAGTATCGGAGTGCCGTACTCCCGGTCGTATTCGCGCAGTTGCTTTGCGATAAATCCCAAAGTCCTGTCTATAACCGATTCTTCCTGCGTAGCTAAAACCGTACCATCACCATTGCCGGTCTCCGACACCGATAAATGGCCCAGCTCGATAAGACGTTGCGCGCGGGGCATTGATGTTTCATAATCTGCGGGTAATATGGCTGCGGTTCGTGCTACGGGGCAGCCTATAGATTTGCCTCTTATTTTGGGGTTTAGGTGGGAGCTCTTTTGCCTGATTGTTCTCAGGAGAGGCTTATAAGCAGGATCAAGCCTGGTAGCCAGATAAAACAAACTTTTTTCAGGGTCTTCTTTCTCGTACGCCTTAAGAATATTCATCTCGGGCTGGATCAGAGTATACCTATGACATGCTTCTTCGACGTAAGCCATGAGTGCACCATACTTATAATCAGCTAATTCTTTGCCAAACGATCTGTAAACCCCAAATCCCGTCAGTGCAAGATCGTGAGTTAATTCGCTGAACCAGTTACTATCAATAATATTCGCCCAATCACTAATTGATAAGTTTGCTGCTTCATCTTTACTGATCATTCCGAGTCCTGTGAAACTGTGTATAGCAGCGGTAGCGAGCCCCGCAGAAAAATGCCACGGAAATTCCAGATCATCGAGGCCAAAGTCATAAGTGTGTTTTGCAGCTTCTGCTTTCTCGTCTTCGGTCAAACCATAGAAGTGACATCTTTGATTAGAAAGTTTTTTCCCTATCTCCGAATCGTGGCCTCTATGGGGAACCTGATTCATCTGTTTAGCTATGATAAGGCTCAAGCCAACATTAGAGTTGAATAAACCCCGGCTGTCATCAAGGAGCGTTGAATAATTCTTTTCGGCAAATGGTAAACCTGCCTCTTCGCCCATATAATCAAGCAGTGTATCGCCCACATGAGTAAACAGGATAAAGCCCGGGCATTTCATATAGGCTGCTCTTCCATCAGTAGCTTGCTTTGCGGGTGGGTCTATTTCGACAGACATATCATATTATTGTAACACAAAAACATTAATAAAGCAATGTATAAGATATTGATTCGGTTTTTGCCTATTAGGTAGATAATGGATCAGGGTAATATACTCTGCTAAACGCTCATATTTCTAAACCAAATACTGCTTTATAATTTATGAAGCCGTTTTTTTTAGCTATTTAGCGGTATAAATTCTGCGTGAGCAAGTGTTGCTGTCGGAGATGTGGTGTGGGAAATGGTAATGGTGTTGAGGCTCCTCAATACCATTGGGGCACCGGATCGGGCTATAATTTGATTTACCTGCGTCCGGTTGCCGTGGAGATAACCAGTACGATTGGTTGGTCCGTGCTGCCATGGATTGAGCTCGGTTACGATATCGTCCGGAGACGGTTCTTCGCCTTCCATTGTATGAACAATAATAAAATGCGAGCCTAACCAAGATTCGTGTAGCTCCCGCCTGGCGGGTAAATGTCGGGCCCGAAGCTCCTTGAGTAATTCGAGAGTCATCATACCGCATTTTTTACTATGGGAAGGATCAGTATACAGTCCAACACCTCTCTCCCCGCGCAGTATTGCTTCTGTATCCGCGTAAATTCCGGGGATTACTGCGGCTACAACTTCTTCATGTATGCTCATATCGATAGTATAAAAAAGTTTGTTTCTATAAACCTAATATATGTATTGGAAATGATTGGCAGGAACGGTCCGCTTACTGACAACACCAAGGCCACTGTAGTTCATCTCACTCAGAGTTACCGTACCATCGGCATTTACGCTTTCGATATATACAACATGCATATGACGCTGGCCGATTGCACCGACTTTTGGAATTGTTCCGGTAGGAATACCCTGCGCTCTTGAGCGGGATACCCAGGTATTGGCATTGCCAAGATTGCTGGGGATGTCGGGACGGCGACTTTTGGCATACCACGTACAATTACCAGCAGCGTATGGATTACCAGCAGTCCGACCAGCTGGCGCGGGAATCGGCGGTGGAGTAGAAGTAGCGCTGGCTATAGTGGCCGGAGACTGAACAGGTGGTGGTGCTTTGGGCGGATCGGGCAATAGTAGGGTGACAGGGGGTGTATATGTATCCTGAGCAGCCAGATTGTTTACCTGTAATCCGTTATTCTGCGCAGACACGAATCCGAACATACTCATGGTTATACAAAGAATTACTCCGTAATAAATTCCCATTTTTAGCACTAGTGACTTCATGCCGGGATCTCTGAAAGTTTCCCTGATGAGCGACCCGTTATCCGGAAAAAATTTTAATAACATAATACCATCCTACTGTCCACAGTGAGAGAAGTCAACCTTGAGCGTTTTAACTTTTTTCAAAAGAGTGAGGACACAAGCCTCGTCGGGGGACAGATATTTCCGGCAAATATTTGCCATAACCGACATGTTATAATGATTATTGTTAAACTACTAATCCGAGAGGAAACCTGTGAGTATTGACCAACAATTCGTAGAGTTCGTTATAAAGTCATTAGTAAGCAATCCGGATGCCGTTCAGGTAGAGCGAAGTGTCGACGAAAAAGGGGTTTTACTGGAGTTAACTGTCGATCCGGAGGATTTGGGCCGCGTTATCGGCAAGCGTGGGGCTACAGCACAAAGTGTGCGCACATTGCTGCGGGCACTTGGTACCAAAAATGATGCCCGCTACAATCTGAAGATTATAGATAACGGGCCGGAGCGTAGTGCCGCACCGCCTTCCGGTGGAGGGTCATGGGGCGGTGAAGAAGAAGGTAACAATAATGATTCTGTCAGCAGCGCACCTAGTGATCCCAGCGAAAAAACTCAACCTCAGAATGAGCCTGTGGCTGAACCCGAACCACCGGAAGAAGCAAAGCCCGAAGAGCGCAAATCAAGTGACAGTGCAGCCCGCACCAGGCAGGAGCTTGCAGATCTCGATGATCTTGATGTATAGTAATAGCTGTTACACAAAACAAAAACTATCAGGCTCATGCGAGCGGTTCGCGTCAAAAACGAATTGGAGCCTTATGTGATAAAAAAATCCCGGATAATCCCGGGATTTTTTATTTTAAGAGCTCCATGATCTGTTATTATTAGAACCTATCCCGAAATAATGTTAGAAAACAATAAATGATTTATATATTATTAACTTTAGTATTCTTTACAATTACTATTATGCTCAACACTGTCGCAGCACGACATGCTCATCCTGCGATAGTGGCGATCGTAACCAGTCTTGTAGGTGGCTTTGTGCCCTTAATGTATATTCTGACTACAAATATAAAACAAAATTCCGGTAATCAGAAGTTTGGCATAATAATGTCGGTATTATGCGGTTTAGCTGTAGGTTTATATGTTATGGCACTAAGTAAAAGCTTTAGTGAAAACAAAGTGGCGTTGGTAGTACCCGTTGTTTATGGCGGCGCAATTTTGCTTACGGGTGTGCTAAGCTATTTTATCTTCAAAGAAAAAATTGCTTTGATCGAAGGCTTTGGTCTGGTTTTTGTACTCATCGGATTGTCAATTCTTATCTATGCCAAGGCAACAACCGCATGAATCCCGTTAGAAAACAGAAAGTTTCTGGTATTCGTGTGGGCGTAAAGGTTTGTAAGCGCAGACGGTCACCGAATAATAGAAATTTAAGAGGTTTCTAACGGGATGAAAATTCAGACCATAAGCTTATTTCCTGAAATGTTCCCTGGTGTTCTGGAGACCAGCATGCTTTGGAAGGCAAAAGACAGGAGAATTGTTGAGTTTGAATATATTAATCTGAGAGATTTCGGCAAGGGCCGGCGTAAAACAGTTGACGATACTCCGTATGGCGGCGGGGACGGCATGTTGTTGCAAGTGGAACCGTTAAGTACGGCCATCGAAGCAGCCAGAAATGTAACCAAAAATTCAAAAGTAATTTTGATGACTCCCCGCGGAAAACGCTTCGACCAGGCTAAGGCACGGGAGTTAGCGACTGCAGGACAGGATCTGATCTTTGTTTGCGCCCGCTACGAAGGCTATGATGAGCGGGTAACAGAATTTGTCGATGAACAAATATCCATTGGTGATTACATACTGACCGGCGGAGAACTGCCAGCTATGGTAGTTATAGATAGCGTAGTGCGATTATTACCGGGAGTATTAGGCGGTGCGTCAAGCGCTGAGATCGAAAGCTTCAGTGACGGTTCGTTGCTGGAGTTCCCGCAGTATACCAGGCCGGATGTTTACCGCAACATTAAAGTACCAGAGGTGTTGCTAAGCGGCAATCACGGTGAAATTGAACGTTGGCGAAAGAGTCAGCAAAAACAATGTTAGATCATGAACAAACTCTTAAGTTCGCTTGTTGTCGAAATCGGACTCGTCAATAATTTCGTGGCCTATAATTTCTTCCAGTAAGTCTTCGATCGTTATAATGCCGGCTATCTGATCATTTTTTTCTACCGGGATCAGGTGAGTGCGGGCAGCAATAAAACGCCGGAACATCGTATCAAGTGCTGTTCGGGCTCCAACCAGCTTTGTTGCGTGCAGCCGTAACTGATCTAAGCGGAGATTCTGTTCATCAAAGTCAATATCGATCAGATCCTTCATTAGCAGAATGCCATAACATTTGGTTAGGTTAGCATTAAATATCGGGATACGACTGCGTCCGGCTGCTTTGATTTCATCTATCTTGTCGCCATCAATGATAGTATCGTGCTGAATCCAGTACACGCGTTCAATAGGAGTCATTATATCGGTGACCTGCTTCTCGCTCAATAGCAACGCACCTTTTATAATCTCTACCTCATCTTCGTCGAGTTCACTATCTATCTGACCCAGATGTTCACTAATCATAAGTCCCAGCTCGCGGCGACTATGCAGGCCCGAGCCGTCATGTGTGCCGAAGAGTCTGTCCATCAACAGCTGCAGAGGTTTAGAGACAGGATAGGTGACAATTACCATTAGTCTGAGCAGAGGAGCCAGTAGCGAGGTAGACCTGAGGGCATGTTTGGCAAAGAGTGACTGGGGTGCAAGTTCGCTGAACACAACCAGTAACAGCGTGCTAAGCGCACCGGCAATAAAGCCATTGAATGCACTGCCGAGTACCAATGCTGTGGCTGAGGCAAAAGCGACATTCGACAGCAATATAGCGGATAGAGTTAGATGAGCATTTTTGCGAAACGGATAAACCCGTTTGGCGTCGCGGTTGCCCAGCTTTACCTTGCGCCTGAGTTCAGCCGGACGGAGAGACATCAAGGCAATATTAAGTCCCGAACAGACTGCTGCCAGAAAAACTAATGTAATAACTAATAAAGTGGTTACCATGAAAGAGTTATTTTATACTACCCCTTGTTCAATCATAGCATTAGCAACTCGTACGAATCCCGCGGTATTGGCTCCGCGCAGATAATCAACCTGCTCCTGCTCAGCACCGTACTGTACACATTTCCCGTGGATATCATGCATGATCTGTTGTAGCCGGGTATCAATATCATCAGGCGATAATGATAATTTCGTAACATTCTGACTCATTTCCAGTGCTGAAACGGCAACACCACCGGCATTACCGGCTTTGCCCGGGACAAATAAAATACCGGCATTCCGGATAAGCTTAATTGCGGCCGGTGATGTCGGCATATTAGCTCCCTCTGCAATAAGCAGAGGTTTATGGGAAATAATAATTGCTGCCTGCTTTTCGTCAATTTCGTTCTGAGTGGCACAGGGCAGATAGATATCAGATGCGACTGACCAGGGTGCCTGACCGGCATGATAAGTAGTGCCCTCAAAATTATCTGTATATTCTTTGATACGTCCACGCCGCACTTCTTTAAGTTCCTGTATGAAATTCAGCCTGTCAACATTGATGCCATTCGGATCATAAATAAAACCATCAGAGTCACTCATAGTCAGTACTTTGGCTCCTGATTGAATGGCTTTCTGAGCAGCAAATACCGCGACATTCCCGGATCCGGATATTACGACTCTTTTATCGACAAATTGTTGACCGGTATGAGCCAATACAGCTTGCGCCAGATATATTAGTCCGTAACCCGTAGCTTCCGGACGCAGATGGCTACCGCCCCACTCCGCACCTTTGCCTGTCAAAGAACCATGGAATTCGACTTCCAGCTTTTTGTACCAGCCAAACAAATAACCGATTTCCCGTACTCCTACACCAATATCACCCGCTGGTATATCACTGTCCGGTCCGATATAGTTTGCCAGTTCACTCATAAAAGCCTGACAAAAACGCATTATCTCATTATCGGATTTACCCTTGGGATCAAAATCAGCTCCGCCTTTGGCACCTCCCAGCCACAAGCCTGTCAGACTATTTTTGAAAACCTGCTCGAAGCTCAGAAATTTGAGAATACTTTCATTTACGCTCGGATGAAAACGCAGACCACCTTTATACGGTCCCAGAGTACTTGAAAATTGTATTCTGTAACCCCTGTTAATCTGTATGTCGCCATTATCGTCAGTCCATGCTACACGGAAGCTGATATTGCGTTCGGGTTCTACCATACGCTCGAGTATTCTGTGTGCTTCAAATTGAGGATTCTGACTCAGAAAAGTATCAAGAGAATCTACTAATTCCTCCACGCTCTGGACAAACTCCGGCTGATAAGGGTACCGGTCTTTGATTGATTGAAGAATTGTTTTTGAATATGACATGCTCATGAATATATTACCCGGAACTTTCACGTTTGGGTATAACGGGGCAGATATTCAGAATATGTGTGAGCCAGGTAGCATCAGCATTTTCAGCTAGTTTATCGGCCGAGGCGGGTCCCCAGCTTCCACGCTTATATGATTCGGGCGGTAAGCTATCGTGACTCCATGACTGAACAATATTATCAAGTATTTCCCAGGATCGTATGACTTCGTCAGCTGTTGCGAATAGCGTCTGATCACCACGCAGGGCATCTACCAGAACGTATTCATAAGCGTTCGGCAATATGATCTGCTCAAAAGACTGGTTGTAACAAAATTCCATTTGTGCATTCTCGGTTTCCTTATTGAATCCCGGTTTTTTGGTTACCAGACTCAAAACAATGCCCTCGTTTGGCTGAATACGAATAGTCAGAGCATTAGGTGCCTGGTTCATGCCACGGGATTCGCGCAGCATAAATGTAATTTCGGTTATACGATCAGTCAGCGCTTTACCCGTGCGGAGTAGTACCGGCACACCTTTCCAACGGGCATTATTGATCTCCAGCTCAAGGGCGGCATACGTTTCGATATGTGACCCCGGATTACCTACTTCTTCGCCATAGCCTTCGTATTGTCCGCGAACTGCCTTGGCAGCGACCTGATCGGGGCGAATGGGATTTATAGCTTGCAACAGACTGAGCTTTTGGGCATGCAGAGCTTTTGGAGAGCGATCAACCGGTTCTTCCATAGTTACAAGCGCCAGCAATTGAAGCAGATGGCTCTGGACAAAATCTTTTAGTGCCCCGGTCTGTTCGTAGAAATTACCCCTGCGACCCACACCAATTGTTTCACTTGCCGTGATCAGAATATGATCAATTGATTCACGGTCCCAGATTCGGGTAAATAACGGGTTCTTGAAACGCAATGTCAGTATATTCTGTGCATTTTCTTTGGCCAGATAATGATCAACCCTGTAGATATATTTTTCTCCGAAAACTTTCCGGATACGGGTTATCAGCTCGCGGGCTGAAGCCAGATCATGCCCGAATGGTTTTTCGATCAGTAACCGGCTTTCTGTCGAACCATGCTGACAGCCCAGATTAAGTCCGAAAGTACCGAGCCCGTCCAGAACGGGACCAAAAATCTGCGAGGGAATAGCCAGATAGAAAATACGGTGTAAACAAGTACCCACAGCATCTTCAAGTTCTTCCAGACGATCTTTCAGGATTTTATAGTCGTCCGGTTTGGATATATCCATAAAACAAATTTCCAGCATACTTTCAAGTCGGGAAAGCAACTTTTCGTCAATTTTCTGACCTTTTCTCTTAACACTTTGTCGTACTGATTCGAGGAGTTCTTTAACGGTGGTTTTGCGCCGGCTAAGCCCCACAATTCTGAAAGGATCCGGCAAGACATCCGCGGCAAGCAGATCATAGAGAGCAGGGAGAAAATAACGTTGGGACAGGTCTCCGGTAACTCCGGCAATAACGAGAACACCTGGCTGTGGTTTGAGAAGTGTCTCCGCGCGTTTCATGTTTCATCTATACTAACATGATTTGTGAACGCAGCCGGGTCAGGATTTGCGTTTGACGGGGTGTCCGCCGAACTTAATTCTCAGAGCACCGACCATGCGGGCTGCAAAAGAATTCTGAACGTATGGATCTGTTTCTGAACGCTTACGAAAGTCCAGGGACTGTTCTATCGATTCTGCCGGCAAATTATGCTTTCGGGCTTCATCCGCGGTCCAGGCTGCCTCTCCGGAGGCGGAGCCGATAACTCCTGCAATCTGATCCAGCTTCGGGTCATCTTCCAGAGCTTCCAGAGCACGGTCCATCATGAACCCGGACACGAGCGTGCCCTTCTGATAAAGCCGGGCAACTTTTACCAGATCCAAATCGTAAGGAGAATTAGCCAGAACACCGAAGCCTTCGCCAAGAGCCTGCATGATAGGGTATTCGATTCCGTTATGAACCATTTTGACATAATGGCCGGCACCACCCGAACCAAAATATTCATGACCACCGTGCGGGCGGGCAAGACTATCCAGAATGGGTTTAACATGTTGGTAGGCACTATGGTCACCGCCTGCCATCATGGGATAACCCTGTTCGACAGCTACTATACCTCCGCTAATACCAATGCCAAGGAATCTTACTTTTTTGGAGGCAAACTCATTGTACTGGCGGTCTGTGTCTTCGTAGTGTGAGTTGCCGCCGTCGATAACTATGTCACCCGGCTTAACAAGCTCTGATATTTGAGCCAAAGTGGTGTGTGTGATTTCTCCGGCGGGCAGCATGATGTAAATAACGCGGGGCACAGGGAGGGCAGACACGAACTCAGCGATATCATCTACAAACGAAAGGGAATTAGTATCAGGGAACTTTGCCCGCAGCTGATTACACGCCTCTGCTGATAGATCCAGGCCAACAATTTCGTGCCTGTCGTTAAGAAGTTTTTCGCTCATGCGTCCACCCATTTTGCCTAGTCCTATAAAGCCGATTTTCATATCTGAATCCCTTTCTGGTCATTATATATATTTACATTTTTAACCAGCTTAAGCGCCTGAGCAGGCATTTTTTCAATAGGTATCTTATGCTCTAGTCTATCAAAAAGTTCCGGATCTTTGCCAAATGCAGTCACTATAGCCTCGTCAAGTCTGGCAATTGCCGTCACCGTCATAGTAATACGGTCTTTGTCACGGTAAACCCCGGGCGTGAGCTGCTTTGTTGCTTCACTATCGGCATAACTGATTGCCAGTTCATCGGTTTTGATATACGGGCTATCAGGCAAGATGCCTGCTGTATGGCCATCAGGGCCCATCCCGAACTGGCCGAGCGAGTAATCGGATAACATAAAATTAGCGGTAAGAACATCCGCAAACTTCTTAGTACTGATTTCCCGATCCTCTCCTTGTAAAATCGGAATCATTTCTGCACCCGGCAAGTCAAACCCAGCTTGTATAAGCTGCTTCCAATTGGAGTCAGGGTGACCAACCGGACCAAAGCGCTCATCCATCAAAGCCACTGTTAAGTTGCTTAAATCAACTTTTTGCAGAAGTGCGCTCGTCTCAGATTCTATAGTGATTGCTGAACCACCGGTAACCAGCCAGAAGACTATTTTACCTGCATTTAACTGCGCAAGTAGCTTGTCGGCAATAATCCGTGCTACGGGTTCAGGAGAACTGATCTTATAAAAAGTCATTATAACTTCAGTATATCAGTTGATCAAAGGTTGTTTACGTCTGCCCGAAACGACGGGAGATTTCTGACCAGTTAACCACGTTCCACCAGGCTTCTATGTATTCGGGGCGACGATTCTGATATTTGAGATAATAAGCATGCTCCCAGACATCCAGCCCGAGCACCGGAGTCTTGCCACTACTTAACGGACAGTCCTGATTGGGGGTTGAGACTATCTCCAGTTCGTTGTTAGAGCTAACCAGCCAAACCCAGCCGGAGCCAAAGCGGGCTATTGCAGCATCGCTGATTCTGGATTTGAAATCATTGAAATTACCGAATGTCTGATTGATTTTAACGGCTAATTCTCCTGAGGGTTCGCCACCACCATCCGGACTCATGATTTCCCAGAACATACTGTGATTGTAATGGCCGCCCCCATTATTGCGGACAGCTGTCTGAATATCTGCAGGCAATTGATTCAGACTCTGTAGAATTTTTTCAATACTTTTCTCAGCCCATTCTGTGCCATCGATAGCAGAATTCAGTTTATCAACATACGTCTTATGGTGTTTGGAATGATGAAGCTCCATGGTCTGAGTATCTATATAAGGCTCCAGAGAGCTATAGTCATAAAGTAATTCCGGCAATGTAAACATAAGTGCTTATTCTCCTTTTGTGTTAGTATTATATCTTAAAAGCAAAGGTAATGTGCGAAGTTTATGGGTAAAAAACTGACTTTTTGGAATAAATTCTGGAAAGATAAGCATGGTAAGCAAGGGATAATTCAGCCGGCCAGTGCAACGCTGATTGGTTGGGCAGTACTGACATTGATTGCCAAGCTTATACCTGGAGGGGATGCCGAAACACTGATAGAATTTCTGGCTTTTGGATGTCTGATTATTTGGGCCAGCCTGGAGGTTGTTAGCGGTATCAGCTATTTTCGCCGCACATTAGGCTTTATTGTGCTCTTCTGTGCTATCTATGTGCGCGTGGCCGCAGATTAGGCTGCTACAAGTTGTGTTGCAAACATCTTTGATTTAACTTCTGCCAAAACTACCCTGCCTACGTAGATGTAAATAGATTTATGAAAAATCGCCAGTAGAGAATTATCTTGTGGATCAGATAGTATCTCGTGCTTTTCAATCCTGCTCGCAGCCTGCGTCAAATACTTCATGTTTTGCGCTAGGAATGGCAGATCGTGTCCGGACACAAGCTTCAGTAGTGCCTGCTTTGGATTGTCATATCCGAGCGTATTAATAAGGGCAAGTATTTTGCTAATGGATTCCGTGGACAGGAGCATCGATTCTGAATCTGTCTCGTCATCTACCTTAAATAATATTTCTGAAAGCTCTGCCAGTGCTGTCTTTATCTCCTCAATTTGTTTGCTGTTTTCGGGCAGTATAGAGGCTAGTTGTACGAATGTTTCTTCCAGCGGTTGTTCGTTCGCAGAAGCTCGAATGCTATCAATATTTATACCTAATTCTCGTGGCGGGTGTTTTCGGACCATTTCTTCGAAAGAATTTACCCGTTTTGCCATATCATGTCCAAACCCGATGATAATTAATTGATTAGCAGGCTCTTCAACAGAAAAATCAAAGTTCTCATACGTAGGTGAATTTACTCCTGTCTCACTGTAATTTATTAATGCAATGAGTTCTCCAAAGGTCTCAATTACTTGATCATCGGAATTTACCTCTAGATTATTTAAATATGTAGGTACGGTCTTTGGTAAAGTATTGGCGAATTGTGGCGTTGAATCTGTGTTTTTTCCCGTTGTTTTAGAACCGGTGCTACTGGCAACCGGATTCATTTTATCCGTTGTAAAGCCTAGGTGCAGGTATAAAGTATCTAAATGATTTTGATTGCTATCCGGAATTAATGTTTCCGACGGCAAGGTATACTCTTGTGCGACATCAGAGTTGTTTACAAGTATGGATGAGTGCCTTATCTGACTTTCGGTATCAGTAAGAATGTTTTGCCCACCGGATTGTAAAAAGTCCGCTTTCTGTATGCGTTGTGCTTCAAATTCGGCTTGTAGTGACCCCTGAACGATTACCTCCGTTCTATTTGGAGCATTTTCGACTAACATATTTGTCGAATGATGCGATGAAACATCTTTCTGTTGTTTTGCTAATGTAGATACTTCATTTTTAGCCGATTTTTCTATCAAAGATTTATTATGGATTTCAGCTGTTAAATGATCAATCGTTAGTTTATGTATATTAGCAGTCCCGATATCAGATATTTTGTTGACAGGTTTTTCTACGATCTGGTTCCTATCTGAGGTGTCGACTATATTGTCGCTTTTTTTTTAGGCACAACGGATTCCGCTGTTCGTTCAGGCGCATCTTTTGTAAAAGCATTGGCTATTTGGTTTTCTGGAGTCGCTACCATCCCCGCGGAATTAATTCTAGTATAGCCACCGGTATTTTCGTCCCTTTCTATAAAAAAAGCAATTGGTGCTAATAAGGCTTTTTCGGCTCCTTCTTCTCCGTGGCCATATTGTAATGCTTTTTCCGCCATACCGAGCATCTTTGCGGTATATTCCTCGTGCTTAGCTTTGCCAAACATCTGAGCGAGTCCTCCAGTGCATACTCCACCGAAGGAAACTTGCACATCGCCCAGATGACCAAGTCCAAGTGCGTCAAGTTTTGCCATGCCAGCAATTGTTTCCGGATCCAACACACGATCAATCACCGTTGGGTCATTCGACATAATGACTTCTCCATTTATATCAGGCATACAATAATAATAACCATAAACTCTTTTATATCCAAGTTGACCGATAATTTTTGCGAACATTTAGCGTAGAATAGAAGAGTATGCACAACTCTACGAAAATATTACGCAAAATAGTTATTGGAGCAATTGGTTTCCCGCTACTAATAATAGGAATAATTTTAATACCTCTGCCAGGACCTGGGTTACTGGTCTGTTTTGTCGCATTATTAATCCTATCCCTGGAATTTGAGTGGACACGACCTTATATTGACAAGATTAAAACAGAGTTCAAAAAAATTATGAACAAAGCTAAAGAACGACAGGAGAAGATAAATAAGTTGTAGTTATAGATATTCTAATCAAAAAACATGGTTTTCCCGTGGAATATCATAAAAAGTTCTATACTTCATCACCTTGTCCTCTGAACCTTTTAGCTGAAAAAAGATTTTTTAAATATTTTAGATTATTACCTAGTATTTAATAATTTTTGCATAAGAAGGCTAGATTTAATTATCAGGAGATAGAGTTGAGGCTATCTAACTTTTTGCCGGTAGCGATAATGCCGAAAATGACGATTGCCGCATATAAGAGACCGGTTGCGCAAGCCTGTAGAAGATGAGTTCCTGTACTCCATACCAAATAGGTACCAGTCGCCAAAGTAATAATGGCCAAACCGTATGCAATAGAAGATCTGGTTCTTACGGGATTGATAAACATATAGGTTGTATAAGCAAGACTTGCAAACGCGGCTACTACGTGAATAATCACGAGCATACCTAAACTATATATTATTTCAGTGGCCAACCATGCATCGAGTGAAAGCATTATGCTAAATGATGTAATTACTACTAATGAGAACAGGAACATTTTACGTCCCCAGACAGAATCATCTGCTTCCTTATCAGGCCCTTTAATACTCAGCCAAAGCCACCGGAGACCCATCACGGACATTACTATCATAAAAGCCGGCCCGGTGTAGCCAAAAAGTCCCAGCAAAAGAATAGCCACGATGAAAGCAGTGGCGTAGACGCGTATCTGTGTCTTAGTATTAGGCATTCCGTGTATCACTGGCCTTACTGGCAGTCCAGCGGCCGTATAATCTCTTAACCTGTATATAGCAATCGCATAGAAATGAGACATCTGCCAGAACACCATAATCAAAAATAGTAATAGTGCCCCTAAATCAAAATGATTCGTTACAGCTACGTAACCGGCAACGGGAGCAGCAGCACCCGGCACTGTACCTACCAAAGTTCCATGAACCGAATGACGCTTAGCGATGCCGTAGAGAACAACGTAGAAAATCCAGGCACTCAACCCTATGCCCACAACAAAAAAATTGGTCCATAATAAAATCAGCATGCCCGATATACCTAAAAGTGATCCGAAAATAATGGCATTGCGTCCCGGGATCAGGCCCGAAACAAGAGCACGCTTCCTGGTACGTGCCATTTTGCGGTCTATGTCGCGATCGATATAGTTATTGATCACACAGCCGGAACCAATGACCAGCGCCGTACCGGATAGAACAGCAAGAAATAATAACCAGTCAATATGTCCTCCTGAGGCCAGTAAAAATCCTCCTGAGGCTGTCAATAAATTGCCGTAGATAATACCTGGTTTCGTAAGTCGGTAGTACTGCCTGATCATTTTGCTTTTCGGATTAATTCTTCGTGCTCAATATAGGTATTCGTGTCTGCAGGGGACATTATATGGTTGTAGCTCAAATGATTCATAATCCATAGGCTGCCGAAAACAACGATCACTACAACCAATACGGCAAACAACAGAACTTGCAAATTCCACCGGGGCTTTGATTCATCGCTCAGATGCAGAAAAAAGACCAGCTGTACTAATAGCTGGATTATAGCCAACACCGAAATAATAGCTATCAGTGTACTTTTACTGAACGTCTCATTCACGACTAAAACATAAGCTCCCAGTGTGAGAATAATAGAGAAAACAAAGCCGGTTATATAAGATGCCAAAGTAGCTCTTTGTTTAATCCGGTTCATCCGACAGCTCCCATCAGGTACACGATTGTAAAGATAAATATCCAGACTATATCAAGAAAATGCCAGAACATACTGAGAAGCACAAGCCGTTTAACGATGATGTCGGTCAGGCCGCGTCTGAGAACATAGCTCATCAATACAACTGTCCAGATCAGACCGGCAGTAATATGCAGTCCATGTGTTCCTACAAGCGTAAAGAATGCGGACAGGAAGCCACTGGCCTGCCAGCTGTGTCCTTCACGATACAGTTGTGAGAATTCACTGATTTCCAGTCCGAGGAAAGCCAGACCAAGCAGAAATGTTATGCCAAACCAGGTGAGCACCTGATTTTTCATTCCACTATGGACAGCCAATATTGCCAGACCGCACGTAAAGCTGCTTGTCAGCAGTATCAGAGTTTCGGTGAGCACAAATGGCATACTGAATAGTTCCTGAGCATCGGGTCCGCCAAATGTATTGCCCTGTAGTACAGCATATGTAGCGAATAAGCTGGCAAATAATATGCAGTCTGTCATGATATAGACCCAGAATCCGAATAGTGTCTTATCCTGTGTGGTCATGGTATGCCGGTTCATACGTGCTTCACCTTAGCCGTTTGTGCAAGTTCCAGGTTTTTAATCGTGGTTGCCGGTATGCAATATTCTGTTTCTTCTTCCATGGAACGAATGATTAAACAGACAATAATACCAGCAAACCGACGATAGCCAGCCACCACATATGCCAGATCAAACCGAATCCGAACAGGAAGCTGCAAGCCGCAATATATATTCCCATGGCAGTGTTCTTTGGAAGCCATATGTCTTCATAATTTTGCTTTACTGTTGCAGAAACTTTAGACTGTTTTATTTCCCACCATTCATCGCGCTTAGTGACAGGTGTTTCGTGTGCAAAGTTATAAAACGGTACCGGCGAGGCCGTAGACCACTCCAGCGTCCGACCATTCCACGGATCACCAGTTATATCTCTATCTATGCGCCGTTGCTTGATACTAACAATGAGCTGCAAAATCTGAAAGCTTATACCGGCAATAATAACCATTACGCCTATGCCCGACACGATGAATAATCCTTGCCATCCAAGGCTTGCGTCATAATGATCCAAGCGCCTCGTGGCGCCCATAAGACCGAGAATGTATAGAGGGATAAATGCTAATAAAAAACCGCCAAGCCAGCAACCAAAAGCGTACTTGCCTAGCCGCTCGTTAAGTTTAAAACCGGTGAATTTAGGAAACCAGTAAGTAATCCCTGCAATAAAACCGAACACTACTCCGCCAATAATCATAGAGTGAAAATGTGCTACCAAAAACAAGCTGTTATGCACCTGAAAATCAATTGCTGGTACCGACATCAATACTCCGGCCACTCCACCGATCGTAAATGTCACCACAAAGCCCAGAAACCATAGCATTGGAGAATCGAAGCGGATCCGGCCGCCGTACATTGTAAATAGCCAGTTGAAGACTTTAACGCCCGTAGGCACCGCAATGACAGCAGTCATGATACCGAAGAATGCATTAACATTGGCTCCTGCACCCATAGTAAAGAAGTGGTGCAGCCAAACCAAAAATGAAAGTACCGTGATGGCCATAAGAGCTACGACCATTGATTTGTACCCAAATAAACGTTTGCTAGAAAAAGTTGCTACAATTTCTGAAAATATACCGAAGGCCGGAAGTATAAGAATATAGACCTCAGGATGACCCCATGCCCAAATCAGATTGATATACATCATGGCATTACCACCGAAATCAGATGTAAAGAAGTGCATACCCAATAAACGATCCAGTGATAACATTCCCAAGGTAGCAGTCAGGATAGGGAAGGCAAAAATAACCAGGATCATACTACCCAGAACACTATGAACGAACATAGGCATTTTCATATAGGTCATGCCCGGACGACGCATTTTCAGAATTGTGACAAAGAAATTAATACCGGATAGCAAACTACCTACACCTGCGATCTGGAGCGCCCAGATCCAGTAATCTACGCCAACCCCCGGGCTGTATTCCAGTCCGGAAAGAGGCGGATATGCCAGCCAACCTGCTGCTGAGAATTCACCTAGGAATAAAGACAGATTAATAAGTACGAACCCAGCGGCAAATAGCCAGAAACTAATTGAGTTCATAAAGGGAAAAGCCACATCGCGAGCACCTATCTGTAGCGGTACTATCAAATTAATGAGACCGAACATCAACCCCATAGCTACAAAAAAAATCATTATTGTGCCGTGTGCAGAAAAGATCTGCTGAAAGGTGTCTGTATTCAAAACGCCATTTGAGTCACCAACCGATAATGCAGTTTGAAGCCTTAGCAATGCGGCGTCACCAACACCTCGCAGCAACATAACAGCAGCAATAACAATATACATAACTCCAATCCTCTTAGGATCTAGGGAAGTAAGCCATTCTTTCCATAGCCATGTCCAGCGCTTTTTATAGGTTATATATCCAACCAGAGCCAAACTGGTAAATATCATTCCCAGTACACCACCGATGGTTACCGGATCAGCCGGCAGCGCGTCAATATCTAATCGTCCGAGCATTTTTAAAAGCCTCCGTGTTTTCGGCCGGTTGCCGCGTGGCCGGGTCCCAGGTATTTCGTAATAACAGTATCATACAGTGAAGTATCAAAAATCGAATAATACGCTGGTTTCTCATTTTCACTGGGTTTGGCAAGATCGTAGTAGGTCTCAGTAGTCAGGGGCCCACTTGTATCTTTAACCGATTGTATCCAGCCATTGAATTCTGTCTGGTTTGTAGCCTGTGCTACAAACTTCATACCCGAAAACCCCCGTCCGCTAATATTTGCCGATGATCCGCGGTATTCCCCCTGTTCGTCTGCCATCAGATGAAGCTGCGTAGTCATCCCGGCCATGGCATAAATTTGTCCCCCTAATTCCGGAATCCAGAACGAATTCATCGGTGCGTCGGCGGTAATCATAAAATCAACAGGTGTATCCTCCGGAAATTGTACATAGTTTACGCTGGCTATATTTTGATCAGGGTATATGAACAGCCATTTCCATTGCAATGCAATAACCTGAATTGTAAGTGGTTTTTTGTCTGATATCAACGGGCGGCCGGGTTCCAGCTCATGGCTGCTGTTATAAATCATTCCTGACAAGATAATAATCAGAATCAATGGCACGCCCCACCATATAGATTCCAGCTTGCGATTGCCGTCCCAGTCAGGTGTATATTTGGCTTTTTTGTTTCCGGCGCGGTATTTCCAGGCTATACCGAAAGTCAACGCAAACACAGGAACAACCACAATCAATGACAGTAATGAAGCCAGCACAATCAGGTCCCGCTGCTGCTCAGCGACAGGACCTTTCGGATTCAATACCGCGATATTATTATTGAATAACAAAAATGTACCTATAGATAAGATAGCCAGAGAAAGCACAATAGCAAGGCTCAGCTTTTCTTTCTCTGTCATCTTTCTTTTCCTGAGTAAGGCCATGCAGCAGTTAGTCCCAAAATTCGGTTATGTTTATAGGGATAGTATAACGATTCTTGCGTTAAAGGACCACAGGACCTGAAGCTTAGAATTTATCGCGGATGTGGGAGAAGCTATAGTCCCATTTGGCATCGGCTTTTTTATGTGGGTTGAATATATTATCAGGATCAAAAATATGCTTGGTTTCTTTGAAGAGGTTGAGAACTTTCTGGCCGTACATCAGCTTCAGCCAGGGGCCACGTACCAAGCCATCATTATGCTCTCCGCTGAGCGATCCTCCGTACTTGAGAACAAGCGTGTTTACTTCTTTCATTGCCGGAAGCAATTTCGCCCGGTCTTTCGGATTCTCTAATTGCATCAGAGGGATAATGTGGAAGTTTCCGTCGCCCATATGGCCGGCGACGGTCGCAAGAAGCTTATATTTTTTGATAATTCTACGAAGTTCAGGCAAAAATTCGGCCAGGTGGGGCGGATTGACAACCAGGTCGTCAATAAATGGAGCGGTGTGTTTGTCTTTGACTTTACTGCGAAGTAACTGGAAGCTGCGCCGTCTCATGATCCAGAACTTCTCGCTCTTCATTTCTGAATCGTCTTCCTCAAATCCATTTATCTCATAGCGTGCGCGTTTCATGCCAAGTTCTTTGTGCAGAGCTTTGATTTTACTTCGAACCTCCTCATTTGTTTCGCCGTTGAACTCAATCATCAGAATCAACTTAGGAATACCACGCAACAACTGAAGCCCATCAGGTATCAGACTCACAAGCAGATGGATGAACTTTTTGAGCCCCAGCATTTTGTAGAAGCTGGGCATAAAACGTATTGAAAGTTTGAGTGTCGCATCATCAAAGCTTTCAAAGGTTGCGGGTTTGTGGGCAAGTACCAGAGGAATAATTTCACCTAATTTATTGATATCTTTCATAAACAAAACCAACAGGCCGGAGTGTGGACGGCGTCTTACAAGCCGGAAATGTATATCTGTCACAAATCCTAAGGTGCCCTGGGCGCCGACAATTATTTTAGTCAGATCAAATATACCCGTTTCGCGGTCCCAGACATCCCATAAATTGTAGCCGGTTGAGTTCTTGGTAACATGCGGCTTTGCAGCTTTGATTTCGTCATAGTTTTTTTCGCACAAATCAAATAGTTGTTTGTATACCCGCCCCTCAAAGTCCTTCTGTCCCATTTTGCGCACTAAGTTCCAGCTTATTCAGGGGCTTGACTCTGCGGGCAATGCCATCGGCAAACACAAATTCAAGTTCTGTTACGAAATCTTCAGTTTTGCCATATTCCAGTGATTTTTCGCCGCCGGAATTGTTGTTGACCATGCCGCCTATAGTGCAAAGATCGCGTGAGGCAGGATAGCTAGGCATCAGGGAATTATGCCTGAGAGTTGCCAGGTCAAAATCGCGATAAAATACACCAGGCTCAGCATGCGCGGTAGTTTTGCCAACCTTTTTGATAGTAGTAAAATGCTTGCTGAAGTCAACAATGATCGAGTCATTAATCGCACCACCGCTCATGTCGGTACCGGCACTGCGGGCAGTTAAGGACAGGCCGGGATTATCTTTTTTGTGCTTTGCAACAAATGCTACCAAGTTGTTCGATATCATTTGTATCTTCAGGAGATACGATGACTTCCGGTACCAGCTCAAACATGCTGGCATCATGACTATAGAATTCCCGTGCTTCATCCGAAGAATCTATTTCGCCTCTGAAGATTTTGGCCAGCTCGTCGCTCAGACTCTGCTTTACTTTGTCCATAGATAAGAATAATACCATAAGCTTATTTACAGATGACGACTGTTTAGATACAATTATGAACAATATGCCAAAACAAAAACATCAGATAGTCATCGTCGGTGGCGGCTTCGCGGGCGTCAAGGCTGCTTTGGAGTTAGCTCAGGACATTCGATTCCACATAACGCTTATTAGCGACACGCCGAATTTCCGTTATTACGGAACGCTTTATCATACGGCTATGGGAGGCAGCAGTGAGGTGTCCTCAATCCCGTTAGAAGAAATATTTACCGAACATCCCCGCGTAAAAATTGTATATGCTAAAGCGACAGGACTGGATCGTAAAACACAATCTCTTACGACTGATAACGGAGAGAAATATACATATAGCGCGCTAATCCTGGGATTAGGTGTTGTGACCAATTACTTCAATATACCCGGGATAGAGCAGAACGCTTTCGGTATTAAAACTCCGGAAGATGCTGAGGAATTAAAAGATCATTTGCACGCGCAGCTACTTGATATAAACCAGCCTGATCTGAACTATGTTGTTATTGGCGGTGGTCCGACTGGTATAGAACTAGCCGGCGTATTAGGCGATTACGTAGAGAGTATTCGCCGTAAACATGGTTTGCCCAAACGAAAAGTACATGTAGATCTGGTAGAGGCCGCGCCTTATCTGGTACCGCGCATGCCAAAAGATATTTCGCGGGCCATTGCACGGCAACTGCGCAGACAAGGTGTCAAATTATATCTCAAAACTGCTGTAGAGTCCCAGACACCCGACGAGCTTGTCATAGGTGGCAAGCCGATTCGCAGCCATACGGTTGTCTGGACTGCCGGTATGAGTAACAATCCTTTTTTTGCTGAACAGGGTTTCCAGCCATCACCAAATAGAAAAGTGCGTGTTGACCAGTTCCTACAGGCTGAACCGGGTATTTATGTACTGGGGGATAATGCAGATACACCATATAGCGGTATGGCGCAGACTGCTCTGCGCGACGGCGTGTTCGTTGCAAACAATCTTATACGTCTTGCCGATGGCAAAAGCAACCAGCCATATCATGCCAAAAAACCCATCTATGTTATGCCGGCCGGTCCGAACTGGGCCGCAGTGTTATGGGGCTCAGTGCGCATTTATGGCCGCATGGGCTGGTGGTTGCGCAGGGCTGCCGACCTGATAGCTTATCATGACTATGAGCCATGGTTCCGCGCGACGAAGCATTGGCTGGCCGAATATGAAACCGAAGAGTCCTGTCCCCGCTGCTTCGCAAACAGCCAGGCAAAAAGCTAGTTTTACTTTTCTAGTTTGTGGATTTGAACGTGATCCAAACCGTAGAAGTGAGCTACTTCGTGCCAAATTGTGTGCCGCACCTGTTCGGCTACTTGTTCCGGATTATGACTTACGGCAAGAATAGGCCTTTTGAAGATAGTAATCTTGTCAGGCAGGACCAGACTGTAGTTACTACCGCGTTTAGTCAGAGGAATGCCCTGATATAAGCCGAAGAGAGTTTCGTTACAGTGTAGTTTAAGTTCGGTACGCTGTTCAGAAGTCGGATTATCAGCTGTTACGATAGCAACATTATTCAGATTCTCCAGATAAATTTTGGGTAATGCGTCGAGCGCCTTATTGACCAGCTCTTCAAAATCTTTATCGCTAATATCCAGCATAGGCTAACTAATTATACAGAGAAATTGATATAATACTAAAGGCTAAGGAGATTCTAAGAGCGAAGACATGAAGGACAGATCCGAAGAATATTGGAAACAGAAGTTGACCCCGGAGCAATACCAGATATTGCGCGAGAAAGGCACCGAGGCGCCCTTTTCCGGCCGGTATGTTGATAATCATGAGGACGGTGCATATAGCTGTGCGGCATGTGGCAGGCAATTGTTTAGCAGTGATGCAAAATTCGAATCCGGAACGGGTTGGCCAAGCTTTACTGATCCGGTTAACCGTGAACATGTGGAACTATACAATGACACGACAAGAGGAATGAGTCGAAAAGAAGTAACATGTAAGAACTGTGGATCTCATCTTGGACATTTGTTTAATGATGGCCCTGCTGATCATGGGGGCAAGCGTTATTGTATCAATTCCGCTTGTCTGGTATTTGACTCTAAAAAGGTGCAGGACTAAATAGAATGGAATCGGTTGTACTTGGCGGCGGCTGTTTTTGGTGCTTGCACGCATCGTATAGTTTGGTAAATGGGGTGACTGAAGTCGTGCAGGGATATGCAGGAGGTACCAGCGAAAACCCTACTTATCAGCAAGTGTATATGGAAGAGTATGGACATGCAGAAGTCGTAAAAGTTACGTTTGATCCCAATGTTATTTTACTGAAAGATATCCTGGAAATATTCTGGTCAATTCATGATCCTACAACGTTGAACCGGCAGGGGCCCGATGTCGGCTCGTCGTATCGATCGATTATTTTGTATGGTAATGACAGTCAGAAAACTATTATCGGAGCAAGCAAAAAGGAAGCTCAGAAAGTTTGGCCAGATCCGATCGTTACAGAAATAAAACCTTTGACAAAGTTCTATCCGGCCGAAGATTATCAATATGATTATGAAACTGATCGTCCGGATTACTGTCAAATTATCATTAACCCCAAGCTTGATAAATTACGCGCCAAATTTGCTAGCAGATTGAAATAAATGATATACTTTACATTATGAACAAAAATATTTTTATAGGTATAATAGTATTCATAGGTTTAATTGGCGGCGGTATGGCATATCTCGCAATGGGACCGGAAGAAAAAACAACAAACCAGGCTTCGACACAAAAACCAACAACCTCAGATACTGCTCAGTTACCGGTCCAACAACAGAATCAAAATCAACAGAATAATACTCAGCTTGGAACATTCACTGACTTTGATGAAGCAACTTTTGCCTCTGCTAAAGGTAGCCGTATTTTATTTTTCCATGCACCGTGGTGTTTCCAGTGCCGAGAGATAGAAAAGGACATAAAAGCGAATTTGAGTCAGATTCCTGCCGGAACAACCATTTATAAAATCGATTATGATAGTAATCAGGATTTGCGCAAAAAATATGGGGTTAAACTGCAGACTTCATTCCTCAAATTTGATGCTGACGGCAAGGTTATAAAGAACTTCGTTGCATATGACGAGCCCAGCTTCGCTAATCTCAAAAAAAATATCCTGTAAATTCCTATGACTCTCCTGATACTATCTTTCGTAGCCGGAGTCCTGACTATATTTGCACCATGCGTGTTGCCTCTATTGCCGGTAATAGTCGGCGGTACACTCGTAGGGGATGAAAATTCCAAAAAGCCGTCAACGTATCGTCCGGTTATCATCGCAGGTAGTCTGGCTATATCAGTAATTCTATTTACGCTGCTACTCAAGTTCACTACAATGTTTCTGGGTATTCCGGCTATGGCCTGGTCAGTGGTCTCCGGTCTGATTGTAATTTTGCTCGGAGTTTATTTCCTGAAGCCTGATCTATGGTATCGTCTGCCATTCACGTCTTCGTTCAACACATCTGCTAACAAATTATTGGGAAAGTCTTTACAGGGCAAAGGAAGTATATCGGCAATTCTGATTGGTTTGAGTCTGGGTCCGGTTTTTAATAGTTGTAGTCCGACGTACGCACTGGTTGTAGCAGGCGTATTGCCCGAGTCGTTTGCCCGTGGTCTGTTGTATCTGATTGCTTATGCCATCGGTATGGCGGGGGCATTATTACTTGTCGCATATGGCGGCAAGGCTGTTATATCTAAACTGGGCTGGCTCAGTAATCCTCACGGCTCAATGAAAAAAATAGTAGGAATTATTTTTATTGTAGTAGGACTATCGGTTGCATTCGGCCTGGATAAGAAAGCCCAGACTTACATACTGGAGCAGGGTTGGTACGATCCAATCGGGCGTTTCGAACGATCACTTGAATAAATAAAAACAGCCCCGAAAGGGCTGCCTTTAATAAGAGTTTTAAAAAATTATTTGTTGTCGCTACCTTTTATGACAGATTCTATTATGTCCCGAGGCAAGGCTGCAGCAGATAACAGTGCATCGCGTACGGTCTGGACCGCGTTGCCACCTACGGTTGTTGCTGCGTCCAACGCTCCTCCGGCAGCCGCCTTAGCAGCCTCAGAAGTGTCTGCACCTACATCGCCGGCTGATTTGATAGCACTTGAAACTGCAGATACAGCTGCCTGGCCGATATCACCGCCTGTTTCGGCAGTACCCTGTACAACTCCCTGAGCGGCACCCCGGATAGCTGAGATAATGTCTCCACCTACTTCGCTAACACCACTGATAATACCGCTCATGGTATTGCCCGCGACATCGATAACCGAACCTCCGACACGCCCGGCGCCTTTGATCGCACCATCAGCGACAGAAGCTACTGCTTCAATGCTGGTACTGCCAATTTCACTGGTGCCTTGCAGGGCACCGATAACCTGATTTTTCACTGTTCCTGTTACAGCTCCTACTACATCGTCTACACCTTCGACAGCAGCCACTATCGCATCACTAACTTCATTAATAATTCTATCGAGCATATTCAAAACTCCTTTGTCTTAACCATTGTTTACGCTATTACCATATCATGGAGTAATCCGCTTATACATAGGTGGATGTGGATAAGCCGAAGTCTATACAGGACTCTCGCACTTTCCCACAGCCCCGGAACTCATCTGGGCTGCCAAATTGCCCGTCTTCTCTCAATGTAGCAACGTCTACCCCGCAGGATGCTGAAAATTTTTGCTAAACCCGGGCAGACCTCCGGAATCAGTGGCAAAGTGCGAAAGTCCTGTATACGGAAGTCAGCTTGGATATACTAATATTTCTGATTGCCGGTTTCCAAGTGTATGCGCTCGTACCTGAAGCGTTGCTCTTGCAGACTGTGCGTACCCGGGATAACTTTGGACAACAGCAAAATTTACTGCTGAAAGCCGGGCATTAGCAATTAAACTTTGATTATTGATCATTATCTGCTCAGGTCCTAGCTTCTCCTGACTGTTTTACTGCTTTGATCAGTTTTTTCAGACTCTTAGAGAAAAAATATTTCCAATAGCAATGGTGATCAACATTGCAAGGGCACCACCAACCATGACACGCAAAGCCGCTCTGGTAATGGGGGCACCGCCAACTTTGGCGCTAAGCGCACCGGTTAAGGCAAGAGCTAACAGCACAGATACGAACGTAACAGGTATACGCACTGATTCGGGACTGGATAGTATTGCGACGAGGGGAAGTGTTGCGCCGGCCAAAAACGCGCCGGCTGAGGCCCATGCGGCGTGCCATGGATTAGTCAGATCATTCGGGTCTATACCCAGTTCAACTTCCACGTGAGCAGCAAAAGCATCGTGAGCAGTTAGTTCTTTTGCTGCCAGAAGTGCTGTTTTTCCGGATAGTCCCTTTGCTTCATAAAAGTCTACTAACTCCAGTAACTCTTCCTCAGGATTATTATGCAGAGCATACTCTTCTTTTTTAAGCAAAGCTTTTTCTGTATCGCGTTGGCTGCTAACGGAGACATATTCACCGGCCGCCATCGATAATGCTCCGGCTACTAATCCTGCCATGCCGGCAGTAAAGATGATAGGCTTCGAACCGGAAGCGCTGGCGACGCCTACTACCAGACCGGCGATAGAAACTATACCGTCATTGGCACCTAGCACGGCTGCGCGCACCCAGTTGCGTCGTGCTCCTGACTTATTCGTTTGTGCGCGTATAGGTACATTTTCTGACATTACAGATTCCGGTCTGATGTTCTAATCCTGTTCCAGTGCTGTTCGTAACGAATAGAAAGCGGGTTTCGGATTATAGTCTTTGTCAAAAGGCAAGGGACGTGGATCTTTCAGGCCTATGTGATTATACCAGGTTTCTTTGTCCGTAATCCCGAGTACTGAGAAGCTGTGGCAGACCTTTGATTCAATACAGGCCCGCATCATTTCATAGTATATATTGCCTTCTATCTGATCTTTACCAATGCCGTTTGTTCTTAGATTATCCATGTTGACATCAAACTCTGTTACATAGACACTAACACCCAGCTCGCCGAAGCGTTTCATATTACTTATTACCTCGTCCTTGGTCGGGGGATGATTACCGTCAATATGCATTTGCATGCCTATGCCATCTATGGGCACTCCACGAATTTTTGCTTCTCTGATGTAGGCGTACATGTTGTTTGAGGTTTCATTGATACTCTCGTTATTGAAGTCGTTCAGGATTAACTTCGCATTCGGATCCGCCTCCCGCGCCCATATAAATGCCTGATCAATATAGGCTTCACGGTCATTACCTAAATTGTCCGCCCACCAGTCACGAAGATTGTAGAGGTGCTGGTCGCGGGTAAATGCTTCGTTTACGACTGTCCATTCCTGGATACGACCACTGTAATGATTACCAACCGTTTGAATATGCTCGTGAATAATATTCAGAAGCTGGTCCTTGGAGTATTTACCTTCTTTGAGCCAGTCAGGAAGCCATTTTTCTTCTCCCCATAAATAATGATGAGCCTGGACAGCCATTTTATGCTGTTCTGCAAAAGCCATAACTTCGTCCATTTGCTTGTAGTTATAGGACGTAAGCGAAGGGCGGAGCCCGCCATCTGTGAAGTACCAATTGGGCGTATTATCAGCCAGCGCCAGATTAAACTGACTGCTCAGAATATCAGCATATGGTTTTTCGCCGATCATACTGGTCATAGCGAAATTACCCATCTGTATATTATGTTTTGCTCCCAGGGCTTTCAGCGAAGGTTCTGGTAATACAGGGGTTACCGGGGGCCGTGATTCAATCACTAAAAACAGGACTATACCAATGAGAAGTAAGCCACCGAAGAGCAAACCAGTTTGTTTTTTTATAAGGATAAGTCTCATAGATTCGATCTGATACTGAAATAAAATATAATAGCCCTTGTAACAGGGCTATTATATATCAAATCTTTTTCTATTGAGAATTATCGCACCACCGTTTTATCGCATATGCGAGCTACCACGGAAACTACGGGCTATGAAGAGCAGAATTACCGCGCCTATAATGGCTATCATCAGGCTGGTAAGATTGAAACCAGTAACACCGCTTGCTCCGAAGAAACCAGATAGCCAGCCACCTAATAGTGCTCCCAGAATTCCGACAACTATATTACCTATTGCTCCCTGACGGGCATTATCTCCTGTGATCATTGAAGCTATCCATCCGGCTAATGCTCCAAAAATAATCCATACAATTATTGACATGTTATTTCCTTTCTAAAGTTATTATTCGTCTGCGGGTGAGTTTGTAATCAGCGGTGGCGGGAAATATCTTCAAAAATATAATCCCAGTTTATGATCTGAGAATCATCAAAAGAGTGGCTGATACGTCTTGTTTGCCTGCGTTCTGCCTCAGACTGCACTTTACGCTGGAATTTACGGTCCAATCTCATAAGTACTTTGTCTGCTTCCTTTGTATTAAACTTTTGCACTTGTTGGCTCCTCCTTTCCCCGTTGTTAACTGATTACTTTACCAGGTGTCGATGCGCAGTGAGAGGTTTAATAAGATTGATCCTCTCCACCGGGTTCGCATCGACACTCACAGTTTAATTGACATGCTGCGCAGTTGTCTGTGATAAATCTGACAGCAATGGGAGTAAAAAATATTATTATATAATCTGTTTTCTGATCTAATGTCACACAAAACAAAACTAATATTCTGAGCTACATCTCATCGGCCAAAAACCTCCTTTACGCACTCAGCATACCTGCGATACGATTTTTCCGGCAATCAAAGTTTTTGACACATTAATCAATCATCCTCAGCAAAACAGGTTTTGTTTTGCAGGGGACTATATGAAAAACAATGCTCTGTTGATAAAATATGATAAGTTCAGATTTACGGAGATTACAGATGACAAATAATAATACTGTTATTGAGGTCCACGATCTTACAAAATCATACGGATCAAACCATGTGCTGAAAGGCATTGATTTGAATGTAGGACGCGGAACAATGCTGGCGTTACTGGGTCCGAACGGTGCGGGCAAGACAACCATTGTCCGGATACTTAGTACTCTGCTAACATTTGACGGAGGTACAGCTTCTGTAGAAGGCTATGATGTGACCAGCGAGGCTGACAAAGTTCGCGGGGTTATCGGTCTGACAGGGCAGACCGCTGCCGTGGACGAGCTGCTAACAGGGCGCGAAAACCTGATAATGATGGGACGGTTGTATCGCCTTACCCATCAGAGTGCCGGAAACCGCGCACAGGAGCTACTGGAAGAGTTTGATTTGGTCAAAGCAGCAGAGCGTCCGGCCAAAACTTATTCCGGTGGTATGAGGCGCCGACTTGATCTTGCGGTCAGCCTGATTGCCACGCCTCCTGTAATTTTTCTCGATGAACCGACAACGGGTCTTGATCCACGTTCACGACTCAGCATGTGGGCAATAATCAAAAATCTGATGGAGCAGGGAACAACTATTTTGCTGACGACTCAGTATCTGGATGAGGCCGATCAGCTGGCCGATAAGATCGTAGTGATTGACGGGGGCAAAGTTATAGCTGACGGTACGCCTTCACAGCTAAAGAGCAAGGTTGGTAAAGATCGTCTGGAGCTAACGTTTGCTACGAATGCCGCACTCGAAGATGCAGTGAAAGTATTGGGTGCCGGTGTTATAAATACCGACAAAAAAGAACTCATGACCACAGTGATTATTCAGGACACAAACGTTGATGTCAGAAAGACTCTTGATACGCTGTCAAAAGCTAATGTTTCCGTTGCCTCAATGGCTATTCATAAACCAACACTTGATGATGTTTTTTTATCACTTACGGGAAAACAGAAAAAAACAGAGAAAAAGGGGAATAAGTAGATGTCGGTTAAACTGGAATTTGATACCAGGCCTAAAGCGGTATTGGCTCTGAATGATTCGCTGCTAATGATCAAACGAAGCAGTACGCATATCGTTCGTAATACTGATCAGCTGCTGGGTACGTTTTTCCAACCCATTATGTTTCTTGTCTTGTTTGCGGCGGTCTTTGGTCCTGCTATATCCAAAGCTTTGCCACCCGGCGTCAGCTATCTCAATTTTCTGATGGCAGGTATTATCGTACAAACTCTGGCGTTTGGCTCAACAACTACTGCAATTGCAGTATGCAACGATTTACAGAAAGGGATTGTTGATCGCTTCCGTTCGCTACCTATGTCAAATCTGGCAGTGCTAAACGGACATGTAATATCTGATTTGTTTCGGAACAGTATGTCTACCATTGTTATGCTGGTAACAGGCCTGGCGATGGGTTTTCGTACGAGTGCCGGCTTTACTGACTGGCTTTTGATCGTGTCTATTATATTGTTATTTACTCTGGCTTTTTCGTGGCTGGCAGCTATTGTTGGCATGATGGCCAAAAGCATTGAGGCCGTACAGTGGCTGACATTTATCATCATATTTCCGCTGACATTTGCCAGTAGTGCCTTTGTGCCAACAGAGGGTATGAACGTTTTCTTAAAGGCTTTTGCTGAGAATCAGCCGATCACACAAATAATCGAAGCCGTCAGAGCGTTAATGCTGGGTACGCCTCTCGGTAACTATGGTTGGCTGGCAATTGGCTGGTGCCTGGGTATGCTGATTGTTGCCGTGCCTCTTGCATCATGGCTGTTCCGTCGCAAAACCTCCGCTTAAGTTATTAGATTTCAAGTACAGACAGGATATTTCCGGCCGGATCTTTGAACCAGGCTATCAATGGACCTCCGCCCCGGAATATACCTTTTCCGTCTGTTTGTATTTCACCTTCGTATTTTTCGAAAACAACCCCACGGGCTGTAAGTCCGTCTACAGCCTTATCGATATTATCTACAGGAAAATTAAGCACAGTGAACGAGGCAGGAATGTGATTGTCTTTAGGATAGATCAGTACACTGCCGCCGGTCGCAAGCTTAATCGTAAGCATAGACATGTCACCGGTTTCTTCGGTTACGTCAAGGCCCAGAATCTGAGCATAAAATTCTTTGGTTTTGGCAATATCATTAGTCGAAAACCCGCTGAATGCCTGTGAATCTTTTAACATATGCGCACCTCCTTGTTTACCAGTCCCATTATAGTTCATTTAGAGTATACTTAAGCATAGTAATTTATGCAGGATCAACGACTTAAACCGGCAATCGATGAGGGTGTTTCCAAAGGTGTTCCGATGGATTTTATTGCCTATAGCCTTAAGCGTGCCGGATGGCCTGAACAGATGGTCAGAACGGCTATCGAAGAATGGCTGCAGGAGAATGGTCGAACGCAAAAAACCACCGTTTTCAGCGAATGGCTGAAAAAGTATTATCGCCAGGCAGCGCCGGCAGTAGCGCTGATGGTATTTCTCGGGACTATTACTTCGGCTATAGCATTGCTCAAACCATGGCCGGTGAAGATCCTTGCCGATTCGGTATTCGGATCAATACCGGCGCCGGGTCCGTTGGAGCCATATACTCACACTCCTACTCTTATTCTGATTGTCTCTCTGATGACTATCGTAATCTTTATTATGGGAGCGCTTTTCGGGCTAATAAAAGATTACTTTTTGCTTAAGGTCGGTTACTGGCTCAACCGGTCGATCAAAGAAGAATCATTCCGGCATATTTTACATCTTCCTCTTTACCACGAAAATCGTCTGCCAAAAGGTGATTACATATATCGCCAGAATGAAGTTACAAACAGCCTGTCCGATCTGATTCTTGACTCTACATCGCAAATTATCGAATCAGTTATTCTCGTTACGGGCGTACTGATCATCATGCTGAATCTTAATGCCAGGTTAACTCTTATAACCCTGGTCGTTATACCGTTTCTGATTATTACCATTCGAATATTCGGTCCGATAATGGGCAGACTTGGGCGGGCACTTGCCGAAATATCAAGTAAAACATCATCGCTTATTGCTGAATCAATAGATAACACCGAAGCTGTTCAGGCATTTACCCTACAGGAACGTCAGGTCAATAAGCTAAAGAATCTATGGCAGGAAAATTATGAAATAGCCAGAAAGGGTCTGCTATGGGGTAGGTTCTTTAATTTCAGCAACGGTTTACTGGTTGTGATGGGAACTTCTGCAGTTATATATTTTGGCGGCACAGAGGTCCTGAATAATGAATTTACACTGGGGACACTGTTAATCTTTATGACTTACATGGGTTACCTGATCGGTCCGATACAGGAAATTACATCTCAGATAACTGTACGTCGGCAGAAACTTGTAAACGTAAACAGAGTATACGAAATACTGAGTGACCACGAAGGCATAGAAAATCTGCGTCAGGGCAAGCCAATGCATAAGCCGCAGGGCAGAATTGAGTTTCAGAATGTATCTTATGCCTACAAAGGCGAACCCGTTTTGAATCAGGTTAATCTGTCGATCGAGCCCGGTCAGAAAATAGGCATAGTAGGACCCAGTGGATCAGGAAAAAGCACTTTCCTGCGATTACTGGATCTTTATCTTGAACCGACGGCGGGGCGGATCCTGATAGACGGACAGGATATACAGAATGTCAGCCTGCATGATGTAAGGCGTAATATTGCATGGATAAGCCAGTCACCACAGTTGTTTGCTACCTCTATACTGAACAATATGCAGGACGGTGATATAGGACGACGGATAAGCCCACAAGAGATTGTATGGGCTGCGGAGGCTGCTAATATTTCTGAATTTACCCAAAAACTGCCGCTGGGTATGGATTCCATAGCCGGCGAGGGAGGATCAAGTCTTAGCGGTGGTCAGCGCCAGCGTATATCTATAGCAAGGGCACTCCTCAAAAATGCGCCGATCATTTGCATGGACGAGCCTACGTCGGCGCTTGATGACAAATCAGAAAAACTGGTCCGTGACTCTATAGGAAATCTTATCAGAGACAAGACAGTACTACTCGTGACACATCGTATCCCGCTTTTAAGTCTTATGGATAAAATATATGTTTTAGACAACGGGACGCTTGTTGATGTAGAGTCTTTGGGCGGTATAGAGAAATATACTTACCGGTTACAAGTTACCGGTCAGTTATAGCGGCACATAAGATCAGAATAATTATTTTGATTAAGTGAATAATGTGCAATAATAAGTGATAGCATAAGCATTCATTGCATAATAAATATATATAAATAAAGGATTCATTAATTATGGCTAAAGGTCTTTCTTCAGATGAACATAGCATAGTGTTCGATAATAATGATCCGGCAGTAACTCCCGGATTAACAAATACTGACAAGGGCAGTAGTATAGTTTTTGGTGGCAGCGGTGCGCAAACTTCCAATACTGATGATTCGTCAACAGGTGCAGCAGTCGGTGCAGCCGTACAGGGGGCCGATGGCCAGTCTGATAGCAGCACGGGCGCAAGCTCTACAGTTACTCAAAATGATACCTATATTTCTAATAACGGATCACCGGTAACCGGTTCTCCTCCCGTTAATACCCCCTCTACAAAACCCGCTTTTGATGAAAGTGCATCCAATGTGGCTTCTGCCAAAGGTCCGTTTGTAGAAAGCAGCAACAGTGATAGTATGACCGGAAATGTGAATAATACCCAGGGCACAGCCGTACAGGGAGCACCCGGACAATCCGTTAGCAGCACAGGTACAAGCCAGACTTCTAATCAATCGCAAACGCAGATTTCGGATAACAATAATGTTACAGCTACGCAGCATCCTGCTATTAACCCGATTACCGGCATGCCGCAGAGTTCTTTTGCACAACCGGGCACGATTACGATACCCGGGAGCACAAGTAGTAGTCAGGGAACTGCAACTCCGGGGGGTCCGGCCAGTCCACCAGCACTCCAGGTACAGGTTCGCAATCTAACACTAACTATTCTCAGGCTACAAACATTAATAATCAATCATCCCCCGGTGCACCGGTCATTAATACCGGTGCAGATGGCGCCGACGCATCGACCGGTCAGATTGTGAGTAATCAAAGCGGAGATAGCAGCGTTTCCAGTCCGTCAGCAGTCGGAGCACCGGGAGAGTCCGTCAGCAGCGTGGGCGAAAGTTCTACGGTAACTCATAACGATACCCAGACATATCATAACGGCGTACTTGTTTCCGGTAATAATCATCCTGGCAGCACAGTTCCGGTATCTATTCCTACTACCGATAGCACCCCGGTAGCTCTTCCTGTATCTGAGGAATCGTCACCAGGTAATGTAGCTTCTACTAAACCATCTTTTGAATCGTCAAACGGCAATATATCAGGCTCTGAAGGCACAGCCACCCAGGGCGCACCGGGAGAGTCCGTCAGCAGCGTGGGCGAAAGCTCAACCTTTAACCAGAGTAATATTCAGACTTCCGGCAACAATTACGCAAACACTGATATTTCCGAAACGAATAATGACCCGCCCGCTGATTATGGCACCGGAGCAGGGAATCTTCCTGAAGGTACAGTTACTGCAACGGGAAGCGGAAATGAAGCAAGCACCAATAATGATCACGTTAAAATCAGCAATGGTAGTCTCGACATAGTTAAAGGCTCTATGAGCATCACTACCGGACCTGACGGAACTACAAGTATAAGAAATGGCGACATTAATATCACCACCGGTCCCGGCGGCCAGGCGCAAATAAAAGGAGGCGGTATAGATTTAAATACCGATACTATGAATTCAGGTTTTCCTACACATTCAACATATACACAAGCCGCAGACAATATACGGGCTTCCGAACAAGCGCTTCATAAGATAGGGGGTTGGGGGTCTGGTGAAGATATACCGAAAGATCCGCTGAGTGGAATATTGGGTGTCGATAAGAATAAACTTACAAATCCTTTGGATTCCAAAGACGACGAACCACCTAAACAGAGCTAGTACTAACCGTTACCGGTTTTCTTCAATAAGCTGCGCTAAAGTTACTTTTAAAGCCGGAAAATCCTGAAATTGCAGAACAGGTATACCGTAACTTTCTGCAAACCTGTGATACTCGTCGTTACCCGTTATAATCAGACATGACTTCGGAGGCTCACCTATGTCCTGAAGGGTCTTTATGAAAGCCTCTTTAGTCAGGACTGAACCTCCGATATCCAGAGATGTAGTAATGACTTCAAATAGCTGATGACGCGCGTTAAACTCGCCCAGAAGATTATATTCCTGCCGTCCGACATTTGCCAGTATTCCTAATTTCAGGAAGTGACCATGGAGATACTGCATGAACTCAACTACAGCTGGTGATATATCTTCCGGATTCAGATTAAAGATGCCTTCTTCGATATCAGGATAATTCAGTATTACTCTGAAACTGCTGGTTACATAATCGATGTCAGCCAGACCAACATAGTATTTGGCCATTACCTGCCTGAGCTCAAGCGCGATAGCCGGACTTTGTTGCTCAGCAAGGGCAATATATTTGTTAAAAATATCTGTTGTCCAGACACCATAAAAATCAAACAAAACGGCTCGTATCATCTAATACCTATCCCAAAATAAAGTTTCCGATCTAGAATCGCCCTTTTTGCCCAAAATAGATCAATAATCATTATTTTTTTGTCCTCGAAAATTATCTTTGAATAGATTCCAGCCGAATTATAACAGATACCAATATTGGTACCAAAGTCCAGTGTAAATAACTTTCAAACTTAATACACAAGAGTCGTATGATTTCCGTAAGCTACCTTCTTTTATGTATACTGATTTGAGCATCAATATGAAAATCAGACATATAATCTATGCTTTAGCTATTCTTTTTGGCCCTTACGGCGCTTATTTCCATACTAAGTGCTTTAGAGGATCTTCAGGGTGTTATAGTGCGAGTGATTGGCTCTCATATATACTTTGGTCAATAATATTTTTAATTCTTGCAAAGCTATTCTTTACCGCTAAAGATAGAATAGCAGCCGGTTTGTTGGATGATAACCAGCAAAATCGAGAAATGGCAGTAAAGAAAATAAAACGCATTATTAATCTATCTGGTTGGGTAGTATGTATTTTAATTATTCTTACCTATATCTTCAGTCTCTCCAGCCAGGACTTCGGGGGTTTAGTGATTATTTGGTTTCCGTTTGTTCTCCTGATTTGGTCTATTTTAATAATGCTGGTTAATTTGTTATCGCGAAAATATATTAAAAAAGTATAAATCAATTACTTTGATCAATTGTGATGGTACTGCCACCAAGTTTTGAAGCAAGGAAGCTGTCATGGGATATATAGATAACTGCTCCATGATATTTAATCAAAGCATTTTCCAGCTCTTCGATACTGGGAAGATCCAGATGATTTGTTGGTTCATCAAGAATAAGTATTTGTGGATCGTGGACAAGCATTGCGATGAGTTGAAGCCGGGCTTTCTGTCCCCCGCTTAATTTTTGTACAGGCATTTCGCCATCCGTAGCCGGATTAAATAAATAGTCACTGAGTAGTTGCTTAATATGCTGAGAATTTATAGGTAAATTCTTCTCCCGTAGTACCTGTTCGAGGGCATCATTCAGACTCATAGACAGATATTTATAATTAATTTCCTGTTCGTATAAACCAATCCGAACACCATTCTCTATATGTATAGTACCTGCACTGCACTCTGATAATAGTGGAATTTCCAGTGCCTGAGACATAATCGCAGATACAAGTGTGGTTTTGCCGGTACCATTACGCCCGTGCAGCCGTAATCGTTCCCCGGCCCGGAGTGCGAAGTTCATATTGCTGAAGAGTGGTGTATTATCGTAGCCAAGTGACAATTTCTCAACCTTTATAAGTGCTTGTTCACTATCACTTGTATTTTTGGCGCGCGTACGCACCTTGATATTTGTTGCTTTATACTTGTCGTAGGTACTGGCTAATTTATCTTTCATATCACTGGCTGACTCCTGGTCAATCCAGAAAGAAGGCTTGTCGAGCGTACTAAGTTTTTGTAATTCTTCACGGGCTTTTTGTTCCTGAGCTTTAAAGCGCCTGATAGTGCCGGGGTTACGGGCCTTTTCTTTCATTCGCCGGAAACGTACGATGTCATCTTTCAGAGTTATTAGTCGTTTCTGAGTCAGATCGTAGGTACTGACCTCTGACGTTATTTGACCCTTGTTAGTTCGCAGGTACGCATTATAGTTGCCCTTGAATACATAGCTTTTGCCATCCCGGATTTCAATAATGCGGTCGACATTATCCAGTACATCCCGGTCGTGAGTAATGACCAGTACTGCTTCTTCGGCCGCCCTGAACCATTTAATAAATGCTGTTTTGGCAATATAGTCCATGTGGTTTGTCGGCTCGTCAATAAGAGCTATATGTCCACGGCTTCGCTGTACTTTGACAAGCTCGGCCATGCGCTTCTGGCCCCCGCTTAACGAGCCGAGTGTCCTGTGCAAGTGAGCAGGGTCGAGTTGATAGATTTCAAAAGCCTGCTTGATTTCGTCTTCGATCTGATAGTATCCCAGCTGACCAAATCGCTCCAGTGCATCGCTGAATTCCTGCATTTTTTTCGTATTGCTTCCCATTGTGTCCGGATACGTGTCAATGATATGAGTTAATTTTTTATATTCCGGTAAATCGCCCTGAATATATTCCAGAACAGTTTTGTCCTCGTGGCCATGATGTTCCTGCCGGCTGCTGATCACAATTGCCCCGCGCTTTATGCGTACTTCGCCCTGATAGTCACTATCTTCGCCGCTGATTATATTGAACAATGTTGACTTGCCGGTACCATTTCGTCCGATAAGTCCGATTTTCTCATTTTCCTGAATCTCCAGCTCAACCCCGCTATATAGCAGATTACTGCCAAATGATTTTTCTTTAATTTCCGCGGACAATATCATAGTAACTTTCTGAGTAAGTTTGTTTTGCACCAACCGTTACCCATCAGTATAAACGATTTTTTATTAACACCTAAGAGAGCTATCTGGCGCAAGTCTGATCTATGGGTTAGAATCAGTAGTATATGGATCAATTCGGAACTTCGCAGAAAGTAGTAATTGTCGAAGACAATGTCGCCCTTGCTGATATTTATAAGATCAGGATGGAGATGCTTGGTTATCAGTGTTTCGCTGCATATGATGGCGTAACGGCGCTTGCTCTTATAGAGAAAGAACTTCCGGATCTTGTTCTGCTGGACCTGATGGTTCCAAAGATTGCCGGTGATCAGATTTTGGCTACCATGCGATCCAGTGAGTGGGGCAAAAGTATAAAAGTGCTGATTATATCGAACCTTAATGAAGCGGATGCACCTGCAGGTTTGCGGGAACAGGGTATAGAAGGCTATGCCGTCAAAATGAATTTATCGAATGATCAGCTTGATCAGCTCGTCGATAATATTCTGAAACCTGCCGACCAGGAAGAAGATGTAGTATTGGAAGCAAAAGAACCCGAAAATCTTAACTAAACTTCACTTCAGGAAGCTTAGTTAAGCAGTTATATGCAGGTCAATCCCGAAGAGCAGTAACGGCCACGCTGCAACCGCCAGTATAGCTGAAAGGAGTGTGCCAATATCGACAATTGATGTCAGGTAACCGCGGTTATAAGCAATAATTAAACCCAGTATAAAATAAATAGTACCAAAAGCTGACGGGCGATCCATATATCTGTCCTTTCATTAATTGTATTTTAGAACGACCTGCAGTATAGCACTCTATTACAATCTGCTCATAACGATTTAATCACAAAACCATAACCGGTTTAAATTTTAGGAGAGGTCTATTGTTTTAAAACGCAAATAAATAGTCAAAATTCACTGTATGCACTAGAATCAAACCTATGGAACAAGTTGCAATGTCGAAAAAAATAGTAATAGTCGAAGACGATCTTAGCCTGGCAGAAATTTATAAAACCAGACTTGAATTGATTGGTTACACCTGTTTCTTAGCTTACAATGGCATTACCGCGCTTTATTTTATACAAAAAGAAATGCCTGATCTGGTCCTGCTTGACCTTATGGTACCCGATATTTCCGGAGATCAGATCCTGGCAACTATACGTAAAAGCGATTGGGGCAAAAATATTCCCGTTCTCATTATTTCAAATCTTAATGAATCTGAAGCCCCTACCGGATTACGGGATCTGGGAATTGAGGGTTATATAGTAAAAGTAAATCTATCGAATGACCAGATCGACGGTCTTGTAAATAAGATATTACAGCCGGATTCTCAGGGGAATATTACCGAAAGCATTACCTAGAAAAGCAAAATGCGTAGAATTAAACCAGATTTGTTCATGCGCATAATGCTCACGATCAAATATTTGGCTACAACAGGTCTAGTACAGTTTACAGGTCAAAATGAGACAAATGAGACACGAACACATATATCCTGAGTGTCTCATTTTTAAAGGATTATTTCAGTGCCGTCCGGCGCTTTATAGGTTTTATTGAAGCCTTCTGAGCTAACATCGCTACTTACTGCCTTCTTCTTCAACTTTCCGCTCTTGATAACTAACTCTTTCATGGCATCTTCGCCTTCATAGGCTTTAACACGGCCGTTTAGGTACCCAAGTCGATAAGATATGCCATCGCTCATTAATCGCCAGTTTGCATCGCTAAGTGCGCTATCAACTAGCTTCTTCAATGTCTTTCTGCTGTCGTTATCGTTTCGATCGGGCTTACTGTCTAAACAGCTGAGCCGCATACACATCACGACCCATTTCAGGTTTATCTAGGTGAAATTCAATATACCCAGCCTTTTCTAGTACGGGTGCAAGCATTGGTACTAGCTCGGCAATCTTAGGCTTCTTCATTTCCTTTACAGCATCGTAAACATGCCTGTTGTCTTCACGTTCCTTAAATTCTTTGCCGAGCTTAGCCATTTCCATAAAATCATGGCGCATATTAAAGAGCCGATCACGGAATTCTTCGTCTTCTAGGCAGAAGTGTATACGGTCGGTAGCAAATTCAGGGTCGGGCTTTTCTTTTTTAGTCGATAAGTCCATTTTGTCTTTGAAGCTATGCTTACATGATGTGCAAGTATAGGTAATAATGATAGCGTTCTTAGTTTTAGTGGTTTTATGCGTCACTTCTGATTTACATTTAGGGCATAGGCTAGGTTTTACTTTCCAAGCAGTGCCGTCTTCCCAGAAAGCGCTATTTTTATCGCAATGTGAGCAGTGCAGCATAAAAAGCACTTCTTCAGGGTCTTCTATTTGTAATCTTCGCTCCTGTGCATCAGGGATTTATCGGTAATGCGTAGCCCGTGTTTGCCACAGTGATAGCAATGGGGCTCTTCTGTCAGGCGCTAGCCGTGGCTATTTGCTCGTCTTTAGCCTCGTCTCGCTCCATCCATTCACGTATGTGCTGATCGCGTCTCTCGTAACGTTCAAGCAGTTCATTGCCAACAGCTGCTGATATAGAAGACGTTTAGTACAAAAACGTTGCCAGGTCTGTCGATCTTTTCGTCTTTGGGGAGCTTCTTTTCAAAATCTTCTTTGTAAAAATCGTAATAATAACCGATGCCACGGCGAGCAGAACTCTACGGTTAATTTATCATAGAGGTCTTCGTAGTATTTGCGCCTTCAAGGTGTGTATACACACCTATATTTTCACCCCCAACAGACAACTATTTCTTGCTACGTTCTGAGAAGAACTCCATAGTTCCGGTTGTTTTTCTGTCAGTCCAGTAGTCACCCTTTAGCGTTTCGTACTTCGCGGTCTTTCCGTAAGACGCAGCTTTGCCTGAGCCTGTAGTGAATAGCGCTGCGCGCTGTTGACCGTTGCATCTGGGTCTTGACTGGTAGGTGTAGTTAATTTCAGCAACACGTCGGTGCGGGTCGCAGCTGATCTTCGGCTATGCATACTACGGCTCTCCATCTCGCTTAGTCGTAAAGCTCGATTGTAGTAGAGAAGGTCTTGTTTGATTACAGCTTCTGTATCTATAGGAGCAATAATCTTACCTGTTCTTCTCATCAACCCAAAGTAATTCGCAGGGTACCTTCCCAGTGACCATCTAGATTCGGAATCATCACTAGCCAGCGTCTAAAAAGTGGTAACTTCCACAGCCATTTTTTAAACAACTCCCACAGCAACCAGTTAACACCAGCTATCGTGCCAACCATGCCAAAGGTATTGATATTAAGTCCAATCACAAGATTTTGTACTTTGACGAACACCAAAACCGTAGCTATAGCCACCAACGCGGATAGCCAAACCAGTTTTTTGTAATCAACTCTGTTCATTACCGGATGCTCCAAGGTACTGGTCGGTATCGTTAACAAAGGCGAGTGCACCTTCTCGTGTCCATTTCTGTGGTCCATGGAATAGGTATTTTAGTTCATTTACCTCGCCCCATTCGCTAACTAAGTCAGCCGAAGCTAGGTGCGCTTTCAGAAATGTCAACACATTAACAATGTCATCTAAATAATTATCAAAACCGAAATGATCATCTGGCACGTTCCACAGTAGTGATTCGATCAAAAAAGACGAGCATCGTGGGCATACTGCGTACCAGAATCTTTCATGGCTTCGCGAGTGCGCTTTAGAATTCGCACCATTTTTCGGTACCTACGAGCAGATCCTCGTCGTTTAGTAAGACTGTTGTTGTAGTTATGATGCGGCCAATTGATAACCTTGCTGCCGTTTTTCGGCATTATCTCAATGCCGGGAAGTGGTTGCCATCAAGGCTATACCGTCGATGCTCAAAAGCAGGGATAACATCAGCATCAACGCGTGAGCTAGAGACTGTATTTCGGATGCGGATTGCTTTATTTCCAGTGACATCAACATCAGGTATACCAAAGTGACTTGTTAGCGCAAGTTCTACGTTGCGACGAAATTCTTTGAAGCTGTAGTCGACGCGATGATTGCCAAAGGTTGAATTGTCTGTGCCTTCGGGGTAGTTGGTGAAAAATACATTATTAGCTCTGGACACATATATCTATATCGCTTGTAGCGCGAATATTTAGTGTTCATTTTCTACGCTACCCTTAGCAAATACTTTAGCACCACTCACGCGGGGGTCGCCGGATTTACTAATGGCCTCTCGTATCATGCGCTCTGTTCTGTCTATTCTGTCTTGTTCCGAGCTACTTGGCCTTTGCGCCCAAGTTCTAAGCGTATCCTCTAGTGCCATCACTTACCGTCCCTCTAGTTTCAACAACATCCACAGCCACACCCTGTATCGCGAAGTCCTCAACCATAATTAATTTTTTATGTATTGGGTTTTTTGAAACTGGCTCCAATACCCAGTATCCGGATTCTTTATTAAGTCTCTTGATAGTCGCATTATCACCAACAAGCGCAACAACCTTCTGGCCAGCCTTGTGCGATGTTCATAAGCAAAGTACCTGAACCTGCGGCTGGGTCATATGCCGTAACGTTAGTTGGCGTATCATCACCGACTAGAATTTCTGCCATAATTTTCGCTATTGAATGAGGCGTGTAGTATTCGGCATATTTGCCACCTCCATCCTTGTTGTAGTCTTTGATCATATACTCAAACATTGTTGAGAAAAAGTCGAAGCCTGCCGATAAAATTTCATCTAGTTCAAACTTACTGTCAGCAAGTTTGTTAATAATTTTACGTGCCGTGATGTCATGTTGAGATTTGTCGTTAACTGCATCAGCAATTAATTCTTCCTCAAAAAGTCGAATCTCAGTGTTACCGGCAGTATGGACAGAAAATACATCGGAGTTATCAACTGCTATGTCGTTAAGGGTATTATCGAATAGTTTCGCAAAATCACCATCGTTCTGATGCTTAAATAAATAATCTAGTAAATGCTCAGGTTTGAGATGAGCAGTCTTTGTGCCGATTTTAATCATCAATAAATCATACTTATCGCTGTCTATTGCCTTGAGGTCTTCATACGTTTTCAGGCTTTGATCAAGCTTACCAACTTCGTGCAAGAATTTGTCGTTTAAGAATTTATACAAGAAACTTTGGGTAACTATTTTGTATTCGTTCGCATCACCACCAAGCCCAGCACTAGCACAAATACCCTTAAGTTCGTCAATAAGTTGCTTTGCTTTATTTGAAAAATCTGTGTGTTCCATTTATTCTCCTTGGTATTCTGCCAAATATTCATCTGCAGTGTTTGTTATTAGATTGCGGACTAATCGAGCGTTTAGATCGTAGCTTCCATTGTCAAAACTATCAAGGATGTATTCACCTGTTGTCTGACGGAAATAGCCTTGATTTGAAAGAATATCCTGACTATTTGTAAGTCGTGTGTCAATCTTTGCTTTTGCATCGTTTAGAAGGTTGTATAGTGCTATATTGTCGCTAACCTTACCGGTTGGTTGATGATTTTTGTAGATAACTGCAAACTTACGGTCACCATCAAACTTGGCAAGTCAGCATTGAATTTTTTCTATTAAGCTCTTTTATCTGTTCAAAGATTCTCTTAAGTTCTTCAGATTCGAATTTCATCGAGTCTATACTTTCAGAATCTGGATCGATATTATGCTTGTCGAGAAGTTTAATGAAAGCCTCATAAAGCGACAGCCATTCTGGATCTTTTTTATTGAAATTCCTGTCGAGCTCATGGCGAACTTTGCCGGCAGAATTATGCAAATCTTCAGATAGTAGCTTGAGTTCTTCTTCGCCCGTCTTTGTAAAACTAAATATTACATCTTCAATTGCAGTGTTTAGTAACTCTTTTGAGTTGATGTCATTCATGGCATCTTTAAGATTTAGAAGCTTAAGTCGATCACTCACCATAGTCAGTAGTTTCGCAAGTTTCTTAAAGTCTAACTTTTCTAGTATTTCCGTATAGCCTAGGAGTCGCGCGACATTATATACATCTCGCGCTGATTCTAGCGCTCGTTTTAAGTTCTAAGATATGCTGTCGGTCATCAACTTGGCTGATCTGCTGACTGAAAGTTTCAAGATTTTCAGTTGTATAGTCGGATATTGCTACTTGAACTTCACTGATCTGCTGATCTATCTCTGCTTTACTCATAAATAGTGACCCAAAGATATTTGATGGATCTTCGTCTTCAAGATTTTCGCTATATTCAGATTTGAGCTCTTTAAAGTAAGCTTGATTAGTAATTTCAAACTCTGCAGATATGTCTGCAAAGTCTACAACATAGCCCAATTTAAAGTTTTTGTAAGGACGATTGACACGTGTCAATGTTTGTAGCAGATTATGAGCCCTAATCTTTCGACCAAGATACAACTTTTTTAGTCTAGGCGCATCAAAACCAGTTAGAAGCATTGAATAGACAAACATAATATCAATCTTCCCGTCTTTGAAGTCTTTCGTTTTCTTCTTACGAGTATCTTTGTCGTCTTCGTCATGCAGGATCAGCGCAGATGTAAGCCCGTGCACTTCGCTAGATTCTTTGAAAAGTTTAAACATTTCACGGGCTTGAGATGAGCTGTCACACACAACCATACCACCAATAGACTTATCTCCGAATCGTATTCTGGATTCGGTAAAATCTTTCAATATATAGTGGAGCATAGGATCAACAAATTTTTCATGAGCGTATAAATCTCTTTTGTCGATATCACCAGCATGCACCTTAATATCGCTGATTATGCCCCTAACTTTTTCTTTATAGCTTGTTTCAATTTCTTCTCTCAAAAGCTTTAGGGTGTAACCATCACGTATAGAATCATTGTAGTAATACTTGTGGATATAATCACCAAAGATGTTGCGAGTTGTCTTGCTGTCTTCTTTTTGTGTTGAATCTTTGATGTCACCCTTGTCATCATGGTCTGAATAAATAATCAAAGGCGTCCCAGTAAGGGCAATTTTAATGGAGTCCTTATCCGAGTTATATAGATTTGCAAGAAAAGATCCTCTTGGATCATAGCTACGATGTGCTTCGTCGATAAAGAATATTCGTTGGACTTTTATATCATAACCGCTATCGTTCAATGCAACAGTGTCTTCGCGGAACTTGTGTATATTGAGTACAGTCATCCCTTCATTAGAGGTATTGTTCTTGAAGTCCTTGATCAGCGCATCCTTACTATCAATCGAATGAACTTTCAATCCACGCTTACTAAATTCATCCTTAGCCTGATTGGCAAGATCTATCCTATCAACAACAAAGTAAAATTTCGGTACAATACCTTTTTTTGCAAAGTAATCTTTTAACGAACTGACATTGTAAAATGAAAGGGCTGTTTTACCTGAGCCTTGCGTATGCCATATGACGCCTTTTTTAATACCTTCTGCCAGCTTGGATTTTATTGCTTTGGTTGCGAAGAACTGAGGGTACCTCATTATGTGCTTCTGTATTGAAACAACGCCCGTCTCTTTATCTACCTCATCGACATAGCAAAGCGCGTACTTTAGTACTTCATGCAGCCTATTTGTCGCATATAGACTCGATATAAGCCGATTGGTAGGAGTGTCAATATCTGTATTTGATATAAATTCTGGAGAATGCTTTATCACTTTACAGTTGTTATCTGCAAGAATAAAGTCTTCTATCTCTTCATCGACATTCTTTATAAGGTCTATGTATTCAGACTTCTTTTGCTCACGAAAATTATTGAATTTTGCATCATCGTTTTTTGCAGTAGTTGCATAGAACGCACCCTGCAGTTTATTAGTGTCGGTATCGTCATATTCCATGTTGTTTGAAAACACGAGAAGTTGAGTTATGTTAATAAACCTTCGGAATTTATCATTCTTAAAACGAACTTGGATACGATCGCGCTCAAGCTTTAATTCCTTCGTAATTATTCGGTTTTTTGACTTCGATAAAAGATATTGGTAAACCATTAACAAACACTGTGACATCAGGACGAAATTCATCCTCTCCGTTCTTGCACGTGAGCTCAGTAGTGACGTGGAATGAGTTGTTTGAAAAATTATTCCAATCTATTAACTTGAGCTCACCATCTCCATCACCCAAAAGACGATTATAGAATGCACGACCAAGGTCTTCATAGTTAAGCTCTTCGCGTATATTGCGCAGCTCTTGTTCAATTGAATCTAGCTCTGCATCGGGGTTTAGGGCAAGTATACTTTTTGTAAACTCGTTTTTGATGATATTGGTATCGGGATCGAATATATAGTTCTTGTCTTTAAGTGAAAAATACTTGTAGCCTAGCCTAGTTAAGTGGATGATTGCGGGTATTTTGACTCTAGTATCTTCATTGAATGCCATATTACGTAACATTATATCTGTTTTTAAGATGTTATCACAGCTAGACTTTACCTGGATTTGCGGTACCTTGTTGTTGATGGAAAATACTGCTCAACTTAAATACTGTCTTTATGCCCGCAAATCGAGCGAGTCTGACGAACGCACAGGCAATGTCGATCGATTCACAAATCAAAGAAATGCAAGCTATGGCAACACGCGAAGAGCTGAATGTAGTTGTCATCAAACAAGAGAGTTTCTCGGCAAAGGAGTCTGGTCATAGGCCGGTATTCAACGAACTTGCTGCACGACTTGAGGAACGGCGAATACAACGCAATCCTGACTTGGGCACCGGATCGACTAAGCAGAAATGCAGGAGATCTTGGGTCTCTTGTAGATTTAATGGACTTAAACCGACTACAGCGCATCCGTACATTTGGACAAAGCTTCAGCAACACGCCGAACGAGAAGTTCCTTCTGATGATCCTGTGCTCTCAAGCCAAGCTCGAGAACGATAATCGTGGTATTAACGTCAAACGTGGCATACGTGCCAAATGTGAGATGGGCTGGCGACCGGGAGCAGCGCCAATTGGTTATGTAAACCGAGCTTTCGGTGGCGTCCGAGACATAGTGCTGGACACCGATCGAGCACCGATTGTTAAGGAAATGTTTGAACGCTCAGGTCTGACTGCACCAAAGCGGCGTACCATAAAAGACTGGCTTGGACAGTATCGACTTCAGAACTAAGTCTGGCGCTGTATTGTCGCTAAGTCAGATCTACAGAACCTTGACTAACCCATTCTACTACGGCTATTTCGAATATCCCGCAGGAGGTCCGCTCTATGTGGGTAAGCATCCGCCGATAATCACAAAAGAACTGTTCGACATTGTTCGAGTCACGCATGGACTCGCTAGTACCGGAAAAGCCAGCATGGGGATCAAAGACAATTCCCGTTCAAGCATCTATTCTACTGTGGGGCGTGTGGCTCACGCTGACGGTCGAAGAGCATTTCAAAAAGCGAGCGGACGGAGGCAGAAACAGGCATGTATACTATCGGTGCACGAAATCGACAAAAGACCCTGACTGTCCGGAGCGCTCAATAACAGCAACCATGATCACCGAACAAATCTTGCAATGACGGATGCGGGAGAATTCGACGATATTGAGCCGAGCGAGCAATTATTCAACAAGATCGAACAATACAAACGCGTTACAAGCCAGCTTATCAAAGGATCATGGAATTGACAGCACTCCGAAAGAGCACATTTCAGAAACTATGCGAGCTATGTTCTTAGACAAGGCACAATATTCATGAACAAGACGGGTTTCATACGAGGTCTAAACTTACCACTATTCGTTAAGAATAAGCAGATCTACCGCAGACTAAGCATCTAAACAAAAAGAGTCGGATTAACGACTCTTTTTGTTAGTATTTCTCTGTTTGCTGATGCAAAAGCAGAATTAGGGACTTAGGTCTGAAATTCTGCTGTCGCATCTGGCTGGGGAGGAGGGACTCGAACCCCCGATCCTGGGACCAGAACCCAGTGCCTTACCACTTGGCCACTCCCCACTATGATTAACTTACACATTATATACTAAGAGATGTGGTTAAACACTTAGACATAACTATCAAAGGCCGTGTGCAGGCAGTCGGATTTCGATTCAATACCCGGAAAATGGCAAATATGCTTGGTATAACCGGAGTAGTACAAAATCAGGATGACGGATCAGTAAGCATTGAAGCCGAAGGGACATCAAAACAGTTGCAGAAATTCACAGAGTGGTGCCGGAATGGTCCGGATACGGCTTCAGTAGATGCTTTGGATACAAAAAGCGGGAAAGTGAAAAATTATAAGTCATTCGAAGTTATTTAATAACCGAATTTGCTCCAGACCTCTTTCTCAACCCTCTCTGTACTACAACCAATGTTTCAGGGTAATCAGCTAGTTTTTTTGTTTCCAATAGTAGCTATGACTACAATTTGGGCCATAAAACCACCTGCTCACACCTGAAACATGATTTCGCTAACAGATAGGGTTGAAAAAGAGGTCTAAAGTTTACCCCTGAAAGTGCTTATGTTAAATAATATTATTTACATTTTGTAATCTTTGTGTAAAACTAGATTCACAAGGTAATTAATAGAGGGAGATATTATGAAAAAGGTATTCAAAGGTTTAGCAATAACAGTAATAGCAATGGGTACAATGACCGGCGCTGCATCCGCAGCAACGTGCACGATTACAACAACTGGCCCGGGTTCGAACAACACCTGTACAGTTAATGACAGTAATGTAGTGAGTGTTACCTGCACCAATGGCGTAAATGTCGCAAACGTCAATCTGCAGACTGCAGTAAGTGGCGGAGCAAATGTTAGTGGCAATACTATAAGTGGTACAGCAACCAGCGGAAATGCGGAAAACATTAACACAACAGCAACCCAGCTTGCAGTATTTTGTGCAGCAGCACCAGCTGCAACACCAGCTCCTGCAGCTCCTGCGGGCGGACAAGGTGCAGGGCCGGCTCCTGTAACCCCTGCTGCAACTGCAACTCCGGCTCCTGTTACAGTTAAGGCTCTTCCGAACACCGGAAGCAGCAATGTGCTGACAATGGTTGGCATCAGTGCTCTCGTACTTGGTGCGATCGCTGCAGCAACTCAGTTTGCGCTGGCCGGTTACCGTCGTTCCGGTAACTAACAGAAAGTAGTAGAAGCGGATCATGTTACCAAAGATTCGCTTTATAGTCAGCGTGGCCATAATCAACATGGCCACGCTGTTATTTATTGTCAACGTATTTATGCCTGTTGATCGAATACTGCCAGGACAAAAAGTTGTAAACATTCCGTCAGCTAATGCTGCAATACCCAAACCGCAAATCCCGGAAAAGATAGTGCTTTCCGGCAAGCCCGTCCGAATAATTGTTCCTTCTCATCAGATAGATTTAGTAATCGAGCCCGGCTTCTACAATCCCGATAACGGCGACTGGTCAATCTCAGAAATAAATGCAAATTATGCGCTTATTACTCCTGTGGTCAACGACGCCGGCGGAAATACGCTTATATACGGACACAACTCCTGGCCGGTATTTTACAGACTCAAAAACCTTAGTGCTGGCGATACTGTTCAGATTTATACTGAAAACGCACAGATATTTACGTATTTATTTAAAAATTCAGAAAGTGTACGACCGGACAATGTAGAACTTTTTAATTATAGTGGTCCGCCTAAGCTTACTCTGCAAACCTGCGCAGGTAGCTGGTATGAGCAACGTCAACTGGCTGAATTTACATTGCTGAAGGTAGAAAAAATATGAACATAAATATCCTGACGGGAGTTGTAACCGGGTGGTTGATATGCAGACTGTCATGGGCAATTATTATCCATTGCCGTGCCATTATTTATGATATAAAGAGCGTGCGCCATGAAAGAGAAGTGCAACAACATCCGAATGCCCGGCAATACAGGCACAGACCTTTAGTTTCCGTACTTATTCATGCCCGCAATAATGAATTAACGATTGGACCGTGTCTGGAAAGCATTCGCACAGGATCGTATCGTAAGTACGAGATTATAATCGTTGACATGGCTTCCGGCGACAACACCCGGAAAGTTATACGTAGTTATATCGCCACTCATCCTAAGTTGCAGATTCGCCTTGTTGCGCGTCGTCGAAAGGACAGGAGAGCTACTGAAACCGCTCTCAAATACACTAAGGGTGGATTATTGGCAATACTATCACCCCGGGACATCCTAGCGGGGGATTCGCTGCATAAAGCAGTACATCAGTTCGCAGCTAACCCTTCAGCAAATGTTCTTCGGCCAAATATCAAACCTAAGACAGACAAAACAAATACTATTGCTCTGCTACAGCAATTCGAGTATCTTCTGTCTGCAAGAGCCCGTAAAGCAGGTCGCCTGCAAACTTCACCCTGTATCATTGCCCGTCGCGAGGCTATACAGTATCCGGAGGCTTCGTCGGGGTTCTATGCGCATGATGTTATGGTTTATGGGCCGGCTACAACATCTTATGCTCAACTTTTTAAAAGTTATAAGACAGAACGTTTTGCTGTTAAACATACGGTAATTCTATTGTTAGATAGCCTTGTATATGCATATTTAATATATATGGCTGCTGTATTTCACAGTACAACACTATTTCCTGATCAGCTGGATGGGACTATGTCTTGCGTTGCTCAGTGCGTTTTGGAGCGAAAACTACTTAAAAGCACGAAACAGAATGCGCCTGAGCCTGTATGTACCTATAATGTATAGTCTTTTCGGAGTACGAACAGTCATTAAGTTTTTTGCTTTTACTACCAGAAATCCGAAATTCAGATAAGTATACTTCTGAGTATCGCCTAAGGCATACGGCGGAGGGAGCCGATGTGGCTGAATAGCTCAGCGCGTCGTACAAGAGCCACTATTCGATCAGCGTACAGCAGGGGACCAACAAGCAGTATTGCTACCAGCGGGAGCCACCAGTTCTGAGTAGATGCCTGTGATGCGGAGGCTGCAACCGCAGCATTATTAGCCGCCGGTACCGCAGCACCTGCATTAACAACAGAAGCAGATGATGTCTGAGGAGCAACCGCTACATTCCCTCCACCTGATCCCAGGGAACCAATCAAGCCAAAGAACTTATCCGCAGGCCCGGAAGCTGTTGATGCCGGATTTTGCTGAGCGGCCTGATTAGCAGCGGGTACGAACCCAAAAGTACCTCCGCCTTGTCCGCCGGCAGCTGCTGCTGGTCTGTTACCAGCCGCTGTATCTATTCCGAAGCTACCATTCCATGATCCGAAAACGTTGATGAACAGGACTCCGAAGAAGTCAGAGAAATTAAGATTACTGTCAATCAGATTCAGAATACTGACACCAATATCTGCATTACCGGATTTAGCATTTCCTGCCGATGTATTGCCGCTTACAGTGGCATCTCCGCTTCGGGCCGTGACATCGACATCGTTATTGATCAGACTATTTTCAGTTGCATTCACAGTCAGTTTGTTTGATCCGGCATCATTAATCGTATTGTTAGAGTTTGGCCCGGTGGTTGCTATCGAGCTGGTTCCTTGCGGCGCGTTGAAAAGCAAGCCGACCCATTTACCGAAAACATTTACAAATACCAGCAGCCCGTTTTTCCCGTTCACGTTCTGACCCACCAGGTTCATAGTATTAACCTTTGTATCGGCAGTTCCGCTGCCGGCACTGCCCGCACTGGTGTTTTGGCTTACAGAGGCATCGCCTGTTCCTGCTTCAGCATCAATATCATTAACAATGCTACGGTTAGTGTCCGTTGTAACCGCCAGATTATTACTGGTGCCACCATTGATTTGATTATTGCTGTTTGGTCCCGTTGCATACAACAAATATTCGAGGAAACTCTGCGGAAGCAAAATGTCACCATTCAGATCACCATTAATATTAAGTATGCCGATAAAAGATTTGTCAGAAGTTATTGACGAATTTATGAGATTGAGGAGATTTATTAATGCTCTGGCATTACCGCTTGTTGCATCTCCGGCCTTTGTGTTACCCGATACGGTCGCATCCCCACTGTTTACTGCCACATTAATGTCATTATTGATACTGGCATTATTGGAGACGGTTATATCGACATCAGAACTACCGGCTGCCCCTGCCAGAGCAGCAGGATCAAGTAACAGATCGCCGAATATTGTCCCGTCCAGGCTAGCTATAAAAGTTGCAATATCAGACTGGGAACCCCAGGAAGACTGCAGCAGGTTCAGAATATTAGCGATAGCCTCCGCATCACCGCTGAGAGCATTACCTCCGATAGTATTGCCCTGCAGCAATGCATCGCCACTGGAGGTAGTTGAACTTATTTGATTGCTAATACTGGCGTTGAAAAATAAATCAAAAGTTCCTGTAGAAGTGCCGGTATTGTTAATAGTATTATTGGAATTAGGTCCTGTGCCATTGATAGAGAAATTGCCACCTCCTCCGCCACCAAGACTAACCGGCCGGATGGCTGTTGATACTTTGTTGGGTACATATTTACCTGCTTCGGGGCTGAAATACCATTCAGTTGTATCCCACATTTGCGTAACGGGATTGAAGCTATAGGTAGGAGCAACTTTAGGTTTTGTCTGCTTTGTTACAGGATCCCAGGTGTATTGGTCATTCTCCCAAAGTCCTGAGACGGAATTGAAAACATATGTTGAGCCGGAAACTCCTGTCGGGGATTGCGGTCCGGTGCTTCCCGGTGCCAAAGCCGCAGGAGGTACGGGAGCAACTATGGTTGGGGGTGCTGGCGCAACATATGTCGGAGCAGGAGGAGGTGAAGTAACAACCTCGACCACGGGAGCCGTTTCTGATGCAGGTGCGGGAGCTTCATTTGTTGAAGCAGCTGCAGCTGCAGTAGATGATTCATCGGCTGATTCGGCAGAAACGATCAAGGCAGGGGCGGCAAAAACCTGAACGCATATTACGAGAGCAATGAATATCTTTCGGATTGATACTGTAAGTTTCTGCATGGCTGATACCTCTTTCTCTTAGAATCCTGTTGAAACAATATTATTCTTAGCTTTTCTTACTGTTTGATCCCCGGGGACCTGACCCGGCACGGTCAGGTCCTCAGGTTGGATCACACACCTATTTAAATCCGAGAGCAATATTTAGTTGCTGACGTTAACAGAAGTGCTGGTGTTGCTGGTGTTGCTGGCGCCACCAGTGGTAGCTGAACCACCGGTTGTGTTACCGGAAACATTTGCGTCACCGCTGTTTGCGCTTTGGTAGTTAAAGTTCACAACGTTTACTTCGTTTTCGTTCTCAACTTCAACTTCGTAGGTGTCGTTAAACTCGACCTGGTTGTTAGAGCCAGGGCCAGTCAGGTTGATGCTGGCTGAGTTAGAGCCACCGCTACCGTGTCCTGCCAGAGCTGCGGCAGAGCTGCCGGAGTTGCTGACAGATACGCTTGTGCTGCTGGAAGCGTTGTTGCTGGCATTGCCGGAAGTAGCACCGCCGGCAGTTGTGTTGCCGCTTGCGTTAGCGTTACCGGAAGTAGCGCCCTGAAGGTTCAGGTTTAATGCGTTTACGTCGTTGTCGTTGTCGACATCGATGTCAGTTGTACCATTGAAGGTAATTTGATTGTTAGAGCCGGGACCAGTTGTGCCGATGGTACCAGTCTGAGCTGATGCAAAACCAGTTGTCAGGGCTACCCCTAGCAATGATGCTGCAATGATTGTTCGTAACTTTTTCATGAGTTACTCCTCTCTTTATTATTGTTATTACTCTCGGGTGCTCACCCGATATGGTTACAGCTTGTGCGCACACATCTGTAACCATATCGAACGATCACGCATTTACTGCATCACTGAGGGACTCCGTTAATTGTCTGCCTCGTAGAGGAGTAACTATGAGAATATGAACTACCTGATCCGCTGTTAGTCTGTGAAGAGGTAGTTACCTGACTATTCTGAACTGATATGTCGACGCGGGAGTGACCGTTCTCATTCCTGAGTTCTTTATTTACAGTACCATTCGGGGGGACAGGTACTTCTTCGCCGTTAATAATTACTTTTACATTTGAGTCAGTGCCTGACTGATCATATGTGGTGGATGTAGATATTGCAGATGCAGCAGTAACAGGCTCAGTGTCAGAGGAAATCAACGGGGCATCTGCCTGTAGCTGTACTCTTTGAGCGGTTTCGGTCAGCAGGGTATTAGCCTGTCCGTTAATGGCACGCGCAATTTGCACTGCCAATAGAGATAAAATTGTAATAATCAGAGATATAGCGAGGGCAAATTTGAGAGTAGCCTTTTTGCTGAGAAATGAAATAACCGGAAATATATTTAGCTTTTTATAGCTGTGACTATACATAGCGTGAACCCTCCTCATTTCTCTTTTTAGTCTCCAAGCACCTCTTAGAGAATAAAACTACTATATCGCATGGTCTGTGATATTTATTACACAAAATTGACAAATTTGTGAGGTTTTAAGCGATATTTTTGACAATAGGCATAGTCTAAGCAGTACATAATTTAAAGTGTTATTTACGCAAAATATTCTGCACTTTCCGCCTACTTTGTTGTATAAATTCATTCGTTGTTTATTTCACAAAGTGAACTATTTTGGTTATGGTTGAATTTCCCGAGTATATTTTTAATTACATCTGATAAATATATATTTATAATTTTTTTAGCAATGCTAAACCTTTAATGTTTATATAAAAATTACCGACTACTGAGATAAAGTTCTGACGAGACTGCAGCGTGAGCGGGGAATAGGAAACATTTAAGATGTTCAACAAGATGAGTCAACTCCGGTCAAACTACTCCCATCTGAATACACGGAAGGCAATTGCATAGATCAGAATAGTCCATCCAGCTATCAGAGCCAGTTGTGGACCAAGGTCAAGCAGGGATCTGCCTTCAACAATTATAAAACGTATTCCGTCAGCAATCGGCGTAAGTGGCAAAAGCGCCGATATATTCTGCAGCCATTCCGGCATTAAAAACCGGGGGAAAAATATGCCGGTGAGGAATATCATAGGAAAAAATACCAGCTGGGTGATCGGTGCCGCCTGATTCTCGTTCTTTGCCCAGCCTCCGATTGCCAGCCCGAAGCCAAATGTCAGAATGATACCCAGAGCCGTAATGGCAGCAAATGACAAGTAATCTCCCTGCATACGGAAATCAAAGACAGTAAGTCCTACGATGAATAAAAATATTGTAGAAATTATTCCGATCAGCAAATAGTTCAGAACGTTGCCGAACATAAACTGCGACACCCTTAGCGGTGTAGTACGCAGCCGGCGCAGGATGCCTTGTTTTTTCATTACCGGCAGGGAGTTTGTCGGTCCGAAAAGCCCGAGCGATAGTAGTGAGAACGCAAGGATGCCGGCAAATGTATAGTCAAAAGCACTCAAACCCTTCGTATCGGTAGAGCGTTGCTCTACAGTAAATAACTTTGGTTGCTTCGTTATCTCAATGTCTATATCCCCCAGAGTACCCTCCATTATTGATGCGAAAGTCTGGCCAGTCTGCGGACTACCCGGATCAACAAAAACGACGGCTTTACCATTTGGCTGTTGTTTGTCATTGAGCTGACCGAATTCCGGCGGTAGCAGCAAAACGGTATCTAATTGCCCCCTGGACATCTTTTGTTTCGCATCCTCCAGTGACCGGACCGGTTTTTCGGTTATAAAGTTACTTTTTTTGCTTTGGTCAATAAATTCTTTGGCAAACTCAGAATTTGACTGATTTATTATAGCTACATCAAACTTTGAACCACTGTCGCCCTTGTTCATAAAACCAAATACCAGCAGAAAAATTAAGGGAAAGATAAATGTAAAGAACATCGCTACCTTGTCACGGAAGAAAGCCTTAGTAAGCATTTTTGCAAGATTAGTAACTACTTTCCAGTAAGCATACATTATGATTAATCCCTCAGTTCCTTACCGGTTAAATCTATGAATACATCCTCCAGGCTGGCTTGTTCGACAGGTTGTTTTTTCTTAAAGCCTCTGCCGAGCAGTTGCTTAACCAGATTTTTGGGCGAATCAATAGTTATAATATTGCCGCCGTCCATGATCGCAACACGCTCGCACAGAACCTCAGCTTCTTCCATGTAGTGTGTGGTCATCAGAACTGTTATCCCACTACTTTTGAGTGAAGCTACTAGTTCCCAGAGATTACGACGTGCCTGAGGATCCAGGCCTGTTGTTGGTTCATCCAAAAATATAACCTTTGGTTTGTTGACGAGCGCGGTGGCAATAGAAAAACGCTGAAGCTGACCACCGGAGAGAGTATCAACAGTACTTTTCGTTTTTTCAGTAAGCTGTACCTGCTCCAGGAGTTTATCAGGATCTGCCTGATGGCCGTAAAATGAACTAAATAGCATCAACAGTTCACGCAAAGTGAGTTTATCCATAAACGCTGTGCTCTGCAGTTGTACGCCTATAATGTGCTTGATTGCCTGAGGATTTTTGGCGACGTCAATGCCATCGATCAAAACTTTGCCGTTATCTATAGGGCGCATCGTTTCGATCATTTCAAGAGTAGTTGTTTTGCCTGCGCCATTAGGGCCCAGGATGCCGAAAATTTCGCCTTTTTGGACAGAAAAACTTATACTGTTAACGGCAACCGTGTCGCCATACGTTTTTTGCAGATCAATTACATCGATGATTGATTTGGCCATAAATTTATTATAAACGTGCACACCTGTTCAGCCAACTCTCACGTTTAGTGCGCTACAATATTAGGAATGCAGGCACGGATGTTTCAGATTTTAGGGGGAGCAGGAGTCGTTATCTGTACTGTCATATTTGCGATGACACCCAGCTTTCCGACTCCTGATAAATTATTGATTTTTCTGACATTTTTATTCATGTGTTTTAGCCAGGCTGTCGAAATGCTTAAACGCTTCGCGCCGTTTGTAGCCATTATACTAATATATGAATCGTTCAGGGGAATAGCTGTCGGACTGAATGACAAGGTAAACTTTATGTTCATGGTTGATTTTGATCGCCAGCTGTTCGGCGGGGTATTACCAACAACAACCCTTCAGCAATGGCTGTGGAATGGTCAGGTGCAATGGTACGACTTTATATTTTATCTGGCTTATATGATGCATTTTGTATTTCCTATAGCCCTAGCAGTGGTGATATGGAAAAAATTCCCCCGGCATTACTGGCGTTTTATAACCAGCTTGTCCCTGCTTATGATCGGAGGCTTCATAACGTACGCCTTATTTCCTGCCGCTCCGCCGTGGATGGCCAGTGATGCGAAACTGATAGAGCCTGTTACGCGGATTTCGAGCGATGTATGGTTTGCTCTTGGCGTGAACGATTTTCCAAGTCTCTACAATAAAATTGCACCCAATCCGGTAGCAGCAGTCCCGAGTTTGCATGCTGCATTCTCAACTCTTTTTGCAATTTTTATAATTACTCTGCTCAAATCGCGATGGCGTTTTTTGTCGCTTTTGTATCCTGCTTTGATTTACGTCGGTACTGTTTATCAGGGCGAGCATTACGTCGTTGATGCTCTACTGGGTATCGGCTACGCGGCAGGAGCTTTTTATGCGGCTCCTCATGTTCTCAGGGTATTAAAACGCATGGTCCGGGCAATGCGTAGACGCGTAGTCCTTACTTATGCTAAAGTATTTAAGACTTCACGCGAGATGACCGGCGAGGCCTGAAGGTAAGGTTTTTGTATTTAACAATTTAACAGATATAAAGAGTGCGGGGAGAGATCCAGCTTGTTGAACCGCCGGCAACCCGTTTAAGTTGGGTGCTCCATCTGGTCCCGCAATAAGGGGAAGATATCCGGTTTGATATCCTTTCTCTGTATGTGTGGGGGAAGGATTTTTTATGCCAGCCATCATTAAACTGTTTACGAGTGAGTCAGTATGCGCAGGCCATCCGGACAAAATTTGTGACGCGATTAGCGACGCAATTTTAGATGCAGCACTAAAACAGGATCCGTATAGCCGAACCGGTATCGAAACTGTAGCCGGCGCTAATCAGATATGCTTATTCGGAGAGATCAGAACGACCGCTAAACTCAATTTTGAAAAAATTGCCCGCGATAAAGTCAAAGAACTCGGCTATACCAATCCGGCCTGGGGATTTAGTCAGGAGTCAGTATTTGGAAATGACGTACATCAGCAATCTCCGGAAATTGCTCAAGGTGTTGATCAGGATGGTGCCGGCGATCAGGGTATGATGTTTGGTTATGCCTGCAACGAGACACCCGAGCTGATGCCGCTACCGATTTGTCTGGCACACGCATTGACGCGCCGTATTGATGAGGCACGTATAAACGGTGAACTAAAGTGGCTCCGTCCCGACGGAAAAGCTCAGGTCACCGTACGATATGAGGGAGACAAACCGGTTTCGATTGAAAAAATAGTTGCTGCTGTTGCTCACGACGAAACTACATCACCGGAACAGGTTCACTCCGATGTGATCAACTCGGTCTTTAAACCGGTTCTGGAAAAATACGGCTTTAACATTCCCCGTGACGAAAATATTACGATAAATGGTACTGGCTTGTGGCATATTCCGGGACCTGAATCGGATGCAGGATTAACGGGACGCAAGATTGTCGTCGATACTTACGGCGGCTATGCCCGTGTAGGCGGCGGCGCATTCAGTGGTAAAGATCCATCTAAGGTGGATCGCTCCGGAGCTTATGCAGCCCGCTATATCGCAAAAAATATTGTAGCTGCTGGTATGGCGACAAAGTGTGAGGTCGGCCTGGCATACGTTATCGGACAGCCTTTGCCACTGATGCAGACAATCGAAACATTTGGTACTGCTGCTGTGGGTGACGATGAACTATACACATTTAAAGACAAGTTAATCGATACATCTGTCCGGGGAATTATAGAAAAGCTGGACCTACGCCGCCCAATTTACTCTCAAACGGCTGCCTACGGCCACTTCGGCAAAGAAGACCTCCCATGGGAGCAAACCGTAAAAGTTTAAAAAGTTTTGAAAAGTGGTTAGGTTTTAGGGTTTAGTGATTAGATAAATCCAGTTTCAATTAGCCTGCTTCGCAGTCCACTCGAGATACTTTTCCCTGCAGCTGCAAAAGTATCCAAAAGAGCCGCGGGCTTTAAAAGCTCGTTATGGTCTCATTGTCGAAAAGCACAATGCTCGAGTAACTTGCTGTTTCTTCTATTAATTTCTAATGAGTGAAACAGCTTCAAACACCCCCTCGCTAATAATTGTGCTTTCGACACTCGCCCCTCAGGAACTTTTCAGGCCTGAAGGGATCCAAGGAAAAATTACTAAAGATAATTTTGATTTATTATAAAAAAACAACTGCTTAGTAATCAATGACATAAACCAGCGTGATTGTGCGCTGATCCATTCTTGGAAATACTTGTCAGGATCCGAGTATTAAAGCTTTATTCTTGTTCTGGTGAAACTATTAATCCGCCCAGAGTAATTAAATAGTCCAGCACACCTTCTCTGTTCATGCCTAGTTTATGTTCAAGGGTTCTAAGTTTTATTTCTCTTTGCCAAGCTGGAAGACACCCAACATACTCATCAAAAATTGGTGTTCGCCGAAATTTTTTATTTTTCTTTTTCTCTGGATGATCAACATCTTCTATCAAACCATTAGAACGCATGAACTTTATAGCAGCTATACTCGATGGTCTAGAAATTTTGGCTTCGGTTGTTAGGTAGGCATTAGTAAAAGTATCAGTCGTAGCAATAACGCCTGCTGCTACATCTAATAATTCTTTACCGTTGCCGGCATCAAGTATGCTTTCCTGTATCTGCTTTGCGGTTAGTGTTCTAGCGGTAATCTCGTAAGGAGTGTAAGGTATAAATGCATAACTTTGCGGAGCAGTACTTCGGTCTGCTATTTCTTCAGCTATTCTTATCGACTCAACTGTACAGCAAGATTCCGGACAAAAGCCAATCCCGCTGTATATCCTACCTGTTGAGCTAATTCTTGAATAGGTAACGGATTAACACCATCTTTTTCTGCTACTTCCGCAAATTTTACATAAGGTTCCCTAGCAGCCTCAATTACCGCGGCTAAGGCAGGATCTATTGTTATGGGGGGGGTCATTTTTTAAAATAACACACAATTGCTATTTAATCAATAGTATTTTTCTAAAAATTAGAATAGTTTGATACCCGGCGTTAAACGAAACCGATTGAGACCAATCGTACTGAGCGGAGTCATATCTGAGTAAACGCCGTTTTATAAACCAAAACTATCTTTAGTAATTTTTCCTTGGATCCCTCCAGGCCTGAGAAGCTCCTGATGGGCGAGTGCCAAAACAACAATTCTAGTCCTTGGACCCAGTCCGAACTTATTCCTTAGAGCTTAATAAAAGTTCGGACCGACCGGAAGGAGTCGTCCAAGGCATTGTTGGCTTTGGCAATGAGACCATAAAGAGCTTTTCAAGCCTGCGGCGTTTTTGGATACTTTTGTTGCTGGAGACAAAAGTATCGACTTGGTTCTTCGTCGGAAGAACATGTCTTTTTATCAAAAAAAGATACGTTTTGATTCTTTGCAAAAGAATTCCTTAAGATTGAGACAGGGTTTTGAGGAGATTTATGACTTTGCTGACTGATGCTACCTGGTAGCGGGCCCGTGTGTTGCCGAGGCCTACTTTTATCGAATACGCCGATCCGGGCAGGACTTCGAACATATCTTCATCTGTATCATCATCGCCAACTGATAAAACAAAATCGGACTGATTTTCGAATAATAACTCACTCACTACCGTACCTTTGTTTGTGCCGTGAGGCTTGACTTCAATAATCTTGCTGCCACCAAGAACACGGATATCACTATCAGACAACAGATTGCGCAGATCGTGCCGTAAACTTGCATTACGTGCATACGCAAGTTCCGGCGGAGTGTTGCGGTAATGCCATACAACCGAAAAATTCTTTTCTTCAATTACGGCACCGGGTGTTCTTTCCGCATAACTTTGCATTATGCGTAATACATCCTGCTTATGCTTCCTGAATGATACATCTTCCTGTGCCCAGGTATCGCCTTGTTTGACCCAGAATCCATGTTCTGCAACCAACGAGATTGGCAGATGACCGAACCATTCATCCAGCGCCTCTCTTGTCCGCCCGCTGATAATGTAAAGTGTGGTGTTTGGTTGATCGATTAATGCTTTCAGAACTTGAAGCAGAGTTTTTGATGGTGCTGCTTTAGTATGCATAGGACTTGATACGAAAGCGGATAGCGTACCATCGTAATCCAGCAGTAAGGTACGATGCTTTGCTTTTTTGTATGCCTGAACTATTTCTTTTTGTTCTGTTACTGTTAATAATTTGTCATAGCGTTCAATCTGTGTACGATTCGATAACTCCAGCTGGTGTATAAAATCGGCTGCCCATTTTTGTACGGTATAACTTGATAAACGGTTCTGCATTGATGCAAGTTTCTCCAGCTGGGTAATCTTTGGCATAGTGAGTGCATGCTTAATAGCGCGGACAATCGATAGCGTATCATTCGGATTAATGCGAAGCGCTTCCGGCAGCTCATCAACGGCGCCTGTAAGCTCGCTGAGAATTAACACGCCTGTAGAGTGTTGCTTGGAAGCGATATATTCTTTAGCAACCAGATTCATACCATCACGGAGAGGAGTTACCATAGCTAAGTCAGCCCGTGCATATAGTGCCACCAATGGCACAAAGTCCAGGTTCTTGAACTGGTAGGAAATGGGTGTCCAGTCAACAGTGCCATACATTCCATTGATCCGGCTCACTGACTCTTCGATAGTACGTCGTAGCTTTTTATATGCTTCTACATCAGTTCTGGAAGGAACAGCGATCACAATAAGGACGACTTTTTTGTGAAACTGTGTATACTTTTCCAGAAATTGCTCGAATGCCTCGAGCCGCTTAATGATCCCTTTTGAGTAATCCAATCTATCGACTGACAGTATAATCTGTGTATCCTTATAGTGGTCCTGCAGTATTTTAATTTCCTTTTTTGTCTCCGGGCTTTCAAGGGTTTCCGTGAACTTCTTATAGTCAATGCCTATCGGAAAGGCGTCCACAACGACTGTTCGCTCGTCAAGCATAATAACGCCCCGCTCACTTTCAAAGCCGGTAGTACGCACAACGCTGTTTATAAAATGCCGTACATAATCATAAGTATGAAAACCAATTAAGTTGGCTCCGAGCAAACCGTCAATAATTTCTTTGCGATTGGGCAACAAGCGGAAAAGTTCAAAAGAAGGGAAGGGAATATGCAGGAAAAAACCAATAGAGCTTTTAGGAAGCATAGTTCTGAGCATTTGAGGGAGTAACATCAGGTGGTAATCATGTACCCATACAGTTGCACGGCTATGGGCGTTTTTTGTAACTGCTATTTTGAACAGATTATTAATTTCTTTGTAGGCCTGCCAGTAAGTATCGCTGTATTGGGTGTGAGCCTGAAAATAATGAAACAACGGCCATATTGTCTCGTTGCTGTAACCATCATAAAAACCGGCAATCTGCTGACCAGTCAAAAATACCGGATAGTAGTTCTCTGCCAGCAGTCTTTTAGTTATCTGACGTCTCTCTGCTGTTGTAAGATCATCAGAAGCAATACCCGGCCAACCGATCCAAAGTCGTTTTGAAGGATCTTTGCCTAGTGACGACATAGCTGTAGCTAATCCGCCCGGGCTGGAGGTATACACAAGTTTGCCGTCAACTTTGGCAACGCTAATCGGCAATCGATTTGATACGATAATAAATTTCTGTTTATCCATAAGCCTCCTGAATTCTGAGCAACATCAACACACGGGTTTCCCGTAACCCTTACCTGTAGTATACCCTGGTAAGAAGTTATATATTGTACGTTCTGCTATACCCTCAGAATAGATCCAGATCTTTAATGTCTTCCGGCAGGAAGCCTTTTGGGTGTTTGAATTCTGCTTCCCATTTAGTGCCTTTGCCATAACCTAAATCTTTCATAAGTTTTGTAGGGGCGTTTCTCAGGTGCAAAGGTACGGATAGGTCAGGATACTGTTTTGCTGCTAACAATGCCGCGCTCATAGCCTCTGCTACTACGCGTGATTTCTGACATTTGGCCAGTACTAAAGCACAGTGAAAGAGATTATATTGACATTCAGGCATTCCGATTTGTTCTACTGCTTCAAATGTTGAAACAGCAAGATTAAGTGCCGGTGATGAAGCAATACCGATATCTTCACTGGCAAAAATTACCATCCGGCGGGCAATAAATTTGGGATCTTCTCCGCTCGCAAGCATACGGGCCATGTAGTAAAGGGCCGCATTGGCATCGCTACCGCGCATTGATTTGATGAAGGCGCTGACGATGTTATAGTGCATTTCGCCGTTCTTGTCGTATCCGGGCACCCGCTTTTGAGCAGCTGTTTCTACGATAGCTGGTGTAACCGGACCGTTGCTTAATTGCAGTGCCAATTCCAGATTTCCCAGGGCTACGCGGGCATCGCCGCCGGAAAGCTCAGCTAGTAAAGCTATACTTTTGGAGGGCAGCCGTTTTGCGCTCAGCTTTTCAGATTTAGCGGCTTTCCTGATAATTTTTTCTATGTTTGCTTTATCCAATGGCTCCAGTACCAATACGCGTGAACGGCTAAGTAACGGGGTTATTACTTCAAAGCCCGGATTCTCGGTCGTAGCCCCGATCAATATAATAGTTCCGTCCTCAACGTACGGCAGAAAGGTATCTTGCTGGGATTTGGAAAATCGATGAATTTCGTCAACAAAAAGAACAGTTTTCTCTCCCAGACGCTGATAGACCTGCGCATCTTCAATTATGCGGGTAATGTCGGCTTTGCCGGCCATGACAGCACTAATCTCAATAAATTTTGCGTCCGTTTCATTAGCAATAATCCTGCCCAGGGTTGTTTTGCCACTACCGGGAGGTCCCCACAGAATCAGACTTGCAGGTCTTTTGCTCCTGATAATTTCTCTGATAATTTGCCCTGATGCCAGTAAATGTTCCTGGCCCACAACATCGCTCAGAGTTTGCGGACGCATTTTCTCTGCAAGAGGTGTATTCATAATACACATAATAACCTTTTTATAGTTATAGGTTTTGTCTTACTGCATGTACAATGGAGTCCATGATTACGAATTATCATTCGGCGGCTCGTGCTCGCGAGCTCAGTGTTATAGACGAGCCCAAACCGGGTAGTTGGTGCCATGTTGTAGAGCCTAAAGAAGAAGAACTGGACTATCTGGCTAAGACATTTAATCTCGATCGGGATATTCTGACAGATGCCACAGATATATATGAAGTACCGCGTGTCGAGGTTGACGCCGGCTCTACCTATGTCTTTGCCCGATACTGTCATCCTGAAGGTCAGGAAATTGCTACTGAACCTATGCTGATTATCTATACCTCAAGCAACATCATTACTATTATGCGTTATAACGGCAGCGTGCTGGATCAGATTATCAATGGTCGTGTCCCTATTTTGACAACGCAGAAAACCAAGACATTTCTGCATATGCTCGAGCAAATCAACAGATCCTACCGCTTGCAGTTAAACCTCGTCTCCAAACAGGTATTGCAATTCCGTGCCCGCTTACGGCGTGCAGAAATAAGCAGTGTGGAATTGGTCAAATTCATAGAGATGGAAGAGGATCTAAACGAATTCTTGTCTGCATTACAGCCTCAAAGCCTGGTTGTGACTGCTCTGGAAAGCGGCAAGTATATGAAGCTTTACGAAGACGATAAAGATCTGGTAGAAGATATTTTGCTCAGCACCAACGAATTAGTGGAGTTGGCTAAATCCCGCGTTCGTACCGTTATCAATATTCGTCAGGCCTATGATGCTATTGCTACTACCAACCTGAACCGGACTTTCAAGCGGTTGACTTCAATAGCTATTTTCCTGTCGGTAGCTACAGTTATCAGCGGACTTTTCGGCATGAATGTAGACGGAATACCATTCCGGAACAGTGAATACGGCTTTTGGATTGTTGCCATCGTTATTAGCGCAATTGTGTATGCAGCAATACGGTTTTTCCGATATCGCCGGTGGCTGTAAACACAAGCCGTTTTGTGATATAATAAAATGTAAACTTTGTAAAACTTAAGCGATACACATTAAAGGGCAATACTATTTCTATGACTCAGGATCCGCAAAAAATTCGCAATATTGCTGTAATAGCTCACGTTGACCATGGCAAAACAACTCTTGTTGACGGCCTGCTCAAACAAAGTCAGACCTTTCGTGAAAACCAAGCCGAAATGAGTCAGGACCTGATCATGGACAGCGGCGATCAGGAAAAGGAGCGGGGTATTACGATCACTGCCAAAGTAACAGCTGTTCAGCACGGCGATTACCGTATTAACATTATCGATACGCCCGGACATGCTGACTTCAGCGGAGAAGTTGAGCGTACGCTTAATATGGCCGACGGCTGTTTACTGATTGTTGATGCGCAGGAAGGGCCAATGCCTCAGACCAAGTTTGTACTTGGCAAAGCCCTGGCTGCTGAGCTCAAGCCAATTGTAATTATAAATAAAATTGATAAATCGGGCAGTCGTTTAAGCGAAGTCGAAAATGAGCTCGCGGACTTGTTCCTTGAATTGGCAGTGCATGAAGATCAACTGCATTATCCTGTGTACTATGCAATAGGACGCGAAGGAAAAGCATGGCAAAAAAAACCGACAAATCCGGGTGGCAAAGCTGATCTTGAGCCGATCTTTGAAGCAATTGCGCAGCATGTACCAGCGCCGGTAGTCGAACTGAATAAACCCTTTCAGATGCTTGTTACAGCTTTGTCGTGGGATAGTTTCAAGGGCAAATATGCTATAGGCCGTATAACCCGCGGGGGGATAAAAGCCGGCAGCAACGTGTCATTGTGCAAAAAAGATGGCAGCATCGTCAAAGGTAAGATAGATCTGGTCTTTATGAGTCACGGCGTTAGCAGGTATGAAGTTGCTGAGGGTGTGGCCGGTGATATAGTCCAGCTTACCGGTCTTGCCGATGCTCAGATTGGCGAAACAATTGCCGACGCTGATAAACCGGAAGCGCTGCCGGTACTGGAAGTTGAAGCACCAACCCTGAAGATTTATCTTGGACCTAATACCAGTCCGCTAAAGGGGACTGAAGGCGAATTTACAACCAGCAGACAAATTGGTGATCGTCTGAAAAAAGAACTGGAAATAAATGTTGGCCTGCAAGTAGAAGAAGAAGGAATCGGCTTTCTGGTGGCAGGCCGGGGCGAGTTGCACCTAAGCGTACTGATCGAAACAATGCGCCGTGAAGGTTTCGAATTTGAAGTTGGCCGACCTCAGGTAGTAACCCGGGAGAAAGATGGCAAAACCGAAGAACCGGTAGAAGAATTAATTATAGAAGTTCCCGCTGAGCACGTCGGTACAATTCAGCAGGAGTTTGGTTCGCGTCGGGCGACTCTTAAAGAGCAGTTTGCAAGTCCCAAGGGCGTTACCAAACTTATTTATGAGCTGCCTACACGTGCGCTACTGGGCGCGAAAGGCATATTGCTGACCAATACCAAAGGTACGATCATTATGCATAGTCTTATGGTCGGATACCAACCCATGGGTTCGCCGTTGCAACAGCTTAGAAACGGAGTGCTTATTTCTTATGAAGCAGGCGCCACAACTGCCTATGCCCTGCAGAATGTTGAAGCACGGGGAACCTGTTTTATTGGCGCCGGGGTAAAGGTGTATCCGGGGCAGATAATCGGACTTAACACCCGAAGCGAAGATATGGAGATCAACGCCTGTCGCGGTAAACAGCTTACCAATATGCGCAGTAGTAGCAGTGACGGTGTAGTGCAGCTGACTCCTCCGACCATCTTCAGTCTGGAGCAATGTATCGACTTCATCGAAAATGATGAACTGCTGGAGGTCACACCTAAAAGTCTGAGACTTCGTAAAAAAGAACTTGATCCGAATAAGCGCAAACGTAAGTAACCATTCGATTTGCATCTATTGCCATTTTTGCCATAAGCGCATACAGTAATAACCGGAAGTGTGAGGCTTCCATAGACCTCGGTTAATTCCGGGGTCTCATGTTTTCCGTCGTTTATTAAATCGCTGTTTTCTTCAGACCTGTCCGGTAGCCGATATAGCTGAACATCAGATGCATCACAAACCAGATTATAAATACCCATACATATATATGCAGGGGCAATATTATGATCACCGCAGCAAACAGACTGCTACCAATTATATAGTCCATCTGATCAAAGGCCGGCCAGCTGCCACCGGGTCTTATACCACGCTGTCGCTTAAAAAAACTTTCTAGTGCATCACCGGCAAGAGCTCCGAACCCCAGCAAAAATCCAAGTACAACAGGAAGTTCCATGTATCCCACAGACATTAAATAATTTGAAAAATTACCGAGTTCAGGTGCGATTTTGTGCTGAAGTATAAAAGTCAGAATGGCTATAAAAGTACCGGTAATAAGTCCCCGCCATGTTTTATTAGGCCCGAAGAGACGATGGCCTCTGAACTTACAACCAAAATCTATAGGGGAAGTCCATTTTTCCAGATACGGCATTCGGGTTACGAGAATTGGTGTGACGTTGGCTGCGCCTGCTGGCAAAAAAAGCCATAGGGCGTATAAAATATCATGCATCAGGAAAGGGGTCCAGGGTGTTTTCTCGTTCTGTTTATGGCCGGATACATAGCTCCGCGTAATCCTACCCGGCGTTCTGATAATTCGGCAGAACTTATCAGATGAACCAGGCTTTGCCTCGTGGCCGGAGCCAGAATACTACTGTAGGTTTTGCCCCAGCCCAAGCGCCCGTGGGCATCACTGCTGGCTGCACCGGGCTTGAAATGTTCATCAGCCCAAAGCCGGGCCTGCTTCGATTTATCCTGAATATATGCCCGACCATTATAGATTTCCAGGATATCCACATCTTTAACTATCCGGCTAAGCGTTGCTTCTGAGACACCGCTACGCCGCGATGATTCAAAGGGATGGGGAATATAAACCAAGCCATTCTGAACTTTGATTTTAGCTATAGTCTCTTCGGGACTAAGATAAGGTTCAATTCGTTCCTGCAGGAATAATCCTATAATTTCTCCCTCGCTTGTCATAATTTCTTCACCAACGATAATCCGGTCACCGATTTCAGCATGCAATTTCAGGGCAAATGAAACTTCATTATGATCAGTTACGGCAATAAAATTAAGTTTTTCTGTTAAAAGCATGTGCTTATAGTCATCTGCCGTTAATGACCCGTCCGGTGATACAAATGAATGAGTATGCAGATCAACTTTATGCATCCAAAATACCTATAACTTCCTTCCTATAATCACAAGACGTTCAAATACGGTGTAGCTTGATAAAACGGCGATCAAAGCTGTTGTCACAAGCAGTTGGTTGAATATAAGCCCTAGGATCAAAATAAAAATTCTGGCTTCAAAGCTTACAACTCCTTCTTTGAACATTCGGTTTAGCTCATGATGACCGATACTTTTATTTTTGACTGCAATTGCTGCTTCACCCTTAGCTTTAACATAACTAACCGTGATGGATGCACCGCAGGCAATTACCGCCAGAAAAGTCCACGAGGAATATTCTGTCGCAGACAGCCAAAAGGCGACGCCGCTATATAAAATAACTTCTTTGACTCGATCCGTAGAGGCGTCGTACAACATGCCACGTTCACTCGCCGTTTTTTGCAGCCGTGCAAGCTCGCCATCCAACACGTCAAACAATCCAAAAATAATCAACAGAACAGCCGCCAGCTCTAGTTTGCCATAACCAATTAATATTCCAATCGGAATATGCATTATCCAGCTAGTCGTTGTGACCATATCAGGACTGAGCCTGCCTCGAAATAGTTTGTTGAGCCCGACGGCAAGATACCTGATAACTTTGCGTACATACGCCCGCACCGGTTCAACAAAATCCATACCCATACTATATAAGACTATAACTATAAAGAGAAAAGAAAGACGTAAACCAACCTGAAATAATTTTGGATGTGAAAAACAGAGATATTGTGCGAAAAAGTTGAAGCGTGAGAACGCATAACCAAAGTTACGCTGACAAGTGGTTCAAATTTTGCAGCCAAAACAGCACATTTTTCAGCCCGAACTTTTTTTGGGGTGGGTTATACGTTATCTTTAAGGAGTGAGATTATTACATACATTACGGTCAGGACCTATTCACGGCTTCTCGCATATTATTCTTATTATTAATCCCCAGAGCAGCAATATCCAACGCATAGAAACCCGTGCTAAGGAGCTAACAAAGTTATTTCCGGATATTCCGATGGAAATTATAGAAACTGTACCTGATCTGAATCATTTTAGACGCATGTTGCAAAAGAATCTGAATACTGCTCACAAGAGCACATTGCTATGTATAGGAGGAGGGGATGGTACGGTACATCTCGTAGCAAATGCCCTGTTGACAATTATGCCGGGTGTTAATCTACACAAAATCATTCTTCTTCCACTTTGGGGCGGCAATGCCAATGATCTGTCTTGCATGCTGAACGGGTTGCCATACCGCGTTAAGTTAAAAAATTTGTTTGCCCGGGCTCAGATTATCCCTATACATCCTCTCAGCATCAAATCGACAGAATCATCCGGAGACACTGTTCGTTATGCCGTGTGCTATGCCAGTTTTGGTGCGTCTGCCTATACTGCGGATCAGCTGACCAAACCGGCAGCAGATAAGCGAATCTTCGGTAAATCTATCGCCAGAGGTATTCTGAATGAATTCGGACGTGTCGTACGCGCTATGCTTGCTGCTCCCGGCTTTGATATGGAACAAGACGGGGAAAGGGTCATAATTTTTGAACAGCTTTTTTCCAACGGTTCCAGAATGGCAAAAATTGATCGTCTACCAGTGCGACTTACCGACAAAGCATTTTATTACACAGTTCGTTCTGACAATGCTCCGACAGTTTCTTATATTCTGAGGTTGCTGCGTGGCAAAAAACTCGGAGAAATTAAACATACTTCCGTCCGTTTTATTGTCCGGGAGCGAGCCTGGGCACAGTTCGACGGGGAAGCTACTACCATACCCGAAAACACAACCATCACGGTGAGTCATAGCAGGCGCGCATTATACGCGCTGAGTACGAAATTAAGCTAAGCGATATTTATCGGCATTTAGCGCAAATACCGCTGATTTCGAGCTGATGATCAACAGGCCGGAAATTTTTGGCTCGGGACAATTGAGCTATCTGCCGTTCGATGACCGGGTCTTCTCTTAGTATGATTACACGATTACATCGGATACAGGTCAGGTGATGATGGTGATGCCGGAACATATCGCTCATTTCCAGCTTCGAGTGCCATCCGAGTTGCAATCTGGAGATTACGCCCAATTTTTCGAAGACTTTGACATTACGATAAATAGTAGCCTGATCATGCTTATCCAGTAAGCTGATAAGTTCGTTGATTGTCAGGGCAGAGTGTTTTTGCAAAAGTATAAACAAGCGTAATCGTGCTTTTGTAACATATTGCCGATGCTTTTTGAGCAACTTTTTGAATTCCTTAATTTCTGCATTATCCTTTACATCCATATTGCAATTTTAGCATCTTTTTCATACAATTTGCGAATAATTTGCAATTCGTGTGAAAGCCAGGTACGGTTGATGGTATGGCGGATTATCCTACAGTTATCTTGTTTTCACTCATCGGTGGCTTGTTCTCGCTGCTCGGCGGTTTGATTTTGCTTAGCCGTCAGCGTTTTGCCGAAGTTTTAGCCGATTATGCTATGCCTTTTGCAGCCGGTAGTCTTCTCGCTGCTGTATTTTTAGATCTGTTAAAAGACGGCGTCGAAGAGAGCAGCGCAGATATAGTATTCATGGCTACGCTCATAGGTATTGTCATATTCTTTTTTGCCGAACGTTTTTTGCACTGGTTTCATCATCATCACGAACACGAGGATAAAACTAAAGATCCGACAATTAGTCTGGTTCTGGCCGGTGATCTGGCACATAATGCACTCGATGGGATAGCCATTGCCGCGGCATTCCTGGTCAGCGTGCCTACCGGAATTGTAACTACTATCGCCGTTGCTGCTCATGAGATACCACAGGAGATTGGAGATTTTGGTTTGCTCATGGCCAAAGGGATGAGCCGCGGACGTGTACTATTCTGGAACGTTATTAGTTCACTGGCTACTACATTGATGGCAGTTTTTACCTTTGCCCTCGGTTCTGATGACAAATTACCGATCGGGTGGTTGCTTGGCATAAGCGCCGGCTTCCTGCTGTATATCGCAATGAGCGATATTATTCCCACCGTCCACGAAACATCGTCTGATAAAAAATTACTAAATGTTAAACCATACCTATTGATTTTAGGAGTGATATTTGTGGGGTTAACAATTCATTTTGCCCACTATTATCTGGATTCAAGTACAGCAAAAAGTAGCCAACAGCGAGCAAATCAAACAGATGAGATTAGTCCGTGCTGCCTGGGGGAAACACATCAGTATTGCTCAACAACACCTATTTCCTGTCCATTCTATATACCGAAAAAGTGATAATTTATTGTAATGACTATATTTACAGCAATATTCTGGAATACCTGGTTCGAAATGCAGGACGATAGTCGCGGCGATGGAACCAAGATTTGTAAAAAGCTGGAGCAGCTTATTACAGAGTATAATCCTGATGTTTTTGGGCTAAATGAAGTGATTATCAACCGACAAACCAAAACTTCACCGCTCCTCGAACTATTAAAAAAATCCGGTTATCATATCCATTTCGCTTCATTCGGTGCGATTTCAGCCGGGGTGGAAATCGGCAGTGTCTTTGCCAGCAGAAAAAAAGTGCAAAGAATCTCGGAACACCCACTAGGAAATGATACATATTGGCTCAAGCGGGATTGGCATGACTTTCGACTGCAACTAGTCGAAGCGAACATCGACGTAGGCGGTACACCAATAAGTGTATTTGTTAATCACTTCGTGGTACTCAGGCCGGGTAACTGGCGCAGACATCTAAGGCAACGGGAAAAATACCATAGGCTTATAAAGAGTGTGCACGAACGGAACGTAATTATCGGAGGAGATTTCAATGAGTTCAAATGGTTGTTATCAGGTCTTGACCGATTAACAGGTTTCCAGAGAAAAACCGGAACATTTTTGAACCCAACCTGGCGTTGGAATGGGCAAAAAAGACTAATAGTTCGCGCAAACTACGATAATATTTTTTATAAAACAAGCAGCAGGCTTAATCTGAAACACTTCCGGGTCCTTGATATGCACCCATCTGACCATGCCCCTCTGCTCGCCGTTTTTAGTGTACAATAACTCTTATGGAAATTGTGGGCATTGTTATCGGAGCAGTTATTTCAGCCGTTACTATAGTTATTGCGTTATATTTTTTCGGGCAGAAGTTTGTGTTGCAGCTGACTAATACCAGCGAGGCCAAACGCAAAGATAGCAAACAGGAGATTGAGTCAGGCGTTAAAGATATCTTGGAGCATAACCAAAAATTGTTAGCTGAGATAACCAAAGGTCTGGAGAAACAACTGGAAGGCAGCCGGAAAGAAGTGGGTGATCTAAGCAAACAAAATGCCGCGATCCGCGAACAACTAATGAACACTGCTAAAATCACCGAAGGCCTACAAGCTTCGACCGATAGTCTGAAAAATCTGCTTTCGAACAACCGTCTGCGTGGCGAGTGGGGTGAGCAGGTAGCTGAGGATTTGCTGTTGGCATCAGGTTTTGTTGAAAAAGTTAACTTTACCAAACAGTCAGCTACAGCTGAAGGGCGGCCGGACTTTACGATACTTTTACCAGATGGAGCCAAACTAAATATAGATGCAAAATTCCCGTTCGATGACCTTATGGAATATCAGGCAGCTACAACAGAAGCAGCCAAAAAAGTTGCATTATCCAAATTCAGTAACTCAATGAAGCTCAAAGTCAAAGCGATTACGACTAAAGATTACATTAACCCGCAGGATCAAACGCTGGATTTTGTAGTGATGTTTATTCCAAATGAAATGATTTTCAGCTTTATCTACGAAAAACTGCCCGAAATCAATGAATACTGCAATCAACGCAAAGTTGTATTAGCCGGTCCTTTCGGCTTTACAGCAGTTCTGCGTCTCGTCATGCAGGCACACAAGAATTTCGGCTACGAAAAGCATTTGCAGGAAATATTCGGCCTGGTATCAAAGTTTCAGGAAGAATATGGCAAGTTTGGTGAGAGCATGCAAAGGTTAGGCACGCAGCTATCAACTGCCCAAAAAACCTTTCATGAAGTAGAAGGTACCCGCTCGCGTCAGCTGACCAAAGTAGTAGATCAGATCAGCGGCCATTCTCAAATCGAATCCAAAGATAATGAACCTAAACTCATAGATTAAAGAGCCGGTAAACAAAAAATTTGTGGTATTATTGGCGCTAATGGCGAAAAAGAATCAACAAAAGAACGAACTGGACCTGCAAAAGGCGCTGGAAGTGTTGTTCGCATCCGAATATATAAACCACCGCAAACTTTACCTCCATAACTTTGTGCGCGGAATAGTTTTTGGCGCGGGAGGCGTAATCGGGGCCACATTGTTGGTGGGAATTGTGCTATGGATTTTGTCGTTGTTTGATCAGGTACCTCTGATAGGACCATTTTTTGATAACACAAAAGAAACGATTCAAAACGTCCAGAATTCACGCTAACGAAAGTTGGTGAAATCCAGAGGGAAGTCGAAGTCCTGAGACTTTAACAGCTGCATTACGGCTTGCAGCTCATCTTTTTTGGCGCTGCTTACGCGCACTTCATCACCTTGAATCTGTGGTTTTACTTTGGGATATTGCTCGCGAATAGCAGCGGTAATTTTCTTAGCATTTTCCTGATTTAAACCTTTTTTGAATAGTAATTCTTTAGTGGTCTTGAGATTGGTTACGATTGTATCTTTGCTAATGTCGAGTACTTTCTGGCTCAGACCCCGACTGGCAAGTTTTTTACGGATAATATCCAGGATTGCATCTATATGGTAATCATTGTCGCCGGTGATTTTGAGCCCTGATTTATCTCCGTCCAGCCATTCCAAAGCAGCTGAACTGCCCTTGAGATCGTAGCGATTACCCAGCTCTTTTTTGGCTTGCTCAAAGACATTATTCATCTCGGCCTTGTCATAGTCACTGATAATATCAAAAGAAAAATTTCCCATATATCTATTTTTGCATGAGTGAGAGCACATAGCAAAACTGGTACAATTAGCGGGTGAAGAATAAACTTACGGTTGTAATCTGTTCGGTTCGCGTGGGACGACGGGGAGAGAAAGTTGCGAACTGGTTCCGGGAGGTTGCAGAGAATGACGGTAGATTTGAGATTACAATCGCAGATCTTGCAGACTACAATTTACCCCTCCGGATGGAGTTCACCGAACCTAGTGAGTACAAGGATAAAAAATATCCGGATTCAAATATTCAACAATGGTCGGATGTTATTGACAGCTCCGAGGCGTTTATATTTGTAATACCCGAATACAACCATGCTATGCCTGCTTCTCTGAAAAATGCTATTGATCATATTTATTATGAATGGATAGGAAAGCCGGTCGGGTTTGTGGGTTATGGCTCGCATGGCGCGGCTGACTCGATAGATAGCTTGCGTCATACAGCTACAGCACTCAAATGGCAGATTGTTCAGCCAATAGTCGGGATACAAAGAGTGAAGCGTGCTTTTGATGATCAGGATAATCTGATCGATGACGGTCATTATCTGACAGCGGCTAAACAGATGTTGAATGCTTTAGCTAAGATCGCATAACTTCTTGCTACAATATAAAGCAATGATTGATGAAAATGTGGCTAATGGTTTAAGGGAACGCGCCGGATCGGGTGATAACTCTGTTCTGAGAAGTTTAGAGTTAAAGAGTTTGTATGACCAACTAAAGGTGCTGACTCCGGAAAAACGTAAAGATTTCGGACAAGCAGTTAATGCTCTGAAGGTCGAACTTCAGACTCTGCTCGCGGACAACGAACCTTCAGTACTGAATACTAAACCCATTGATGTAACTGCACCGTGGGATGCCAATTCCGGCAAGCCGGAACTATTGTTGGGATCTCAGGGAAGCGTGCATCCGTTAATGAATGAACTTGCGAACGTGTTGGATATTTATGCACGCATGGGCTTCGCGGCCACTGAATCACGGCAGATTGATGACGACTGGCATATGTTTACCAGCCTGAACTTTCCTGAAGATCACCCGGCGCGCGATGACTATGATACATTTATGACCGAAGAGGGACTGATTGCACCCGCTCACACCAGTACTATGCAGAACCGGATTTTGACGGCCAATAAACAGTTGTTAGATAAAGATCAGCCGATTGCGTATGTAATTCCTGGCCGGGTATTTCGCAATGAAGACCTTGACGCGCGGCATGAGCACACCTTTTATCAGCTGGAGGGCGTATATGTTGATAAAGGCGTTCATGCCGGTATGTTGATCGCAACGCTCAAAACATTTTTTCAGGAATATTTTGGGCGTGAGCTTAAGGTTATGACGCAACCGTTCTATTTTCCTTTCACTGAACCAAGCTTTGAATTTGCTGCCGAGTGCGTGTTCTGCAACCAAAAAGGCTGCAATATCTGTAGTCAAACCGGCTGGATAGAACTGCTTGGCTGCGGGATGATACATCCTAATGTGCTGAAAACGGCTGAGATTGATCCGGAAATTTATACCGGCTTCGCATGGGGCGGTGGCATAGAGCGAATGGTCATGGTTAAGAACGGTATCGAAGATGTCCGGCATTTTCATAGTGCCAAGCTGGATTTCCTGAGGCAATTCAAATGAAGGTTAGCGTTAATGAGCTGAAGAAGTATACGAACATTGATTTGTCTGTTGACGAGCTGGTCCGGAAAATTGGCGCGCAGCTGGGGGGTGTTGATAGAGTCACTGATATTGGTAAAAAGTATCAGGGAATTGTTGTTGCCAGGGTAATCTCCTGCCGGAAACACCATGATGCAGATAAGCTTCAGACCTGTACTATTGACGATGGTGGTAATACGCCTGATGTCAGTAGAGACGAAAACGGTTATGTTCAGGTTGTTTGCGGAGCGCCAAACGTTGCTGAAGGCATATTGGTTGCGTGGCTTCCGCCCGGCGTAACTGTGCCTGCAACATATGATAAAGATCCGTTGGTGCTGGAGGCCCGTGACATTCGCGGACAAATGAGTAATGGCATGCTTGCCAGTTCCGCCGAGCTGGGTCTCAGCGATGATCACTCCGGCATTTTAGAAATCGGGCTGGAAGAATTTATTGGAAGAACACCGGAAAATGAATTTGCTCATAAAGATGCTCTGAAGCATCATAAAATCAGCCAATCGATTAATCCGGGTGATAACTTTGCCAAACTGTATGGCCTTGATGACTATATTATTGATATTGAGAACAAGATGTTTACGCACCGGCCGGATCTGTTCGGGACACTTGGCATAGCCCGGGAAATTGCCGGTATACAACAAAAATCATTTGAATCGCCGTACTGGTACAAAAGCGGAAAGACAACGGGCGAACATGGTGACGACAAAGATTTATTAACTATACGGAATGAGTTACCGGAACTGGTTCCGCGTTTCGTGGCGCAGGTCGTGCAGAATGTTACTGTCGGGCCAGGTCCGCTATGGTTGCAGATTTATCTGACCAAAATCGGTATGAAGCCGATAAGCAACATTGTAGATGCCACCAATTATATGATGCACCTTACCGGCCAGCCATTACACGCTTATGATTATGACAAAGTTAAAGCCCGCAGTAGTGGTGAGGCGACAATTGTCATTCGCTACCCGAAATCCGGCGAAAAAATCAAACTTCTTAATGGCAAAGAACTTGAACCACGCCCTGAAGCTATAATGATTGCCACTGACAAAGAATTGATAGGCGTTGGCGGCGTTATGGGAGGTGCGGACACAGAAGTCGATGATAATACGACCAATATCATCCTGGAATGCGCTAACTTCGATATGTATTCTATCCGGCGTACATCAATGACTCACGGATTATTCACTGACGCGGTTACACGCTTTACTAAAGGTCAGAGTCCGCATCAAAACGAAAGTGTGCTTGCTTGCGCTATAAATCATATTGTATGTGAGACAGGCGGAACGCCGGCCCGAAGTATCTATGACGTAAAAGGAAACCTTCCCCCAACTTCAGAAATCAGAACAGGAACAGACTTTATCAATAACAGGCTGGGGCTAAACCTTGACGCGGGGAATGTATCAGAATTACTAATGAATGTTGAATTTGAAATTGAACGCAACGGACTCAGCGTTACAGCCCTGCCTCCATTCTGGCGGACGGACATTGAAATTTCTGAGGATATTGTCGAAGAAGTTGGCCGGTTGTATGGCTATGATCATTTATCCCTGGATCTGCCAAAAAGGAACATTGTACCGGTCGGACAGGATACTCTGCTTAGATTCAAACAGCAACTTCGCTCAAAACTGGCGGCACTGGGCGCAAACGAAGTACTGAATTACAGTTTTGTGCATGGTAATCTGCTGGATAAGGTTGGGCAGGACCGAGATCTGGCATACAAAATTATTAATGCACTCAGCCCGGATTTGCAATATTACCGGATGAGTCTTACGCCCGGTTTACTTGATAAGGTACATATAAATATTAAGGCCGGATACGCAGAGTTCGGACTGTTCGAGATGGGTAAAACCCATATTAAGGCCGTGGTTGATGACGAAGGCTTACCTCGTGAATTTGAACGGCTGGCTTTTGTTTATGCGGCTGATGTCAAAGTTGACAAAAAGAGCAGTGCTTATTATCAGGCCAAAGCATACCTGATGCAGATTGCCTGCATGGAGACTATACCGTTCGACGAGAAACTTTTAAATGATTTTCCGGCTTTAATGCAAATGATCGCTCCTTATGATACTGAGCGTAGTGCGCTGATATGGAACGGCAATATGCCGGTAGGTATCGTCGGTGAATTCAGGCGCGATTTATCACGGAAACTCAAGCTGCCTGTTAATTCCGCAGGTTTTGAAGTATTCATATCTGCTGTACAAAAGTTTTTTTTGCAGCCAATTTATCAGACACTTTCCAGATTCCCCGGCGTAAGTCAGGATATATGTTTGCAGGTTCCGGCAAACATGAGTTATGCAAAACTAGCTCACGAATTTGACGCTGTTTTAACCAGTAACCTTGGCGACCAGGAAGTAGTGGAATGGGAACCAATCGATATTTACGCATCGGATGTTTTGAAGGATCAAAAACGAATTACTTACCGTGTTACGCTCACAAGCAAGGTCCGGACTCTGACTGATGCGGTCCTTTCTGACATTCTGGATAAAGTCACCGCGGTCCTGCAGTCTTCCGTCGGCGCGAATCGTGTATGAAAAAAGTCATTTTAGCTGCAGCTATAATCTTATCTGCGATGTTTATCCCTGTCACGCCCGCTCGTGCCGATGTCAATGATTTTACAATCGATAAGTTTGAAGCTGACTATACACTAAGCAGAACTGACCCGCAGGGAACACTCAAAGTAAGCGAGAAAATAAGTGTAACCTTTACTGATCAGAACCACGGAATCCTCAGAGCTATTCCAGGCAGTTACAAAGGGCACCCATTGCAGTTGCGTATTGATGGTATTTCTTCCGACACCAGTGCCCCTACACCGAAAACGACATATGATTCTAATGGCAACATTGTTATAAAAATCGGCGACCCTGACCGCACCGTTACAGGTTTTCAGCAGTACACTATTAATTATACAGTCAATAATGTAATCGGGTTCTATGATGGGTATGACGAACTGTATTGGGATGTTAACGGAGACCAGTGGAAGCAGCCGTTTACGGAAGTGATTGTAAGACTTCGTTTACCGGAGGGGTTAAGGCAGTATGGAATACCTCTTTGCTACACCGGATCATATGGCAGTACCTCGAAGGATTGCAGCATAACATACCAAAAAAACATTATTGAAGCAAAAACAACTATGCCCCTGTCATCTAATCAGACACTGACTTTTGTTGCCGGGTTTGAAAAAGGATACTTTCGTCCACATGCAGTGGCCGATACATTCGGAGAATATTGGAAGCACATTGTTGGTCTGGTACTGCCTGTCCTGGGATTGGGGGGAGGAAGTGCACTGCTTTGGCGACGATCAGGACGGGACGCGAAAGGCAGAGGAATTATTGTGCCTCAGTTTGAGGCTCCCGATAATCTCAAGCCAATGGCAGTCGGGGCACTGACTGATTTCAAGGTTGATAACCGTGACATTACGGCGACTATTATTGATCTGGCCGTCAGAGGCTACATAGAAATAATCGAAACAAAGAAAAATAAACTGATCGGCAAAGATAAGCTGGAGTATAAGCTCAAACTCATAAATCCTGACTTTGCAGCTCTTGACGCAGAAGAAAAAAAATTACTGACAGCTCTATTTAATAGTCTGCACGTGGGCTCTGAAGCTGATATCTCAAAAAGTAAAAATAAGCTCTATAATACAGCAACTTCCATAAAAAAAGACATTAAAGACCAGCTGAAAGATCAGGAATACTTTCGCCGCGGTCCTTTCACTTTAAAGATCTGGACGCGTAAAAAATGGTGGATGTTTATTACGGCTGTTTTTATAGTGGTAATATTTGTTCTGGCACAGGATACTTCAGTGCAGATAATCACTGCTATAGGTTGTTTGATTGGCGGACTTATCGCACTACCTTTCTTATTATCCCTCGATGCCCGAACATTGAAAGGAGTAGCTGCTAAGGAACATATACAGGGCTTGAAGTTGTATCTGGGAACCGCCCAAAAAGACCGGTTGGAAATGATGCAGGGTCCGGATGCCAGATATGCCGCAAATGCCGGTGAGCCTGTCAGAACGGTTGAACTATTCGAAAAATTACTTCCATATGCTATGGTTCTTGGCGTAGAGAAAAAGTGGTCAAAACAATTCGAAGAACTGTATACTTCACCGCCTGACTGGTATAGCGGCAACTGGACTACATTTAGCGCATATTCTCTGACAAGCAGTCTGGGGAGCGGTGTGGGCTCTGCGGTTAACACGGCATTTACTGCACCGGGCAGCAGCGGAGGAAGTGGCTTTAGTGGTAGCGGCGGTTCTTCCGGCGGAGGCGGTGGCGGAGGCGGTGGCGGTGGCTGGTAATCCCGCGGGACAAGCCCTTATTTTTGCTGTACAATAAGCAGGAAGAAAATTAAAGCGAGAGGTTCACATAATGAGTGCGAATAAGCACGGTCAAAGAATTATTATTTTATTTATAGTCGCGGCATTTTTTGTATCATCGCTTAGTCTGACCGGATTGGTGATTTATGACATGGTTGCCAACAAGGATAAGAAGTCGCAGACAAATTCAGCAGCTGACGCGCAGAAGCAACTGGAAGAACAACTCAGGCAGCAACAAGCAAATAAGGATCCGGAAACTAAGAAGGAGGGTGCATTGAAAGGTACAAAACTAACAGGCTTTACGCCGATTGACAAGGTTGACTCATTGCAGATAATCGACCTGACACCGGGTACGGGCGTCGAAGCAAAGGCAGAATCTACGGTTACCGCTCATTACACGGGTGCTCTCGTCAAAGACGGCACAATTTTTGAAAGCTCACTTGATGGCGGTCAGCCTGCTACTTTTCCACTTGCCAATGTTATACAGGGATGGCAACAAGGAGTCCCCGGAATGAAAGAAGGTGGTAAACGGCGTCTGATCATCCCTGCTGCCCTTGCTTATGGTGACTCAGGCAAGCCACCTATCGGGCCGAACGAACCCCTCGTATTTGATATTGAACTTGTCAAAATCGAGCAGTAAACACAACATATAGCGCTATTGCTTCGCGGTAGAACACCATATATACTAATAAGACATTTTACAAAATACTATCAAAGGAGTGATAATGGTCAAAAATATAACAATCTTTACTACCAATACCTGTGCCTACTGCGTGATGGTGAAGCGCTGGTTGCAATCCAAAGATATGACATACGAAGAAGTCAATCTGGACGTACATCCGGAACGACAGAAGGAAGCCTTTGAACTGACCGGCCAGTTGGCAGTGCCGGTAACAGTTGTTACGAAACATGATGACACAAAAGAAGTTATCGTAGGTTATAATCTGGCTAAACTTGCTCCCGCCGTCTCCTAAGGTCTATATATGACTGAGAACAAAGTCCATGAAGTTATTATGGTGGGTGCCGGGCCAACGGCTTTGGCTGCGGCAGTCTATACCACACGAGAAGATATTGAGACATTGCTATTCGAAAAGGGCGTAATCGGGGGACTGGCTTCTATAACTGACTGGGTTGATAATTATCCGGGTTTTCCGGATGGAGTAGCCGGAATGGAACTCGGTGATAAATTACGTATGCAGGCAGAACGATTCGGTGCGATCATTGAGTTGGGAGAAGTCATGAGCTTAAAGCGTGTTAAGGACGGATTGATTAATCTCGAGACATCCAGCGGACCCATGCTAGCCCGGGCTGTGCTGATTGCGACGGGCAGTGATTACAAAAAGCTGGGAATCCCCGGCGAAAACGAATATTATGGCCGGGGAGTACATTTCTGTGCTACCTGCGATGGCGCATTTTATCGTGATAAACGTCTTGTAGTGGTTGGCGGCGGTAACTCTGCAGCCCAGGAAGCATTATTTCTGACCAGATATGCGAGTCATATTGACATGCTGGTACGTGGACCGAAGATGCGCGCATCTGATGTTCTGCAGAAAGAACTTATCAAACACGCTGATAAAATCTCGGTTCATTACAATACAACCACCGATGAAGTAAAGGCGACTGACAATAAGGTAACAAGTGTAGCCGGCACCTTAAATGGTAAAGAATCTGTAGATATCGAAACTGACGGCGTATTTATCTTTATCGGCCTCAAACCAAATACTGAATTTCTGACTGGCAGCGGTGTGGAATTTGATGAGCTGGGACTTATCAAAACTGACATTGCACTTCAGACGGCAGTGCCTGGCATATTTGCTGCCGGAGATGTCAGATCCGGGGCAACAATGCAGATAGCCAGCGCAGTGGGTGAGGGAGCAACAGCGGCTCTCATGATGCGCAAATATCTGGAAGACCTCGAACGTAATTGAGCAATTAAAATCTATTTATCATAATATTATTTTACGAACTGAACTAATTTGATATACTGTTTGCATGGATCTATCCAGAGTAACTATGTACCAAGCTTGCCTGCTTCACTCCAAAGCGGAGCGGGTTTTAAAATATTTAGTATCTTCACACCTTGAATCGTTCAAACTTACCCGTATGGAGTGGCTGCTGCTAGCCAGCGTCGAGCAGCCGTCTAAGTCAACTCACGGCCATACTATGGGAGAGCTGGCAGGCTTGCTTGATATTCGTCTGAGCCAAGTAACTGCACTTGTTACCACCATGAATGAAGCTTCTTTAATAACACAAAAAATTTCCCAAAAAGACCGCCGGACTCGGTATGTGCAGATAACTCGCAAAGGAAGCAAACTGCTTGAAAAAATTGAAATTAGTATGAGAAAGGCGTTGAGAAAGTGGCTAAGCGACATTCCACGTGAACAGCTGGCAACGTATTTGCAAACCGTTGAGCAATTGGGAGTAAAATAAGTCCTGCGAAATTTTCTTTCAAACTGAATAACATCTGAAAATCGTTGTAGTATATGCAATTTATAATAATATACTTTACTTTATGAAATGAATTATTTATACTAATTAGTGTTAAAGTTAAGTTAGGTAAATAAGGAGAAATAAGTATGGAAAGTTCAGCAAAATCAACAGCCATGATAGTAGCCATTGTGGCATTACTTATCGGCGGCGGCGCGGGCTTCGCGCTCGGCAGTGGAAATGAAGATAAAGGTTCTAACGGTGGCACGAAAACCAACACGTCTAGCCAGTCTCCAGTAACAGACACAAAAGCAGCTAATCTACGGGTAGCATTAAACAGTCTTGAAGCACAGCACGTTGATCTGGCATCAGCAGCAACACGTGCCGGCTTTGACGGCAGCCCAATGTTCCCAGCAGCTGGACAAGCTCTAGACAATAATTCCGTAGCCCTTTCAAAGGCTGTTGGCAGTGTCTATGGTCCGGAAGCAGAAGCTAGGTTCTTGGAAATCTGGCGCAGTCACATTACCTTTTTTGTTAATTACACTGTAGCTGCTAAGGGTGGCGACAAAGCAGGAATGGACAAAGCAGTATCTGATCTCAACGGATACGTAGAAGCTATTTCTGACTTGCTTGGTGGAGCCACAGGTCTTCCTAAGGCAGCAGTTGCCAGTCTGGTCACTGAACACGTTGGCTTACTAAAAAACGCTGTTGATAAGCACGGTGCAGGCGACTACGCTGCCAGCTACGCAGCACAGCAGGAAGCTCGTGATCAAATCACAGGCAAAATTGCAGATACTTTGGCCGGTGCCATCGTTAAGCAAAGCCCTGATAAATTTAAAGACTAGTTCTAAAATATATTGGGCAAACAGTCAGAGGAGCGTTCATATTACGGCGCTCCTCTTGACCTTTATAAACGATTAACCCCAACTGCTATACTAAAGAGTATACGAGTAACAATAACTGGTAAATGGGAGTAGCTAATATGTCAAAAAATATCTTAGGTATCGGAGTAGGTTTAATCGCAGTTGTTTTGATAGGCGGCTTAGTATTTATGAACAATAAGGATAACTCAAAGAGCTCCTCTGGCAGTGCGACAAACACGAGCAAGTCCTCTACGCACGAAGGGGAAGACGCGGCAAACGGCAACCACAAGGAATCCGGGGGCGCTGCAAAAGCCGAACAGACAGACCAGGTTGAAATTAAGAACTTTGACTTCACCCAAAAGAAAATAACCGTCAAAAAAGGTACCAAAGTTACTTGGACCAACCAGGACAAAGCCAAGCATGACATTACGCCAGACGTCGAAAGTCCTGATTTTACGGGTAGCGAACTGCTGGCAAAAGGCGAGTCCTATAGCTTCACGTTCAATAAGGCTGGAATCTACTCTTACAACTGCTCGCCACATCCGTATATGAAAGCGGCTGTCGAGGTTGTTGAGTGAAAAAATCCAAAGCATCAACAAATTTTTTAAAGCAACCGATTTTAATTGCTATAGTTTTCGGTCTGGTTGGATTTGCCTCTGTATTTGCTCTCAGTATTCGGCAGGATAAACCAGTAGTTAATCGGGAATCAGCTGCTATATGCGAGGTAAGTGCCTGCGTAAGTCTTACCGAAACAGGAGCCCAGCCCGATACGCTTACGGCTAAAACGGGCTCAACTATAAGGTTCAATAGTGCGGATGGTAAAACTCATAGCCTAAGTCTTGGCAAAGGTGGTGATGCACACGAGCACGATAATAAAAAATTCCAATCGGGAGACTTTAAAGGAGATGAGGCCTGGGAAGTGAGTCTGAACGAGGAAGGGTCATTTTATTTTCACGATCACTACAATCCGAAAATAAATATCCTTGTGGTGGTATATACAGAAGGTAAAGACTACAAGATTACCAGATAAATTTTTTATACTCTACTGGTTGAGAACCAAACACATCTTCTTGTAACCAAGTAGCAAAATGTTCCATTTTTGTGCCGACAAAAACTATAACCCAAAAAACGGCAAGCGACTAAATGTTCTATATTATCTCATAGTCAAAGAGCACAATGCTGCTTTAGGACTAATTTGATAATGCTGGAAGCAATGTCACTATTTTGCTCGACTGATGATCTGGACTCTTGCGAAGTAACAAAAGGCGACGGTCGTCGCTCTCTCGCAACAGCCATGCCGATTGGTGACACTGGCTGTGCGTTAATAAGCTTTGAAGATCCGGGTGTTTATACTCAGCAATCTGATGCAGAATTCGTGTTTTCACCGGCTGGCGCTTCTCGGCTTTAGATTTCGTCGTAGCCGGGGAAGAAGTCTGTCCGGATATATTTCTTGTTGAATCCTTGGCTTTTTAGGTCTTTGTCCAAAGCTTCCACCATTGGTTCAGGGCCAGACAGGTAGATGTATTGGTCTTCGCGGTTGCCGCTGAGTTCCAAAATCTTGTCAGCACTCAGGCGTTCACCAACGACACGTACGAAGTGTTTGCCAAGATCCCTAAATGTTTCTATAAAAGCAATATCATCCTGGCTATTGGCCGCGTATATAACCGTTATAGTCCGGAATTCACTACTATCTTTTAGGTATTTGACCATGCTGTGGTACGGTGTGCAACCTATGCCGCCCGCAACAAATGTTAGTGGAATGGAACCATCTTTGGGCAGGACAAAATCACCCATCGGGCTTGCCATATTGAGTTCAGTACCGGCTTCCAGGCTTGCCAGTGCTTGCTTAAAAGAGCTACCGTTCTCAGCAGCAAATTTGGTAGTAATCGAAAGCAGCTCATCGATTGGCGAGCTGGAGAGCGTGAACCAGCGTTTGTCGCCGCGATTATCTTTGTGGTCGTGAGGGATACGGAGCTCAATAAACTGGCCGGCCGTATAGCGTACCGGTTTTTCAGGTCTGAACCAGAATGTACGGATAGATCCGGCTATTTCTTCAGAATGATCAAACAGGACTTTCATAATATGCTAATGTTTAAGTACTTAATAATATGAACTATAGTATAATAACATTATTATCGGGAGAAATATAATGGATGATACAGTTAATTTCAGAGATTTGTGGCAGGATTCACGGGCAAAGGTATATCTGCTTTGGGCAGCACTAACGGCTGTTGGTTATATCGCTACACACTATTATCAGGACAAGAATATCAACTTTGTATGGTTTATCTTATCGACAATTGGCCTGGGATATATGTATAAAATTATGCCTCTGAGAGTAGTTCAAATGAAGCGCATATTCCTGGCCTGGCTTATACCTGTATCTGTAGGGATTGCAGTAAGTATCGTCACAGTACGACTGGACATAATTTCTCAACTGGTTGGATATCTGGGTATCTTCTGGCTGCTCGTACAAGCGGTCGGATTTGTGTGGAATGGACTTGTTGACCGGCCTGGTTTCTGGTACTACATTGCTGCAGGATTATCCATTTCGGCCGCAGCACTGTGTTATTTTGTTGATGTGTTCTTGTCTCAGCAGTATCTTATAGCGGCCATTGTTACCGTCTGGGGGATGCTTAATTTGTGGATTTACAGAACTGAAGTTTAAGATTTTTTACGGTGCCTGAATCGGTTTGGATAATCAGTAGTAATCATCGCCTGCGGATAAAAAGCATGAAAGAACTTAACTATCCATGTCCGGTTCATGGGGGAGGTTATAAGTTTGAGGCCAGCCCGTCGTGCCAGCCAGTATACCCATGGAGCATATATTGTAGATGCGAAACTCAGACCATGTAGCCTTAGCCTTTTTGCCATATGTATGGCTTCAATTGGTCTGTGATCCTCGTTCGCATACACTTCTATATCCGGCATCAAATCGCTAAAAGCCAGAAGTTCACGATGATTATATGAAATAACTTTTGGTTCCGGGCCTTTATGTTTCATGAGTATTTTCGCCAGAGACTCTGCCCAGCCATTCCCCTTGCCCTCAATAATCAGGGGAGTTTTATTTGCGCTTTCCAGTGCTTCACTTAGCGTAGGTATAGGCTGGCCACCGTAGGTAATGGTAGTGTGAATATGTTTGAGACTTATTTCATTAATTCTGGTGGGATTGCCGCTGATCCTGAGCAGAGTATCGTCGTGGCAGAGAACCAAAGCCCCATCTTTGGTTGCCCATACATCACATTCTACATAATCGGCGCCGGCCGCTATGGCTTTTTCTATGCCAAGCAAACTATTTTCAGGTGCTAAACCGGCAGCACAACGATGCGCAATTATAATCATTTGTTATAGTATATAAGATAAGGAATCAAATAGTCTAAGGGGAGAATATACGTATGCCTGATTTTAATAAGATATTAACAGCAGGGGAAGTAGACAACGGAGTTATCAATACGATTATTGAAATTCCGAAATGGTCGACGCTCAAGATTGAGTGGAACCGCGAACTGGCATGTTTTGAGCTGGACCGTGTAGAGCCAAGTATTTTTGCCAAGCCTGCAAATTACGGATTTATTCCTCAGACTCTGGACGGCGACGGCGATGAGCTGGATACACTTGTTCTGACCAATGAGCCGGTTCCAACAGGAGTATATCTCAAATCAAAAATTATCGGCATACTTAATTTTGAAGATGAGGGTGAGATGGATCACAAGATTATTTGTGCTCCGGTTGATGATCGTAACACCGGAGACGAGATTAACTCATTGGATGATCTGCATGGCTCATGGAAACAAAAAATTGAGCATCACTTTAACCACTACAAAGATCTCAAAAAACCTGGCAGTACCAAAGTTCTGGGTTGGGACGATATTGAGGCTGCCAAAGAAATAATCCGGGAGTGTATAGAACGCTACAAAGCATAAGCTTGTATCGACAGGTGATTGTTGTAATACTATAACCAGCTTTATTCGCAAATAATTAAAAGGGGTGGTACATGAAAACACGGGTAGCGATTAATGGATTCGGGCGAATCGGACGGAATGCCTTCAAAATTGCTTTTGACAGGTCTGATCTGGAAATTGTAGCGATAAATGATCTGACTGATACTAAAACTCTGGCACATCTGCTGAAGCATGACAGCAATTACGGCGTATATGGACACGAAGTTACTCATGATGACACAAGCATTAGCGTCGATGGTAAGAAAATTCTGGTTTGTGCTGAAAAAGATCCTGCCGCGTTGCCATGGGGCGAACACAAGATCGATGTGGTTATAGAATCTACCGGTCGCTTCACCAAGCAGGAAGATGCTGCCCTGCACCTGAAAGCCGGCGCCAAAAAGGTGGTTATCTCCGGTCCCAGCAAGAGTGAGGGCGTTGATACGATAGTGCTCGGTGCCAACGAAGAAAAGCTGGAGGGCGCCACGGATATTATCAGTAATGCCAGCTGTACTACCAACTCCATTGCTGCAGTTATGTCGATTCTGGACGAAGCAATTGGTATCGAAAAGGCTATGTTGACCACAATCCATAGCTACACTGCCTCTCAGGTGTTGCAGGATGCTCCTTCCAAAGATCTGCGCGAGGGCAGAAATGCTGCCGAAAATATTGTCCCGACTACCACTGGTGCAGCAATTGCTGTAGGATTGACCGTTCCTCAGCTCAAGGGCAAATTTGACGGCATGAGCATTCGTGTTCCCACTCCAGTTGTGTCACTTAGTGATGTGACGATAGTATTCAAACGTGATACTTCTGTCGATGAAATCAATGACATTTTAAAAAAAGCTTCAAAAGAGCCTTTTTATCAGGGAATTCTCGATATCAGCGACGTACCATTGGTAAGTAGCGACTATATAGGTAACAGTCATTCCGGCATTGTAGATTTGCTGCTCACCAATGTGGTAGCAGGTAATCTGGCAAAGGTAGTCGTGTGGTACGACAATGAATGGGGCTACTCGAACCGACTTGTAGAAGTAGTGGCTGACGTAGGCAAATCACTCCATAAATCCTGAAAGTCCTATATAATTAAGCTATTCATGAAAATAGCCCTCAGTACTGACCATGCCGGCTTTCAGCAGCTACAACAATTGCAGGAATTTTTGACGGCGCAGGGACACGATTGTATTAATTTCGGACCTCAGACTTTCGATGCTGAGGATGATTATCCCGATTTTATATTTCCTGCAGCACAGGCTGTGGCAAATAATGAGTGCGAAGCAGGAATAATATTCGGGGGCAGCGGCCAGGGCGAAGCAATAATGGCAAATCGTATCGCAGGTGTCAGGTGCGGAGTATTCTACGGACCTGCCACAGCCTCCGGCGCGATTGATGCAGACGGTAATACTACTGAAGATAAATTTGAAATTTTACGTCTGAACCGGCAGCATAACCATGCCAACATGCTTAGTCTGGCCGGACGATTTCTGGACCAGACTATGGTTGAAAAAGCCGTAACAATCTGGTTGAAAACACCGTACAGCGAAGCGGAACGCCACACCCGTCGTGTAAATAAAATTGATCAGTTATGAGCGTTGTATGCCCTACGATTTTGGCTAAGGATAAGCATGAATTTGCTGTTCAGCTCAAGCGTGTTAGCTTTGCAAAGCGGATACAGTTTGATTTTATGGACGGGGAATTTGTAGATGCCAGGTCGATTGATCTGGAGCAGCTTTGGTGGCCTCATAGCGTGAAAGCTGATCTGCATCTGATGTATAAAAGACCGATGGATCATTTGAAGACGTTACTCCAACTGAAACCGCACATGGTGATAATTCATGCCGAGGCAGATGTACACCATATGCATATGGCGGCAGAGCTGCACAAAGAGGGTATATTGGCCGGGCTTTGCGTCCTGCCGGAAACACCGATTGGCAACGTAGAACAGATTCTGAATAGTTTTGATCATCTTTTAATTTTTGGAGGTCATTTAGGCCACTTCGGAGGTAAAGCCGATCTGGATCAGTTGGCGAAGGCCTGGGAGGCCAAGGAGCATCATCCGGATGTAGAAATCGGCTGGGATGGCGGTATCAACGACCAAAACGCCAAGCAATTGGCCGATGGAGGCATAGAAGTCCTAAACGTCGGCGGATTCATCCAAAAAGCCAAAGATCCCCAAGCCGCTTATAATGCACTTGTGGATACACTAAAGTAAATCTATAATCACAAGCAATATAACCGAAGGATCCTGAAATGAAGAAAAATGAACAAGGTTTTGCATTAATTGAGGCTGTTTTAATAATAATTGCTTTGACACTGATCGGAGGTGTAGGGTTCTATGTAGTTAACGCCAACAAAGATAAAAAAGAATCGACTCTAAGCTCACAATCAACTCAAAAGATGGAAGAAAATTCCAAAGAAGAAAAGCGACCAGATCTTATTGATTATAGCCCGACAGGAGTCTCAGTAACTAAAATGTCTGAAGTAAATAAATTAAGTGGTGCAAGCGAATCATTTAAGAAGTTTATCGCCAGTCTGGTCCCAGAAGTGCCAAAGGCTTCAGATGTATGTGGCCAACCATTAACCGTAACGGTTAACAAAATATACAAAGATAAATTCGCTTCTGGTGGAATTAGCGAGTGTACCGGCGCCGCGCATATATGGAAAAATGAAGATGAGAGCTGGAAAAAAATTTTTGCCGGCCAAGTAGCTTTACCATGCAAGGATGCGAATACTTACAAAGTACCTAGTCAGATATCAGAAGAGTGTCAAGATGAAAATGTCGAAGAGAACTATGGGATAGTAAAGAATCCAAATTAAAATATCCCACATAACTGAATAATAAATTCTGACTTATTGTTATAATCATTAGGGTAATGGCTAAAAAATATACTTTGGTTGAGTTGGAGGAGAGGGCTGTTGAGATCCGGAAGGATATAATCCGGATGCTGGAACATGCCGGCAGCGGGCATAGTGCCGGGCCGCTTGGCCTTACCGATATATTTACCGCGCTTTATTTTGATATTCTCAAACATGATCCGAAGAAGCCGGATTGGGATCAGCGCGACATCCTTTTGCTCAGCAATGGCCACTGCGTACCGGTGCAATACGCAACCATGGCGCACGCCGGCTACTTCGATAAAAAAGAGCTGATGACTCTGCGGCAATTTGGCTCAAGGCTGCAGGGCCATCCGGAGCGGACAAAATTGCCGGGACTGGAAACAACCAGTGGTCCGTTGGGTTGTGGACTGAGCCAGGCTGCCGGTATGGCGCTGGCGATGCGCATGGACAAAATTCAGCACCGCTGGGTGTATGTTGTTATGGGTGACGGCGAGCTGGACGAGGGCAACATCTGGGAGGCAGCCATGCTGACAGGCAAGTATCGTCTCAATAATGTCATCGGTATTATAGATCGCAATAACATACAGATTGATGGTCCCACAGAAACTGTGATGCCTCTGGAAGATCTGGCGGGTAAATGGCAGGCTTTTGGGTGGCATGTGCTGGAGATTGATGGCAATAACATGGAAGAAATTATCGATGCCTGTGCCTTGGCGCGCGCAATTGTCGAAAAACCGGTCATGATCATAGCTCATACGATCCCGGGCAAAGGCGTTGACTTCATGGAATATGATTTCCATTGGCATGGTGCCCCGCCGAATCACGAACAAGCCAAAGAAGCTCTACATGACCTCCGCACACTACAAGGAAAAATCCGAGGCGAACATGAGTAAAAAATCTACCAAAAAGTTACTTCACTACAGACTTGCTTTATGGTCTATACCGATTTGGATTGTTTTGATGACTGTAGCGTTATTGAGCCAGGGATTGAGTAATGCCTCTACTTCAATTGCTCTTGCGCTAGTTTTTGCCGGACCAATCCTGCTTGTTTATTTCATTTTTGTTTGGCGACTAGTAAAACTAGCTGAAAAAAGTAACAATTTAGGATACTTTGCTTCTTCGATACTTATTATCCAAATGTTATATTTTCTTTATGCGGCAATTGATAATCTAATAAAGTATCAAATATGAATAATTTGCATTTGGTTAAGGATGTTTTGGCAAAAGATATTGCTTTGGATGCCAATCGTGCGGGGTTTGGGCGGGGACTGTTGGAAGCGGGCAAACGCAACATCAATGTTGTGGCTGCCTGTGCAGACTTAACGGATTCGACTAAGATCAGTTTGTTCGCAAAGGAATTTCCTGATCGATTCGTACAGATTGGTGTAGCCGAACAGAATCTGGTGACTGTAGGCTCCGGTCTGGCAGCTATGGGCAAAATCCCGTTTGTGGCCAGCTATGCGGCCTTTAGTCCTGGACGTAACTGGGAACAGATCAGGACAACAATTTGCCTGAATGACAGACCCGTCAAGATTGTTGGAGCTCACACAGGACTTTATACCGGCAAAGACGGTGCCACCCACCAGATGCTGGAAGATATTGCTCTGATGCGGGTTCTGCCCAATATGGTAGTACTGGCTCCGGGGGATGCAGTCGAGGCAGAGAAGATGACTCTGGCGATGGCTGAGGACAAACGTCCGAATTATATTCGTTTATCGCGCGAGAACACGCCTGTAATTACAACTGCTGATACACCATTTGAGATCGGTAAAGCCTATGTTTATACGCACGGCAACGATCTGACGATTATTTCCACGGGTACAATGACCTATCAGGCCATGGTAGCGGCCATGAAACTCTATACTCAGGGAATTGATGTTGAAGTAATACATGTCCCGACGATCAAACCACTCGACGCGGTAACAATTTTGAAAAGCGTTGAGAAAACTAAGGCGGTGATAACAATCGAAGAAGCACAGATAAATGGCGGCCTGGGCGGAGCAGTAGCCGAACTGCTGAGCGAAGAATGTCCGCGCAAGCTCAAGAGAATGGGTATGCGCGATCACTTTGGTGAATCCGGAAATCCTGATGAGCTTCTGAATCACTTCGGACTCACAGCCAAACACATTCAAATCGCTGCCCACGCTTTACTTGGCAAAAACCAGTCCTAACCGGTTATATACGACGAGTCCTGATTCTGGTTACATGTAGCGGGTTCACCGGCAGGATCTCCTGAGACCGGATTTTCGCTCACACAAAATGAATCTTCCGGCATTAGATCATCTATACTTTTGACCAGTAAAGTTGCGCTTTTTACAATATCGCGGGCGTCAATTCCTGCTAATGCAGATCCGCCCATGCCACTTGCAACAATCGCCAGAGGCAAAGCCAGCCGGCGTTTAAACATTTTACTTTCCATACCTACCTTTATACCATATATCTTCTGTACAAGCATGAACAGAATCAGGTATACTAACAGATAATATGCCGCTTACGCTTCGACAAATGAGAGATAATAGTGCTGCGGCCCGCGAGCTCATGAAACGGGCACGTGAGGAACATTTCGCTGTCGGAGCCTTTAACCTCGATAACCAGGAGACTCTTATCGCAGTAGCAAGGGCGGCAGTTGTCAAGAAGTCGCCGGTACTGGTAGAAGTCAGCCACGGCGAAGTAGAATCGCTTGGTATAGAGAATATTCGTGATATGGTGGACAATTATCGCACTGAACTAAGTATTGAGATGTATGTCAATCTTGATCACAGCCCTACTGTTGAGGCAGCTATTGCCGGGATTGAAGCCGGCTTCGAATTCATCCATATTGATATATCTCAAGCAAATCACGAGGCATCCGATCAGGATATTATTGATAAAACACGCGAAGTTGTAGATTATGCCAGGCTTACCGGCGCGCTGGTAGAGAGCGAGCCGCATTATTTCGGTGGCAGTTCCAATGTACACAAGGAAGATATTGATTATGAAGAGATCAGGAAGACTTTCAGCACACCTGAAGGAGCCAGAGCATTCACAGAAACAACAGGTATAGATACTTTCGCAGCAGCTATAGGCAATCTGCATGGTAAATATCCGGTTCCGAAAATGCTGGATCTGAAATTGCTACAACAGATCCGTGAGGCAATCGACTGCAATATTAGTTTGCACGGCGGTAGCGGAACCCCGGAACATTATTATAGCGAAGCAGCAAAGATAGGTGTTACCAAGGTTAATATCAACTCTGACATGCGGGTTGCTTTCCGCAATACACTCGAAAAGGTGCTTAAAGACAATCCTGAAGAATTTGCTGTCATAAAATTAATGGATCAGGTTATTGGCGCAGTCCAGGGCGTAGTAGAGGACAAAATCGACGCCTTCGGCAGCGCCGGCAAAAGCTCCGGCTAAACATGTTGCGTTTACCTTTGAATTTGTGGCACAATTAAGCATAATAACTAATGTGGGTGGTAAGAATATATGAGTCAGATTGATGTACTGAGTGTCGGAGATGTAGTAACAGATGCGTTTATTAAATTATTTGATGACAAGGCAGAAGTGCACCAGACTGACAAGGGGCCTGTGCTGGCGATACCATTTGGAACTAAATTGCCATTTGACCATTCTGAAGTACTTCATGCAGTCGGTAATGCCGCCAATGCAGCGGTCAATTTCGCCAAACTGGGTCTCGGGAGCGGATTGGTATCAAATGTTGGCAGCGACGGCGCAGGCCGCGATATTATTCAGGCACTGGGTAAAGCCGAAGTAGACGCAAGGTATGTACACATCAACCCGAAAAAGGCCAGTAACTACCACTATGTTTTATGGTACAAGGAAGAACGTACCATACTGATCAAGCACGAAAACTATGACTATCACTGGCCGCATCTTAAACCTAAAGAAATTCCGAAATGGATTTACTTCAGTTCGATTTCTGAGAATGCCATGGATTTTCATGATGATCTGGTCGAGTGGCTCGAAAATTACCCGGAAGTTAAATTAGCTTTTCAACCGGGAACATTCCAGATGTCTGCTGGTGTCGAAAGGTTAAAGCACGTATATGCGCGAAGTGAACTACTGGCCTTCAACCGCGAAGAAGCAACCGCAGTAACTGGCGGTAACTATGATGATTTACATGACTTATTTAACCGGCTGCACGAAATGGGACCAAAAATTGTTTTAATAAGCGACGGGCCGAACGGCAGTTATGCATCTGATGGCGAAAACCGATTCAAAATGCCGATCTATCCTGATCCGGCTCCTCCGGTAGAACGGACGGGTGCCGGTGATGCCTTTACATCTACTTTTGTGGCAGCGATCATAAAGGGAAATACAGTAGACGGAGCATTACAGTGGGCCCCTATAAGCTCTATGAATGTCGTACAACATGTGGGCGCACAGTCCGGTCTGTTGAGCGAGAAAAAACTGGCAGAACTGTTACAGAAAGCACCAGAGTGGTATAAACCCGAACGCATATAAGATGCCAAACTTCAAACTTCAAAAATCAAACTTCATAGAAACATCAAATTTTAAAGTCCACCTGTTTTCGGATTTGAGTTTAAGCAGCTGGAATTTATCTGAAATTTGTTTTTTGATCTTTAAAATTTTTATGAGAAAGCGCCCGATGTGTCACGTTTGATTTCTGATATTTTGCAGGCTCCTGAGCCGCATTTCAGCCATTTGGTGCGCGAATGGGAGAACTTAAGCGGCCGCAAAGGCCTTGATATACATTTAGCAACAGAGATAAATCACTCGCTCCGGACAGTAAACGATATGTTGGGGCTTGATCCTGCCGATACGACAGACAGAGAACTGTACTATGCCCTTGCACAACGCGCAGCTATGGATAATCAAAAGCTCGCACAGCACATCGGAATTACTCCAATCGACAGTTCTGTCGAAATGTGCAAAAAGACGATTAAATTTGTTAAAAATCTGTCTATCGCCCAGCCGGTTTGGGCTATCAAGGCAAGCGTTATAAGACAGTATTTGCAGATACATCCGCCGAAAAAACTGATGAAAATTTGCGGACTCCGATCTATTGACTCCGTATTGAAGCGACAGAACCCGGGTGAATTACTGGCTCTGTCAATGCTAACTGAGCCGGCTGACTGGACTACCAAATTGCATAGTAGTTACAAAAAGTTAAATGTGAGCGACTTTGATCAGGAAAAGGCTGATATTTTAACACTCTCTGTCCGGCAACGAAATACTTTGAAGAAAGCCGGCTATCCCATGAAAGAACTAATTTTGCCTGCGAGAGAGACCGGAACAATCGTAGTGGTACCGCCGGAGAAGAGATTTGATTACGACGTATTGCTAATGGCGACTATGTTGATTGAAACTTTACGGGAACGATATATGTACAGCACATATTTTCGCAGCCTGAGTACGCTTCCTAAATTCGGAGTAAAAGTTGCCGATACGTTACAAAAAGGGATATATGCAAGCTCAGAAAAAATTCTGGGGACAAGCTGGTCAGTCTATCATGGATTAGCCGCCCGAAGTCAGATCTCTCAGTTTCCGGAACTAGGCCCCGGTCTGGAGTTTGAAGATCCAGTGGTACCTACAAGTTCAGTACTATTAAGCACGAAGATACCTGAGTTTGTTTTCTGGCGGAGTCATTTTACCGGCAAACACGTACCGGGTGGTCCCGTTTCCTGTCATATTTCCGATGTCGTTATAAACGCCGCCGGTAAAGTGGTTTATGAAGACCGGACAGCCGGATATTTGCAAGCAGCCCTGTGGGATGAATTCCGTATACGGTATCTCTCTGAGGAGTCGTTAGCTCGTAAAATTCTGAAGTAAGACTACAAAACAGTGATATTATATTTTAAGCATTACAAGTATAAAACTATAAACGAAAGCGATTGAATAGCGTGTATCAAATCTGCGTTTCGGGAGCAGCCAAAGGCAAAAGTGTCGAAGAGGGGCGGGAACTGGCTACTACTGCTGGTGCAGCCATTGCCAAAGCCGGACATGCTCTTCTGACAGGAGCCACTATAGGCCTGCCGAATTATGCCGCCGAGGGCTATAAAAAGGCTGGTGGCAAAATGAGCCTTGGTATCAGTCCGGCTGCAAGCAAAGTTGAGCATGTCCGAAAATACCGGTTACCTATCATTGCCTATGACAGCATCCTGTATACCGGTCTTCATTATGTGGGCCGGGATTCACTACTAATTAGCTCGAGCGATGCTGTAATCAGTATCGGAGGACGGCTCGGTACTTTGCATGAATTTACAATTGCAATGGAAATGGAAACGCCCATAGGATTTTTGCAAGGCGCTGGCGGGATCAGCGAAGAGATCATGGGTATACTGCGTGCTGCCGGCGAAAGTCATAGCGAGAACGTCTTGTTCAGTGATGAACCAGTAGATCTGATAAAGCAGATAACAAAACTACTAAATGAGCAAAACAAGCAATATCTTGATCTATATGTTTAAACCAGGTATGCTTACGCTTAATAGCTAACCAAGGAAATAACAATGAAATTTAATAATCAAAAAGGCTTTACACTTACAGCAGTTGTTCTGGCCGTGCTCGTTTTGGGATGTGTCGGCGGGGCAATTAGTTATGTTGTCATATCCCAGCGGGATTCGTCAAAACGTCAAAATTCGGTAGTGGACGATTCTACAGCCTCACCAAAGCAAGATGAGTCTAAAAAATCGGACGGCACTACTAACGAATATCTCGAGATCAAAGAATGGAGCGTTAAAGCCAAGGTACCCAGGGACTTTAAAAATATAACCTACGAATATGTCACTCCGAAAGATTATGCTCCGGCTGGCTCGATAAAACTTTTGACTAAATACGATACTAAACTTGAAGCAGAACACGCTTCGTATATAGGAGCCTGGGGTATCTATAGGTGGAAAATAAACGATCTGTCCGGATCTATTGGCGAAACGGATGTCAGGATACAGGATACTTATAGAGCAAAAAATGGCATGCTCAAAGTGATTGGCGAATATTTTTATGCTCTCCATTACCCGCAGATGGGGCCTGATGATCCTGAGGCTGATAAAATGCTTGATGAAGTTTCTAAGGCGGCCAGCTCAATTTTTGATTCTTTAGAAGCATATTAAGACACCCTGTTCTGATAGACAATATAAGATTAATAGAGCATAGTAGGCATCTATGTCTAATCAAAGATCGGCCGAAAAAGCTATTACAAAAGTTGCACGACTTGGTGTTCGTCTGCTTGCAAATGATATTGACAGCCTGCGAGCATGTAATGAGCCTCGCCAGGGGTTATCTCACAACCGCTTGATAACAGACGGTCATATTGGCATCGGAAGAAGAGTTATGGCATGGGCCGCAGACAATACGGTAATCCACGATAGTTTACAGGTGGCAAGTAGTCCAAGGCGCAGCTCTCCACAGGATATACTGGCAGATAAAAATCATCACCTCATTCTTAATAAGGAGATGGAAAAAAAGGTTAGAGATTTAACAAAAGGACGAAGAGGAGAGGTTGAAGAAACAGGCGACTTCGTACCTGCAGGTACTGTATCGGCAAAATGGTACAATTCCGGTCGCCACAGATTTATACGTGCTGATGAGTATACGACTCTTGATGCACTCGCCGCTGAACTTACTTCCTTGGGATATGGGGAGTATTTAATAAGGCTTTGTACCGAAAGCACAATGCCAGTTGATATAATGTCGCATAGAAAAACCCAACAGAAAGGCTTACGACGAAATAAGCCTTCCGATGTTGTTTCCCTGCCTGCAAATTGGGTTTCTGTGGTTGGAATTGGCGAAGGCAACGGACTGCCTCAGGATACATTATTTAATAATCGGGCAGAGATAGCTTTTTTGGCTCTATCCAGCCTGAGAGCAGTGGGAGAAGATATTGGAACTGCGACTACAGTGGCGGTAGAACAGGCAAGTAAGCCTGATGCTACGCTTCATGCAACAATAGTCTATCTTAATGAGCGCGAGGATGTGTACATCTAGGGCCGACTTCTCAGCTATAATAGACGGGTGGCTAAATTCAAAATAAAATCTGACTACAGCCCTACCGGGGATCAGCCGGCCGCTATTGCTGCGCTCAGTGAAAATCTGGGAAACGAGGTAAAAGAACAGACATTGTTGGGAGTTACAGGCTCTGGCAAGACATTTACTATGGCCAATGTTGTCGTCAATATGCAGCGACCCACACTTGTCATGTGCCACAACAAGACACTTGCTGCCCAGCTATATAGCGAGTTTAAGCAGTTCTTTCCGGACAATGCAGTGCATTATTTTGTCAGCTATTTTGATTATTATCAGCCGGAAGCCTATATTGCCCGATCCGATACGTATATCGAGAAAGATTCTCAGATAAACGAGGAGATTGATCGGTTGCGTCACGCTGCTACATCGTCTCTGCTGAGCAGGCGCGATGTACTGATAGTAGCCAGCGTCAGTTGTATATATGGGATAGGATCAGTTGAAGATTATAATGAGCTGTCGGTCAAGATTAAAGCAGGTGAAACACGAAAACGTGATAAATTATTACGGCATCTGACAGATATTCAGTACCAGCGAAACGATACAGACTTTCACCGCGGAACCTTCCGGGTGCGCGGCGATGTGGTTGATATATTTCCGGCCGGAGAGGAGATGGCGTATCGTATAGAATTTTTCGGCGACGTGATAGAACGCATTACCAAAATTGACCCTCTGACCGGCGAAATCGCAGAACAGCTTAAGAATCTGAAAGTTTATCCCGGTAGTCACTACGTAACACCCGAAAGAAAGCTTAAATCGGCACTTAGCCGAATTCAATCTGAACTTGAAGAGCGTACAAAATATTTTAATGACAATGGTAAGTTGCTGGAAGCCCAGCGGCTGAATCAGCGAACAAAATTTGATCTGGAAATGTTAGAAGAAACAGGTTTTGTAAAAGGTATAGAAAACTATAGCCGTTATCTGACTAATCGTGAACCCGGCGAACAACCAGCAACACTTATGGATTATTTTCCTGATGATTATCTGTTATTTATCGATGAAAGTCATATGACCATACCGCAGGTCAGGGGTATGTATAACGGCGATCGCGCACGCAAAGAAGTGTTGGTTGAGCACGGTTTTCGTTTGCCGAGTGCTCTGGATAACCGACCGTTAACCTTTACAGAGTTCGAACGTCATATAAATAAAGTCGTTTATGTAAGTGCTACTCCGGCAGAATATGAGTTATCGCACAGTTCCGAACCGATACAGCAAATTATCCGTCCGACAGGCCTGGTAGATCCCCAGATCGAAGTCCGGCCGGTTACGCATCAGGTGGACGACCTGATGGCCGAAATTCGCAGTGCGGTTAGTGATCATCATCGCGTACTCGTAACGACGCTTACCAAGCGTATGGCAGAAGATTTAAGCGAGTATCTGAAAGAGCTGGGTATTAAAGTCGCATATCTTCATAGCGACGTTGATACGCTGGACCGGACTGATATCCTGCGGGATCTGAGATTGGGCGTGTATGATGTGGTCGTCGGGATCAATCTGCTCCGGGAAGGACTGGATTTGCCGGAAGTTAGTTTGGTAGCTATTCTGGATGCAGATAAGGAGGGCTTTCTGCGAAGTGAACAATCTCTGGTTCAAACAATTGGCCGTGCTGCCAGACACGAAAGGGGTCGTGTGATAATGTACGCGGATAAAGTAACCGGGAGCATGCAGCGTGCAATTGATGAAACAAACCGCCGCCGTAAAATTCAGGAAGAACACAATAAGAAGCACGGTATTACGCCTGCCGGTATAGCCAAAAATATTGACAAAGGCATGCGTCCTGATCTGCCGGACAGCGAGAAGCCTAAACTTGATTTAAAAAAGATTCCACGGGATGAGTACAAGCACCTGATCCGTGATCTTACATCACAGATGGATATGGCAGCTGCCAATTTGCAGTTCGAACGGGCAGCTGAACTTCGCGATTTTATCAACGAAATCAAAGCCAAAATTTAGAACTAGTATTAAGAATTTAGTTTTAAAGATAAATTATGTAACCATTTGCTTTTTAAACAACAATAAGAGTATACTCCTATTAAAATAAGGAGTTTAGTGATGAATCCAAAAAATGACGGGCCAGAGAACGGTTCTGATGCCATGCCCCACAAACCTCGCGCCGGAAGTTCGGAATTCCACTCAGCTGCGCCACGCCATCCTGTGGCATCTCAACAGCTGCATACTTCGACAGATACCTCACCTTATGGCCCCGCAGAAAGTCGAACCGCTGACACAGCAATATCATCGGATAACGCACAAAGCGAGAACTATAACTTTGTCCCGAAACGCCTTGGCCTGGCAGGATGGGTAGGTGAAGCCAGAGCTTATCTGGTCGAGTACGCGCTTGTTCTGATATCAATTGGAATTTTGCTGGGCGTAGTCATATCAATGCTCAATACTATTCTGAAATACAATAACGATGAATACGGATACTTTTCAAGTTTCGCCTACACTGTCTCAATATCAATGATTGCAACCCTGATGGTTATTATTCCACTTATACTGGTGCTCACTAAACGTATTAATAAAGTAGAAGATGCTGCGCCTGATATAAAAAATCGTGGCTGGCGGAAAGGTTTCCTCGGGTTCTTTTTGCTAAATGTTGGTCTCTGGGGACTTGGATTTTCTATTGCTTTCGTTTATGACATGATTTCGTATTTTGCAAGTTTTGGTATTACTGATAATAATACTTTCCCGTGGCGGAGTCTGCTGGCTAACGGTCTAGGTACTCTCATTCTCGTGTTCACAGCCTTGCTATACAGTCATGATTACCGTAATCAGCAGGTAATCAGACCCATGGTTGTCAGTACTCATCATTACGGGCTGATTGCTATCGCTATAATATTGTCACTTATATATATGACTACCGCTTTTAAAGACCAGCGCGCGTCATTTATCGATGATGCTATCAGCGGCGATTTAAACTCAATTCAGAGTAAAATCAGTAATTATAAATCAGATAATCGGGGTAGATTACCCTCGGATTTGAGTGATATAAAGCTGAATGATCAACAGAAATCACGCGCCGAAAAATATGATTATAGTTATAAAAAGACTTCAGGTAGCTATGAACTATGTGCAATATTTAAAACGGATACCAAGACCAAAAAAGATACAGGCAGTCAAAACCCGCTGGAAGCGTTCAGCGGCAGCTCATATCCGTACGATGACTATCAATCCGATAACAGCGATCCTTACAAGCACGGTAAAGGAAATCAGTGTTTTGAATCAGAGTCATATAGCAGCGACAATTTTCCGAATAATCGTCTATACGATGATCAGACATATCCCGAAGATACCTTAAGTAATTAACAAATTGCCTGAATTACGGTTTAAATTAGGCCCCCGTCTCTGGTATACTACTAGCTTATATGAGTCAGATCACGCGCGATGATGTATTAAAATTGGCTCAGCTTTGCCGGCTGGAGTTGAGTCCCGATGAGCTGGACAGACTTGCTGTTGAACTGCCTTCGATTCTGGAGTATGTTGAACGGCTTAATTCTGTAGATGTAGAGGGCTTAGAGCCGACTGATCAGGTAACTGGTCTTACGAATGTGATGCGTCCGGACGAAGTACACGAATATCAGGCTAAGCCTGCCGATCTGCTCAAAGGTGTGCCGGCTCTCGAAAATAATATGATCAAAGTTAAGAGAATGATTACATGAGTGATCTGAGTCTGTTAAGTGATGAACAGTGGGAACCAATCGTAACTATTGCCAGCCGCGTGAATTGTGGTGAGTATAAAGCAACGGATTTGGTAGAAAAATCATTGCATCGAATAAAGAAACATACAGAATTTCAGACTATCATAGCAGGACTGGAAGATTCTGCACGCAAACGTGCAATTGAGATAGATACGAAGATAAAAGCCGGTAAAAATGCCGGTCGTTTGGCGGGGGTGCCATTCATTGCCAAAGATAACTTCCTGGTATTCGGAGCTGACACTACGGCAGCCAGCAATATGCTAAAAGGTTTTGAAGCGCCCTATCAGGCAACAGCAATTGAGCGTCTGGAAGCAGAAGGCGCAATCTGCGTAGCCAAAGCTAATATGGATGCCTTTGCCCATGGTAGCAGTACCGAAAACAGCGATTTCTTCACAACCAAAAATCCTTATGATATGACCCGTGTTCCGGGCGGTAGTTCAGGAGGTTCTGCGGCTTCTGTAGCGCTCGGTATCGCTCCGTTTTCCATAGGCACCGATACAGGTAGCTCTGTGCGTTTGCCGGCAGCATTTTGCGGAGTAGTGGGACTTAAGCCCTCGTACGGACTTGTAAGCCGCAGCGGGGTAGTTGCAATGGCCTCCAGCCTCGATGTTATCGGACCACTGGCCAGAACAGTTGATGATGCTGCACTGATACTTGATATTATGTCCGGCAAAGATGAGCTGGATGGGACAACAATTGAGCGAGATCCAAAATCTTATTGTGACCTCAATACAGATCTGGATGGCCTTAAGGTAGGCCTCGTAAAAGAATATATGGATGAGAATGTTGACCAAAGTGTCAAAGACAATATCATAGCAGCAGTTGAAACGCTGAAAGCACAGGGTGTAGAAATAGTCGATATAAGTCTGCCTTCCACTCATCTCGGTCTGGCTGTGTATTACATTTTATGCCCGGCAGAAGTAAGCAGTAATCTGAGTCGATATGACGGACAACGCTATCAGTTCTCGGCAAAAGACACCGGAAATCTGGAAGAAAGTTATTCTAAGAGTCGTTCAATTGGTTTCGGCGATGAAGCGAAGCGGCGTATTATGATCGGAACTTACGTGCTGAGCAGCGGTTATTACGATGCCTACTATCAGAAAGCTCAGTTGGTCAGGACCAAAATTATCAAAGAATTTGATATAGCTTTTGATAAGGTGGATTTTTTGCTGGGGCCGGTTTCACCTACTCCACCGTTCAAAATAGGCGAGAAAACCAAGAATCCGTTGCAGATGTATCTGGCTGACCTGTTGATGCCGGGGTCAAATCTGGCCGGTAATGCCTCCATAAGCGTACCGGCCGGTATGAGCGATGGGTTGCCGGTAGGCTTGCAGATTATTGCTCCGGCAGGTAAGGACCGCGAGTTACTGGGAATCTCTAAAGCTTTCGAGGGCCTGAATAAATGAGTCCCGATAGAACTAACTACTTGCTGGCAGGGTATGTAAAAATAATCGATGCACTGGATTATAAGGAAGTTCTAGCGGGATGAGTGCAGAATTTATCACTGGTTTAATCGTCGGAATAGTGATCGGACTTGTGGTATTTATTATTTTATTGCGACGTTTGCCAAGGCGGCTAAAACCCCGGTATTTTCTTAGCAAGTGGCAGGAACTGCAGTCACAGCTTCCTGATAAACAACAATGGACGCAAACAATCATAGAAGCCGATCAGCTTCTGGACGAAGCCTTAAAAAAACGCCGTATCAAAGGTAAAACTATGGGTGAAAGGCTGGTAAATGTTCAGAAGGAATTTACCGATAACGATGCGGTTTGGTTCGGGCATAAACTCAGCATGCGCCTCAGGGCTGATTCGGAGCTAATTGTACGTAAGCAGCACGTAAAGCGTGCATTACTGGGTCTTCGTCAGGGCTTAAAGGACCTCGGAGCCCTATGAATAATACATATATTCCGACGATAGGTATTGAGTGTCATGTGCAGCTCAAAACTCAGACCAAGCTCTTTGCGGCTATTGCCAATGATGCCCGTGAGGCTCCGCCGAACACACTCATCAGCCATATTTGTTTCGGTATGCCCGGAGCACTGCCTGTCCTCAATGAACAAACTGTCACTCTGGCTATTCGTGCCGCGCTGGCGCTTAAAACTAAACCGCAAATTTTCAGCAAATTTGACCGCAAGCATTATTTTTATCCTGATCTGCCAAAAGGCTATCAAATCAGCCAGTTTAATCATCCGGTTATTGCCGGGGGCGAAGTTGAAATATTTATTGACGGACAAGCTAAGACTATTGGAGTAACACGTGCGCATCTGGAAGAAGATGCCGGCAAAAGTACGCATCCTGCGGGTAAGGACTATAGTCTGGTGGACCTTAACCGCGCAGGCACGCCTTTACTGGAGATTGTCAGCGAGCCTGAGCTGCATAGTGCCGCCGAAGCCAAAGCATATGCCCGCGAACTTTATCTTCTGATGATGTACGCTGATGTTACAGAGGGAAGCCTGTACCATGGCAATATGCGCTTCGATGTCAATGTCAGCGTCAGTAAAGATGGAGAAGTCCTCGGCACCCGCAGCGAAACAAAGAATCTCAATAGTTTCCGTTCAGTCGAAAAATCTGTTGAATTTGAGATCAGGCGACAAATAGAAATTCTCGAAAAAGGCGGAGAAATTGTACAGGAAACCCGCGGATGGGATGATGCTAAGCAAAAAACATTTTCTCAGCGTACTAAAGAAGAAGCTCATGATTACAGATATTTCCCTGATCCTGATATTCCGCCAATTGTACTAAGTGAAGATCAGATCACTAACGCACAAGCTCAGATGTCTGTGATGCCGCACGAGTGGAGGATCAAACTTAAGAAGCTGGGGCTGGAAACAGCAGTTATCGAAACTTTGCTTGATGCTCAGCTGGAACTGAATACGAATTTTCTGAAACTGATTGAAGAGAACCTGAACAACAAGGAACAGGCCAAAGCATTTGCCAACTGGATAATCAATGTCGAAGTACCACTGCGCCGTGGACTTATTGAGACGACCGAAGACATAGTCATCGATGACACAGTGCGTAGCAATATCTTTACTGGGGTCTATAAATTAATTGCTGACGGTAAACTGAACTCTAATAAAGCTACTGCCTTGTTGCTCGAGCTGATCTCTACTAACAGCTCGCCTGCGTCACTCGAAAAATATGCAGAAAAAAATGGCTATGTGCAAGTATCTGACGAAAATCAGATTACCAAAATTATCGGACAGGTTATCAGTGATAATCCGCAAGCTGCCGAAGACATACAAAACGGTGAAATGAAGGCAATAGGTTTCCTTGTCGGCCAGGTTATGAAAGAATCTAAAGGGCAGGCAAATCCGGAAATGGCCCAAAATCTCATTAAAAAACAACTAGGAGTGTAATAATACTATGAAAAAAGTGCGTAAAGCTGTTATCGCCGCTGCCGGCTTCGGAACACGATTTTTACCACAGACTAAGGCTATGCCCAAAGAGATGTTGCCGCTGATTGATAAACCGATTATACAGTATATTGTCGAAGAGCTTGTAGAAGCCGGCATCGAAGACATAGTTATAGTCACCGGTTATCATAAACGTTCTATTGAAGATCATTTTGACCAGATGAGTGCCGATCTGCGGATTAATCTTGAACAAGCGGGTAAAACAGAATTGCTTGAGCAGACCAGGAAAATATCGGATATGGCAAATTTTGTGTATATCCGGCAAAAGGGTCCCTATGGCAATGCCACGCCGCTTCTGAATGCTGAACGCCTGATTGGGGACGAGCCATTTATTTTTGCTTTTGCTGATGATTTCGTTAAGGCCAGCCCCAGCCGCTTCGGACAACTCGTTAGTACTTATGAAGAAGCCGGAGGCAGTGTCCTCAGCTGCGTAACAGTGGCCAAAGAAGCAGACTATAAAAAGTATGCTTTTATTGTCGGAAATGAAGTTAAAGAAGGATTAGTAGCATTAGATAAAATTGTCGAGAAACCCGGCAGTTTCGAGGCTGTAAACTCTAAAACCGCATCAGTAAGCGGCTATTTGTTCGAACCGAAGTTGTTTGAATACCTGCACGAAGATCTCAGAAATCTTAAGCAAGGCACCGAATTTATTATGCAGCCTGCAATAGAGCGTATGGCAGGAGACGGGCATAAAGTCTGGGGACTGACTATTCAGAACGGCAAATACTACGATACCGGTGACAAACTGGAATACATCAAAACAGTCATTGATTTTGCATTAAAACACGACGACATAAAAGATGATGTACTGACATTCTTGCAGCAAACAGTCAAAGATGCATGATAATATTTTAGAAATATTGATAGGCTGATTGCGTTATAGTAGTATAATAATGCATGCAGAGGAGGCATTTATATGAATAGCGACTGGTTTGGTGCTTTAGTAATAATATTGTCAGTGATTCTGGCATTCTTTTTACTGCTTAGCATTGCTCTTATTATCAAGCTAATTCAAATTGCTAATACGGCCAAACGTATCACTGAACAGGCAGAAGCGGTTGCCGACAAAGCTGAGTATATTACGGATTTTTTCAAAAAATCAGCTACCCCGATTGCTTTATTCAAATTAATGACTAATATCAGCGAGACATTTTATAAAAAATCTCGCAGAAACAGGGAAAAATAATTATGGCTTCAAAAAAGAGTAACTTCACAATTGGTGCTATTGCAGCTGCCAGTGCAGGCTATCTGATAGGCATATTAACCGCTCCCAAAAGCGGCCGTGAGACGCGCAAAGGTATCGCAAAGAGTGCAAGCAGATCCAAGACAGAGGGAGAAAAACAACTGAAAAAACTTCATAGCGAGCTTGCTGAGCTGCTGGATAAGGCCGATCAGCAAAAAGTAAAAGCCGGAACCAAAGCATCCACAGAATTAAAGATTGCCGCCGAAAAAGCTAAGATTGCAAAAGATAAAGCCAAATTGCTGCTTAGTGCCTTGCACGACGGTGATGCAGATGATCCAAATCTTCAGAAAGCTTTGAAAGAAGCAAAAAAAGCCAAAACTGAACTCTTCAAATTCCTCAGGAAATAAATTATATTTCTTTGATCTTCTCCGGTGGAAAGTCCTGTGTATACGCATTTAATGTATAATGTCAGTAGTAACTGATTGGGGTTTATGGTTATTCAAAAGCAGAAACCGGAGGCTTCAGATTTTGTGCACCTGCACAATCACACGCAGTATAGTTTGCTGGATGGACTGACCAAAATCCCGGCTTTAATTGATCAGGTAAAAATACTGGGGATGGAGGCCGTGGCTATGACTGACCACGGTACTTTGTCCGGAGCTATCGAATTTTATACAATGGCAAATAGCCAGAAGATCAAACCAATAATTGGGATTGAGGCCTATGTTGCTCCAAGAAAACATACTGATAAAGATGCTGCTCTTGATAAGCAGTATTATCACCTGATTATTCTGGCCATGAACAACCAGGGCTATCAGAATCTTATGCAGCTCAGCACTACCGCAAATCTGGACGGATTTTATTACAAACCACGAATTGATCATGATTTACTGGAGAAGTATAATAAAGGCCTGATAGTTTTGTCCGGATGTATTAACGGAGAAGTAGGTGATGCTCTTCGTACGGATCAGTATAATCAGGCAAGAAGTGTCGCAGAATGGTACAAAAAGGTATTTGATGACCGTTACTATATTGAACTGCAGGATCATGGTCATCCTGATCACCCCAGTCACTGGAAAGATCAGCTTGAGGTTAATCGTCAGGCTATCCAATTAGCCGATGAGCTGGATATTCCGACTGTTATTACAGGCGATGCTCATTATCTGAATAAAGAGGATCAGGAGGCACACGAAATTTTACTCTGTGTACAAACCGGATCATTTCTGACAGATGAAAAACGTATGAGTCTGAAAGAATTTGAGCTCCATGTAGCTGATCCGCAGGAAATTATTGACCGTTGGGGCAAAGACTACCCGGAAGCTATTACCAATACGAGAGTCATTGCTGATCGCTGTGAAGTTACTATTGAACTTGGCAAGATTCTGATCCCCAGCTTCCCGGTACCTAAAGGAAAGTCTGAAAAAACATATCTACAGACATTAGTTAACGACGGCCTCACAAAAAAATACGGCAAAAAATTAACAAAAGAAATTACTGAACGGTCCGAATACGAGCTTGGAGTCATAAACAGAATGGGTTTCAATGGTTATTTTTTAATTGTGTCAGACTTTGTAAACTGGGGCAAAGATCAAGGTATTGTATTTGGTCCTGGTCGTGGCAGCACGGCGGGCTCGATTGTTGCCTATGCCTTAAATATTACTGAGCTTGATCCTCTAAAATACGATCTGTTATTTGAGCGATTTCTTAATCCGGACCGTATCAGCATGCCTGATGTTGATATTGATATTCAGGACACGCGCCGCGATGAAGTGATTCGCTACTGCGTGGAAAAATATGGTTATGATCGGGTTGCAAATATTGTCACTTTCGGTCGTATGGCAGCCCGAAATGCTGTTCGTGATGTTGCGAGAGTCCTGCAAGTACCTTATACGGAAGCTGATCGTCTAGCCAAAATGATTCCGCCACCCGTACAGGGGCGACATATTCTGTTAGCTACTTCTCTCAAAGAAAATGTTGATCTGAAACGCGAATACGAAACGAATGCTACGGCCAAAGAAGTATTTGATCTTGCAGTAAAGCTGGAGGGAACTATTCGTAGCCATGGTGTTCATGCTGCAGGAGTAGTAATTGCACCGGATGATATTGTCAAATTCGTGCCTCTGGAAATGGCTCAAAAAGGAGTGGTGGCCACTCAGTATTCCATGGGTCCGATCGAGGACATTGGTCTACTGAAAATGGACTTTTTAGGACTATCCAACCTGACCGTTATTCAAAACACACTTCGTATTATAAATAGGGTCTATGGCGATAATATCAGTATCGACAATCTTCCGCTTGATGATAAAAAAACATATGAATTATTTCAGCGCGGCGATACAACTGGCGTTTTCCAGCTTGAATCTGCCGGGATGAAGCGTTATTTGAAAAAGCTGAAACCAACAGTTTTTGATGATCTGATCGCCATGAATGCACTTTACAGGCCTGGACCCATGCAGTGGATTGAAGATTTTATTGAGCGCAAGCACGGCAAAAGCAATATCAAGTATCTACATGCAGTGATGAAAAATGCTCTTGAAAACACTTACGGGATCATGGTGTATCAGGAGCAGGTGATGCAGATTGCCAAAGATATGTGCGGATTTACAGGTGGCCAGGCAGACACACTTCGCAAGGCAATCGGTAAGAAAAAGCGCGATGTTATGGCAAAAATGAAACAGGAATTCATTGACGGAGCAATAAAAACCAGCGGTGTAAGATCCGAAATTGTAGAGAAACTTTGGACCGAGTTAGAGAAATTCGCTGATTACGCTTTCCCAAAAGCCCATGCATCCTGCTATGCCTTAATTGCGTACCAGACAGCATACCTCAAGTCTCACTATCCGGCTGCATTTATGGCGGCTCTAATGACAAGCGACTATGATGATACTGATCGTCTGGCTATTGAGATTGCGGAATGTCGATCGATGGGAATTGATGTACTTGCGCCGGATGTATCGGAGTCATTTACTGAATTTGCTGTTATGAAAGGAGAAAACGGCAAAGATCGTATAAGATTTGGCATGAATGCTGTTAAAAATGTTGGTACAGGTGCCGTTCAGGAAATATTACGGGCAAGAAAAATAGATGGTTCTTTCCTCAATCTGGAAGATTTTCTGGGTAAAATAAGCCCGAAAGCTGTTAACCGTAAAGCGCTGGAAAGTCTCATCAAATCCGGAGCTCTTGATGCCTTTGGTGATCGCAGCGTTCTCGTTAATAACGTAGATACTTTGCTTGCCTACTCTAATCGTGTACAGAAAGATCAGGCCAGTGGCCAGACTGATTTATTCGGAGGAGAAGGGACCAGCGCAAATCTGATTGCTAAATTAGCGCTTGATACAACGAAAAATGCCGTAACATCCGGTCAGCAATTAGCGTGGGAGCGCGAATTGTTAGGGCTTTATTTAAGCAGGCATCCGTTAGAAGAGTATAAGGTATTTCTGGAAGAAAAATGTGTTCAAATAGATGATTTGAATGTCACAATGGACGGCCGCTCCGTGCGAATAGGAGGGTCAATAACGGAAACACGCGAGATTACAACAAAAAATGGTCAGAAGATGGCTTTTGTAAAATTTGCAGATTTGACCGGTGAGCTGGAACTTATTCTGTTCCCCGGTGCCTATCAGCAAACATTTGGTCTGTGGGAGCGCGACAGAGTGTTATTAATAAACGGTAAGATTTCAAGCAAAGACAAAGACGGGAACGGGTCGGATTTAAAAGTTATGGTTGATGATGCCCGTGAACTGACTGCCGATCAGGCATCCGGATACCAGGCAACCGGGAAAAAGCCTAAAGTACCTTCGCCGGGAAAATCATCGGGCAAAAAAACCAAAGCTGCAACTACTAAACCAAACTCTCCAGAGACCAGAATATATGTCCGTTTGCCGAGTAGTGATGATCAGATAGGTTTGACCAGACTTAAATTAGCTATCGATAGCCGGCCCGGCACAACGCCTGTAATACTGGTTGTGGGACCTGAAGACAGGAAGCAAATAATAAAGTTGCCCAATAAAGTAGAGCCTCACAGTGAGCTGCTGGCAGAAATTACAAACATTTTTGGCGAATCGTCGGTTAGATATCAGTAAATAATTAGTGGATTATGCCGGTTGTCTGGCTCAGCAGAGTTGTTAGGGCCAATAAGGCAAGCAAAGTTATGTCCAGCAAAGGGTGATGAAGTATAAATCGCTCACTTCTATGAATAGCCCGTCTCAAATTCCATGCATGTTTCGATAGCAGGTACATTATCGTGCCCCCCAACAGCGCTCCTGTCAGCAGGTTGATCCATGGCGCATAACCATTTGTAACTGATTGCGCCACAGTAATTTTCTTTTGTTCAGGAACGGCGGCAGTTTGCACTGCAGGGGATTGTGCGACAGGAGTATTGGGCATAAGAACCGCGCCTGCTCCCGATGGCGTACCATACATTGCAACAACTATGGTCTGCGGTCCGTTATTCTGATAACTTTCAACATTCATAATACCAAATCCTACTTCGCTAAGATCCCCATTCAGCAGATTTGCGCGATGCGAGGGGCTATTCATCCATCCGATAGTAGCTGCTTCGCTGGTAGCAAATCCGTAGGCAAGGTTTTCTGCCGCCTGACTATATGTATATCCGGCGTTATGGATGAATACCCAAGGCTCCTGACCATCAGGAGTATTATGGGCCCAGTAATTACGGGTGGCCATATCTTCTGCTTTTTTCTGAGCTGCATGCGTTAGTCTGGCATTCAGGCTAAGCGGCTGCTTGTTTTTGGCAATTCTTTCTTTGTTTGCGGACTCAAGAAGGCCGGCGTCATTCATATTTATGGCATAGCTAAGTACGCCGGTAACCTGATTTCGCAGGTCTTTTTGAAATGATACGATAAAACCTATTCCGAGAATCAGTAACAGGGGTATATAAGGAGCATACACTTTCAGAAATTTCTTGCTGCGTCGATGTCCGCTTTTGTCGTGGGGAGGGCGATGGTGGGTTCGTTTTGTTTTGACTGGCACAGTATTTATTTTAAGTTTAAGTTTATGAGTTTATATTAGCACATAAGCAGCTTTTCAATTAGTCTGTAACTTATTTGATGTATTTAGAAATAACGGCAGTGGTAAAGTACCATGGCTGCGGCTTGTACGACATTAAATGATTCTTTTCTTCCCAGCATGGGAATTTCAACGACCGTTTCGCATAATTCTAAGATTTCTGTCTCGATACCTTCTGTCTCTCGGCCAACAATTAACGCAAGTTTTTCGGGTGGCCTGAATTCAGGTAGCTGTACAGAACTACCTGTCTGCTCTATAGCAGCGATAGCATAACCCCGATTCTTTAGCTCTTGTATTGCTTCTGTAATTTCGGAATGATACTGCCATTTCAACATTGACTCAGCGCCTAAAGCGGTTTTGTGGATTTGTTTTGTAATTTTCTGTGCAATATGCGGTAATCTCTGGTCAACACTATGCGAAGGGTACGGCGTATAACCGGTCAGGTAAAGCTCTTCGACACCTAAACCTTCGCAGGTTCTCATCAGTGAACCAACATTATGCGCACTACGTAGATTGTGGGCGATCAGAACAAGGTGATTCATATTAGCATTGTAGTATATCGGCAGGATAACATAGATTTACCATTATCATGCTAGAGGTTATACTGAATGGATATGAGTCATGACGCACGTGTCAATGAAGAGCAGGCTACCCAAAGACGCTCACGGATTCTGGGACTGACATATTTTGATACGACAGTAGCCGGGGATAAATCTCTCTATAAAGATCTTTTGAGCATTGATGAAATGGAGAAGTTGCGGATTGTGGCCTTGCATGCTGATGCACATCATATTAACTTTGGTATTACCAATACAACCTCGCATCAGACAATGGACAGTCTGCGGGGACGATTTCTGGACCAGAGAATTAGCTTCGCACTTATTTCTGACACAGGATTCCTGGATTATATGCACCTTTATAACCCCCCGAAAGAGATAGTATATGATGATGTCAAAATAGCTGCTACAGACGACGGGGATTTATTCCGTAAAGTGACAGAAACACTTAATCATGTTCTATCGGATGATATCATTGCATATCTGGTTAAGCAGACATATCAGTTAAAGGGCTCAGATATACATCTCGAGTGCCAAAAGGACCAGGTGCGCATACGAATTCGTGTTGACGGGGTTCTTCATCCCATAGCAGGGATAAGTCAGGATAAATATCGTCAGGTTTTATCATCAATCGCCATTGCTGCAAATGTCAGTACAGGTAGTCCGGATGCTCAAACCGGACATATTAATAAAAATTACAAATTAGCTACCGGCGAAGAAGTGAATGTTAACTTACGGGTTGAAACTGTACCTACGGCCTACGGCCTAGATGTTGTAATGCGGCTATTCAACTTCGAACTGGAATTTCTGAGCCTTGACAGTTTAGGTTTGAACCCTGAAGAACGGGAAGCGGTGGACGACGTCATAAAGCATCCGTCGGGTATGGTACTTATTGTTGGACCGACAGGCTCCGGAAAGACGACCACACTTTATTCAATTATCAATACGCTTAATACGATTGAGCGAAAAATTATTACACTGGAAGATCCGATTGAGTACTTCATACCCGGGGTTGTCCAGATTCCCGTTGAGGGAGATCACAATAAGCTTGGTTTTGCCGAGAAACTGCGTGCTGTCCTCCGACTGGACCCTGACGCAATTATGGTCGGTGAGATTCGCGATCAGGATACAGCGCGTACTGCTCTGCAGGCAGCTTTGACAGGACATCTGGTACTATCGACATACCACGCCTCGTCTGCCGCCGCTGCACTGACGAGGATGTTGGATGCTATTGGTGTCAATCCGCTCTTTGCCAGCGCTATGCACCTGGTTATGGCACAGCGGCTGGTAAGGCGTCTGGACAGCGATACCAAGCAGGCGTATCAACCGGATGACGCACTGAAGCAACAGTTGCAGCTAATTATTGATACCATGCCGCCTGATATGGACCGTCCGGATATTAATAACATAACTTTGTATAATCCCGGAAGTTCAGACGATGCACCATTCGGTTACAAAGGCCGCGTGGCACTCCGCGAGCAGTTTCGAATGACTCCGGGGATTCAGCAGATGCTTCGGTTACCACCAAATCAGATAACTACCGATATGCTGGAAAAAAAAGCTGTCGAAGAGGGCATGCTGACAATGTTGCAGGCCGGCATTCTGGCAGCAATAGCCGGCGACACGACAATCGAAGAAATCTACCGTGTCGTCGGCTAATATATTTCATCTTTATAACAGATGTGATATAATTATCCGAACATCGTAAACTAATGTAGAGGTTATAGCCCTGATGCAATCTGTGATTGAGAAAATTGAAGCGAGATACAAGAAGTCACATGTTGTCGATGTGCATAGTGGCGACACCGTTAAAGTCCATCAGAAAATTCGTGAAGGCAGCAAAGAACGTATTCAGATCTTTGAAGGACTGGTGATTCGTATGGACCGTAAGGGTAGCCACACCAGTACTATTACCGTACGTCGTATAGCGAGTGGTATCGGAGTCGAGAAGACTTATTTGCTACACAGTCCGCTGGTAGTAAGAATCGAAGTTACAAAGCGCAGTAAAGTTCGTCGCAATTATCTGACTTATATGCGTGAACGTACGGGCAAATCCGCTCGTCTTTCCAGCATACCTTTCGACCGGGACACTACTAATTTTGTACCGCCCGAGGAAGAGGCAGCACCGGAAGCCGAAGCTTCTGCCGGAGAACCAATCCAGCCAACAACTAAGGCATCTCCTTCTGAGAAGGCTGAAGTAACTGAAGATAAAAAAACAGCTAAAGCTGAACCTGAAGTTTCAAAAGAAACCAAAGACAAAAAGCCAACAGATGCAAAGTAGGTTTCCCGCGTACTAACCTGGTATACTAGCCCTATGGGAATTGTGGGCATTGATGAAGTGGGGCGGGGTGCATGGGCTGGCCCGCTCGTCGTAGGAGCTGTTTTATTAAAGGCGAATGGACACATACCGGGTTTAAATGATTCCAAGATTTTAACAAAATCAAAACGAACCTTTTTGACAGGTATTATTAATGAGCAGGCTATAGCCACAGGTCTTGGCTTTGTATCTGCGGGTGAAGTTGATGAGCTGGGACTCACCGCTGCTACAACACTGGCATGCGAACGTGCACTCGAACTGATTCGTGCACCATATGACGAAATTATTATCGATGGCTCTATTAACTATTTGCCAAATGAATTACGAGCTAAAGCAATTATCAAAGCAGATGCATTAGTGCCGGCAGTCTGTGCGGCAAGTATTGTCGCGAAAGTTGCCAGGGATGCTTATATGCAGGAGCTATCCAAAAAGTTTCCGGATTTTAATTTCGATATGCACGTCGGTTACGGAACAGCAGCTCACATAGAAGCATTAGAAAAGTACGGTATCACATCATCGCATCGTATGAGCTTTAAACCCATCAGGGCTTTGGTAGTATGAAGCATAATGATGATGGCCGTATTGCCGAAGAAGCCGTTGCAGATTATCTTGAGAATCGCGGATATAAAATTCTTGATACTAACTGGAAAACAAAATGGTGCGAGATCGATATTGTGGCACAAAAAGCTAAAAGAGTTCATTTTGTGGAGGTCAAATATCGTGCTAATCCGGCACAGGGAACCGGATATGACTATATTACCGTATCAAAGCAACGTCAAATGGTCTTTGCTGCCGGCCTTTGGGTATCAATGAACCGCTGGAACGGAGAGTATGTATTATCCGCCGCCGAAGTCTCCGGCCCTGATTTCAAAATAGAATTTTTGGAGCAAATCTGAATTATTTAGTTCTGCTGAAATATATTTTGATTTTGGGTTCTTCGCGTTCGCGCCAGGCAATACGGGCGGGAATTTCTGAGATGGCTATGTTTATATTGCGCTGGAGTGCAATAGTATCTTTCTTTGGTATGAAGAAAGTTTCGAATTGTTGCTGCCAGACTTTTGTGGTGATCGGAGCGGCTGAGTAGATTATAAAGTAGTCGAATGACTTGCCGTCACCATATAGTTCTTCCAATCTGTTCCAGCTGCTGGTCAGCCATTGCCATGCGGCTTTTCTTACATGGCGGTTGCGCATAAAGTAAGCATACCAGCGGGCGATATCCTGCGGGCGGACGAAGCCTTTTTTGCCCAGTGCCATATCAATAATTTTTTTGGCTGCAAGCGGATCCTTGGTGCTGGCAAGTGCGGATGCGATAGATCCCTGAAGATCAGAGTTCTGAGTTGCCTGATGTTGCTCAAGAAGTGAGTCAGTAATGGGTTCGCCCAGGCGTACCATTGCGCCGGCTATTAATCCTCGCTGCTCTGAGGGCAAATCCCCGACACTCTTTGCTGCATAATATCGTTTCTTCGCCTCTGCCAAAGCATCTTTGTCTTCGCCGCTCAGCATAAAGGCCAGCATTGTCTGGCGCAGAGCTTTGGTATTGGGATCGTCCCCGGGTTTATCATCCCATCCAAGTTCCCCGTACCACTGGCGGGCCAGATCGCAGCGTGTTCGTTTTAGTTTTGCTTCAATATCTTCGTTGCCTTCAGAAAGGGTTCCGACTGTGCCGATAACTCTGCTCATTTGCTGCCAGACAGCTTCGCGCGGTTCACTTGCTGTCGCTTCGACAATCTCCAGTGCTTCCAGAATTGATAATTCGCCTTTTTTGGCTAATAATATGTAGTCATTCAGAATGTTTATGCGTGACTCAGAAGGTACTGTACGGTTGGCTACTGCATGTTCGACGTATTCTTTGCCCGGTTCGTCATCGTAGCGAACAACCATATGTGTACTACCATGCGCGTTAAAAAGAACAGGATCATTGTCCGGAAAATCTATCCTTGCTGACTGCTTATCCAGAAGCTCAGTAGTCAGTGCTTTGTCTGCTAATAACGGGATTGGCCAAATACTTTTATCATTATCAGCGTCCAGAATAAATCGCTTCTGGGCAAGTACGAATCCGTCTGAAGTGCGGCGTACATCCAGCTGAGGCATACCGGACTGCTCCAGCCATGGATCCATCAAAGCTTTAATATTTTTGCCGCTGGCGGCTGCAAGCTCTTTCCACAGATCATCACGGACAGTATTTTTGTAAGCATGTTTAGCAAAATAGTTCTTGAGTCCGGTACGAAATGTTTTGTCGCCTATATAATCTTTCAGCATTTTAAGCAGGCGTCCGCCTTTGGCATAGACAATTGCTCCGTCAAATAGTGTGTGAATTTCGTCAGGATGATTTACTTCCACCCGTACCGACTGAACATCTTTGTATAAATCGCGATTTGAACTGGCAATAATATCCTGCACAGCGTACTGTTCCCACTGGAACCAATCAGGATGAAGATGATCAAGAGCAATATGCTCCATAAGACTGGCGAAGCTTTCATTGAGCCACAGATCGTCCCACCACATCATTGTAACCAGATTACCAAACCATTGGTGACTTACTTCGTGAGCTACTACCATTGAGACATACTGTTCAGAAGATTGAGAACGATTTACCGGATCTGCCAGCAAGGCAATTTCGCGGTAGGTAATAAGTCCCCAGTTTTCCATAGCGCCGACTTCAAAATCCGGCAGAGCAACCTGATCAAGCTTTCGTAGTGGAAATGCAGTCTGGAAATAACCGGTAAAAAATTCCAAAATTCTGACAGCTTCATCATTGGCATATTTCAAAAACGATTCAGGCTGTGCCTTAGTTGCCCAGCTCCGAACCAGAACACCTGTACCGCTTGTCGCTTCTACGCTATGCATTTCCCCGAATACAAACGCCAGCAGATATGTACTCATAACAGGAGTAGTCTCAAAAGTTGTCTGTTGTTTATTGTTTTTTGTAACTTGTTTGCTGGCCGGAGTATTCGAAAGCACAGTTTCACCTGCAGGAGTTATAAGTATCAGGTCAAAGGTTGCTTTAGCTTCCGGCTCATCAATACAAGGAAATACTTCGCGTGCATGGTGGCTCTCGAACTGAGTGGCAATTAATGATTTTTTGATTTCTTCATGTTCAAAAAAACAGGGATACATACCATGCATTGCTTCCGTTATCCTGCCGGAGAATTGAAGCTCCAGTTCATATTCACCCGGATAGATCATTTCGTCTGCATGCAATCGCACTTCATCGTAAGTTTTCTGATTATTTATTCGTGCAACCGGAATCTCTGTTGTTTCACCTTTGTAAAATTTTTTAACTTTTGCTGAAATAATTTTGAGATCCTTTTGATGCAGTGTTATGCGTTGAGCTGGCCGGCCAACTTTTTTGCCGGCTATAGAAACTGTTCCGGAAAAATTCATTGATTCCCGGTTAATATCCAGTTCCAGCCGATAATTTTCCGGATGAAACTGCTCAAATAGTCGCTTCACTTTTTTGCCCATAGAACTATATTGTACGCTACTAATCCGATGGCCCACAACAAGAGAGGGTCTTGCTTGTTATGTATAAACCGGCTACAATGGGTGCAGTTAGTCGGCCAGCGGGTCGGCTTTTTTCATTCAGCAGACCAGATTTTTTATAACCAAAGGAGTTAAAATGGATTTAGATATTAAACAGCTGGGATTGGTTATCAAGACTATTGCAGAAGAAAAGAACCTGCCGGAAGAAGCAGTACAGGAAGTTGTCGAGCAGGCACTGGCTGCTGCGTATCGCAAGGATTTTGGCGAACGTGAACAAGAAGTAAGAGTCAGTATTAATCTGAATACCGGAGCAATCGATGTATTTATCACCAAAGAAATTGTTGATAAAGTCGACGATCCTAACTTTGAAATAAGCTTAACTGAGGCACAAGCCATTCGTAAAAACGCAGCTGTGGGAGAAACCGTTGAGATTCAGGGTACCGCCGATAATTTCGGCCGGGTAGCAGCACAGACTGCCAAACAGGTCATAATGCAGCGACTCCGCGAAGCGGAGCGCGAGATTATACTTAATGAGTATCAGGATAAGATAGGAACAGTGATAAATGGTATCGTCGCGCGGGTGGAAGGTCGTTTGGTGCGCATTGATCTGGGTAAAGCGCAAGCAATTATGCCGGTTAGCGAACAAATTAGCAGCGAACGTTATCATGCCGGTCAGCGTCTAAAAGTATATCTGAAAGATGTTGAACGCGGTTTCCGGGGGCCGCAACTGATTGTGTCCCGTGCCAGCAACGAATTTATGGAATGGCTATTCCGTGCTGAAGTACCGGAAATGGAGAGCGGTGCAGTAACAATCAAAGCCATAGCCCGGGAGGCCGGCGTGCGCAGCAAAATTGCTGTTGCCAGTACTGTGCAGGGTGTTGATCCTGTCGGAACATTTGTAGGGGGCCATGGCACACGTGTCAATGCGGTCATGAGTGAAGTAGGCGAACAGGAAAAGATTGACATTGTTGTCTGGAACGATGATCCGGCTACTTTTCTGGAGAGTGCTCTGAGTCCTACTAAGGTCAGCAAGGTCAGTATCGATGATGTTCATAAAAAAGCCATCGTAACAGTACCGGAAGATCAGCTAAGCATTGCGATCGGTAAAAGTGGTCAAAATGTTCGTCTGGCCAGTAAGTTAACAGGTTATGAAGTTGATATTGTATCGAATGAAACAGCTCCTGATACCGGTCCGGAAGCTGTCACAGAAATCAAAACTTCTACGCCTCTTAGTGGCCAGCGCCTCAGGAAGAAAGAAGCTCTGGAGACCAGCCTGCTCGAAGCTATCGAAGAACACGGCGACGAGAAAAAATCTTAGATTGACAATGTATAGTATTATGTGATATAGTACTGAGCATGCAATTAGAAGGTAAATTCCCACCGCTTAAATTAGTTCCCACGCCACCAGCGCGGGTAATTATCGCATTGTCGCAACTTGATGGCAGAAAGCTGGAAGCTGCTGAGTTACCAATAAATGGGTATCCTACAGGTGAGGCCGCTATGAAGAAAGAAGGAGTTGAACAATATGTCACACCTGAATCTGACGATCCCCACGCCTGCAAGCTTAACGAAGGTGTATCGGTTATGTTTCCTTCAGCGCCCGGAAGAGCCGGACTTGAAAGAGTTCAGGCACCGGCATTACTTACTGAAGAGTAAATGTCGCAGAGTTCTATCTTATGCTTGATTACGATAGAAAAATACAACTCCGGGCATACGCAGAAGATGGTTTTTCTACCGTTGGCAGAATATGTACACTTGCAGCTGTAGTAATTGCCTTTGCTGCAGGCCCTGAAGTTATGAATGGCTGTACAAGCGCATTAAGAGACGGCAGACCTGATGCCGATTCTATTCCTGGTTTGGAGGTTGACATTCCGGCTCATGTCGAACAGCGTTGAATAATACTGGCTCCGGAGCTAAGGCTGCATTTCACTAAACTTCTCAGAAAAATTAACATACTGCTGGGCTCCATAAAATACAATAATCAGTAATATTGGCACTCTTGACCTTTGAGTGCTAAATGATATTATGGATAGTGTGATCATTAAGAGTTCACAATGTATTAATAAATAGGATTATTAGTTTATGATGCCTGCTTCTCCTGACTTTCAGGAATTTTTGAATCATCTGACCGAAAACGCGCTTGCCAGCTTACGTCATGCTGATGCGATAGCCCGTAGTAGCGGTAGTCCCTACGTTGGTACCGAGCACTTGTTGCTGGGTGTACTGGCGCAGGAATCATCGATTGGTGCCAAGTTGTTAGATGGTGCAGGGGTAACTCTACAAAAAGCGAAATTAGCACTGAATATAAACTCCACTCCATTAGCTGCCCTCGGTGCTAAGGGCCTGAGCGAGGTGGCAAAGCTGACGCTCAAGATGGCTTACGAAATTGCTCAGGATTATAATCAGGAATATTGTGGTACTGAACATATACTCTACAGCATCCTCAGTCAGAAAAATGCCCGTGCTTCCGAAATGCTACGGGCTATGGGCGTAGAAGTCAATACTCTGGTTAGCGAACTTGACCAGTTTCTGAGCAGTCAGCAAACTAACGGTTCATCGCTGGAGCATGGCCGGACCAGCAAAAAATCCCGTAAGTCTGCTTTGGATTTCTTCGGTACAGATCTGACCGAAAAAGCCCGGTCAGGCAAACTTGATCCTGTAATTGGCCGTGACGCTCAAATTGCAAGAGTTATTACTATTTTATCCCGTCGGACCAAAAGTAATCCGGTACTTATCGGTGAGCCTGGTGTGGGTAAAACGGCTATTGTAGAAGGTTTAGCGGCCCGTATAGTTGCCGAAGATGTGCCGGATAGTCTGATCAGTAAGCGAATCATTATGCTCGATCTGGCTGGCATGATAGCCGGTACCAAATATCGTGGTGAGTTCGAAGAACGGTTGAAGAAAGTTATGGCCGAACTGGAAAATGATAAAAATACTATAATATTTGTTGATGAACTTCATCTGATTGTCGGCGCCGGAGCAGCAGAGGGTGCAATGGACGCCGGAAATATGCTTAAACCGGCTTTGGCCCGTGGCAAAATTCAGTTGATAGGTGCTACGACGACGAACGAATATACCAAATACGTCGAAAAAGATGCCGCACTGGAACGCCGGTTCCAGCCGGTAATAGTTCCTGAGGCTACAGCGAGCGAGACAGTTAGTATTCTCAAAGGTCTGCGAAAGCACTACGAAGCATTTCATAGTATCCGCATCAGCGATGAAGTGATCGAAGATACTGTTCGATTCGCCGGGCGGTATATTAATGATCGGTTTATGCCGGATAAGGCAATCGATCTTCTGGACGAGGCTGCAGCTCATGTGCGGGTAGGCAAAGGCAAAACCCCGCCGGAACTACGTAAAAGTCAGAAAGAGCTGCGTCTGCTGCAGGTTCGTATAGAAGATGCCGCCGCGAACGAGGACTATGAGGCTGCAGCCAGGTACAAGACAAAAGCCAGCCAGCTATCCAAAGACATCATCAAATTGCAGAGTAAATATCAGAATAGTCGCACGCTGAGCCTGAACAGTGATGACGTGGCAGAAGTTGTAGCCCGCATTACCGGCGTACCCGTAACCAAAGTTATCCGCAGCGAGGCCCGCTATCTGTTAAATCTGGAGAAAATTCTGTCCGGACATGTCATCGGCCAAAGTGAAGCTATCGAAGCTGTATCAAAGGCAATCCGTCGTAATCGCAGTGGTATTTCTGACGACAAACGACCTATTGGTTCTTTTGTTTTTCTGGGACCTACGGGGGTTGGCAAGACAGAACTAGCTCGTGTACTGGCTCGTGAGTTCTTCGGTAGTCATGATGCTTTGATCAAGATCGATATGTCAGAATTCGGCGAGCATCACAATGTGTCACGTCTGATGGGTGCACCGGCGGGCTATGTTGGTTACGACGATGGAGGCCAGCTGACAGACAAAATCCGACGTCAGCCCTATAGTCTCGTATTATTCGACGAGATCGAAAAAGCCCACCCCGAGGTCTTCAACATTCTGCTGCAGATTCTGGAAGATGGCCGCCTGACTGATGGCAAGGGCAGAGCAATTGATTTTAGCAACACTATTGTTATCATGACGAGTAATCTGGGGGCGGAAAAGCTACAAAAAGAAGCCGATTTCGGATTCTCGGTTCGCAGCATCAAGGACAAGAATGATCTGGAGGCTTTACACGAGCGTAACGCCTCCTCAGTACTCGAATCTTTACGTAAAATGATGCGTCCTGAACTTTTGAACCGAATCGATAAGACGGTTGTCTTCCATGCTCTGACCAGGGATGAAATTTTGAAAATTCTGGACTTGCATCTGGATAAGCTGTCAAAGAGACTCTTGCATCAGGGCCTTGCTATTAAACTTAATTCTGCGGCCAAAAAGAATCTTATGGAAAAGGGTTATGATGTTCAGAACGGTGTGCGGCCCCTCCGCCGGCTACTCGAAAATGAGCTGGAAGATCACATATCCAGGGGATTATTAGAGGGCACATATCAGAAAGGTGATGTTATTACCGTCTCCCTGCGCTCCGGAAAATTAAATTTCCATGTAAGCAGAGAAAAATCTCTGGCATAATAGTCATCAGAACATGAATAAAAGAAAACTATTACCTTGGTTTTTCCTTGCAGCATTTATATCGCTCTGTATTGTGGCAGTTACGCGACAGCAGGATATATTCGACTATGCCGCTCTCAGAAATTACCAGCCACCGGCCAGGATTGTCCAACTTGCCGATCAGACAACTATGCGGGATCCCACGCGCCGCGTATTTTATATCAATCATCCGGAGCTGGATGATAAAACAGCTTTCAGGAGCCAGTGTGGCGTTGAGGAGCAGTCAATTGTGCTTGGTTGTTACGATACGCGGAGAGGCATATTCCTGCTTGATGTAACCGACCCCCGATTGAGAGGAATTATCGAAGTAACTGCCGCTCATGAAATATTACATGCTGAGTATGACAGACTTAGTGGATCGGAGCGCAAACGTATCGACAGATTAACTGCTGAATTTTTCGCCAATCTGAAGGATGAACGTATAGCGAAAACTGTTGAACAATACCGGGCCAGGGATCCGAATGTAGTGCCTACGGAATTGCATTCTATTCTTGGCACAGAAATACGTGATCTAACGCCCGAACTGGAGCAATACTTCGGACGGTATTTCACTGATCGCAAAAAAGTCGTTGCATTCTCTGAACAATACGAACAGACGTTTGTGAATCTCCGGAGTCAGGTTGCTGATTACGACGCTCAGTTAACACGGCTGAAAACCCGGATCGAAGCAAATGAATCGCAAATAGATGTCCTGGGTAAGACTGTCGAAGCTCAACGGACAACCCTGAATGAACTATTGGCCAATAAGCAGACTGAGCAATACAATGCCATGGTACCGGGCTTTAATAGTCTGGTAAATCAATACAATAATCTGGTAGGGCAGGCAAAACGTATTATTATCGAATACAACAGTATCGTAGAGAAGCGCAATGCAGCAGCCACAACAGAACAGGAACTGGCACAGGCCATAGACAGCAACTCCGTACCTGCCGAACAAAAACAATAATCAGGAGTGATAGAATATTAGAATGGCAAAGAGGCAGAGTAGTCAGTTTGTATGTACTAATTGCGGGGCGATGTACGCGGCATGGGCCGGACGCTGTGCCAGCTGCGGGGAATGGAATACTCTACAGGAAGAAGTTGCGGTAGTCACAGCAACCGGTATAACGGCTAAGGCCGGGAAGAAGATCGAAGCAGTGTCAGCAGCGCAAGTTGCTGAAGTTGATAATCTGCCACGATTAATCACCGGACTTCGCGACGTAGATACAGTACTGGGCGGCGGTGTTGTGCCGGGCAGCGTAACACTGGTCGCCGGTCAGCCCGGTATCGGCAAAAGCACCCTTATGCTGCAGATTGCTGCGTTATTATCAGATAAAGCCAAAGTTCTGTATGTTAGCGGAGAAGAATCAGTACACCAGATCGGACTACGCGCGTCGCGCCTGAATGCCAATGTAAGCCGACTGAAACTGGCGACCAGTACCAGCTCAGAAGATATTGCCGGCACTATTGCCAAAAAAGAGTATAACGTCGTAATAGTTGACTCTATCCAGACTATGACTGTAAACGGGGTGCCATCTATGGCTGGTAGTGTCAGTCAGATAACCAATAGTACCCATTTGCTAATGAGTGCCGCTAAGCAAACGGCTACAGCCGTGTTATTAGTCGGGCATGTGACTAAAGAAGGAAGTATTGCCGGACCAAAAGTTCTGGAGCATGTAGTGGATGTGGTTTTGCAATTGGAGGGTGATCGTTATGGCGGATTTAAGATACTGCGTAGTATCAAAAATCGCTTCGGATCGACAAGTGAAGCGGGAATATTTGAAATGCAGGACGACGGTCTCAGAGAGGTATCTAACCCATCAGCAGCTTTGTTGGCTGAGCGCCAGATCAGCGACGGGTCGGTAGTTCTGGCTACCATGGAAGGCAGTCGTCCTTTGCTTGTTGAAGTTCAGGCTCTGGTCAACAAAACATCCTATGGTTATCCCAAACGAGCTGCCAGCGGTATCGAGCTGAACAGATTAAATTTGCTGATAGCAATGCTGGAACGTCGGACAAAATTGCAATTATCAGATCAGGATATTTATATCAATATAGTAGGCGGCATGAAGATTACTGAACCAGCTGCTGATCTGGCGATATGTATGGCAATCGGATCAGCAGCAAAGGGCTTACAGCTCAAAGGCAATGCCGTTGTGTACGGTGAAGTCGGCTTATCCGGCGAAGTCCGCCATGTGCCGTTTGCCGAAAAGCGCCTGACAGAAGCCAAAAAACTTGGTTTCGACACAGTTATCTGTCCTCGCCCTTCGGGAGGCAGGAAATCAGCTTTACTCCAGCCTGTTCCGGATATTCGTACGGCCTTAAATACATATCTGCATACCTAGAATCCGGCAGTATTTGACTGGACGCCACTGCTGGACTTTACATATGCCTTTTTATTATTGCCTGTTACAATTCTGGGTTCACTGGCAGGGTTACCGGCGGCAGAACAAACAAAATTATTGGCGCTGGTCGTCGACGCAATACATAGCTGATATGGTGCGCCTCCGGAAATCGTAGTCCAGTTAAAGTTAAAGTTAGTCCCGCTTCCGCTTACGCTCAGGCTTATCGTCGTCGGAGTTGCTGGACTCCCGCTCTCCGGGCCGCTGAAAGACACTGTCAGACTGTCAACACTGTCATAGAGCACGCTATCAATTATCTCTGCCGAAACTCCCTGCTGACCGGTTATAGTAGAGTTGTAATCAAACTGAACCGTGGACGGACTGTTGCTGACAGTTTTGGTTTGAACAATCTGATCTCCGACTTTGAAATTGATCGTCCCGCGGAATCGGTCACCTGACAAAGGATGTGTTCCCTGAGTAACAGTAGCAGTAAAGCTACAGTTGCCTGCGCATGTGGCGGGACCGGTAATAGTTATGCTGGGCTTGGCGTCTTCGCATTTATGAACATCATCTTTTTCACTCGTATTTGATGATGAGGCTCCTCCACCTCCCGGGTGGAACTTATCACTCGAAAATATATTGGCTGCAGCGTTAGCAGCATTTTGTCTGGCTCTTCCCGGAGTACAATCCGTCGCTAACTTGCCCGAAACTATGTCAATGGTCTGATTACCGGAGCCCCGTTGCTTAGCCTTATACCACGACGGATACAGGTCATTGGTCGGGCTTGGTTCGACAGAACCAAAGCCGACATGACTGCGAACTATATATGATGGCAGCGATTGCACGCCTTTTGGTCGTGGCCGCTCTTCATTTTTGATATTCTTATGGACTTCTTTCATCCAGCCATTCCAGATCGGTAAGGTCATGTTTTCCATAGCTCCGGTCATTTCTACCTGATTTGTGTGATCACCGACCCATACACCTACAGAATATTGTGTAGAGAAGCCCAGCATCCAGCCGTCTTTGCGGTCGTTGGTAGTACCGGTCTTCAGGCTGAATTTCCAGCCGTTTGCACCTGTCTGGGGTTTAGGATTGCTGAAATAGCTGGCTTTCGGATCAGACATCATATCGGCCACAATATAAGCAGAATCTTCACGAACTGCCTGCTTGCCCTCACTGGGTTTCCACTCCATAACGGTCTTATTAGAAGCATCCTGAATCTTCAGAATATACGTTTGCGGTATAAGCCGGCCATTGCGTGAGATAGTGCTATAAGCATGGACATGCTCATCCAGCTTCAGATAGGCTCCGTCGCCAATGGCTGCAGAGCCGCCACATTGTGCTTCTTTGGTTAAGCTTTCATCTCCCGGCTCATAGCATTTATAGCCATTTCCCTCAATATCGCCGCCTTTGTCTTTGAGACCCAGCCTGTTGGCTACATCGATAGTTTTGTCCGCTCCGGCAGTCAGAAATGCCTTGACAGCCGGTACGTTGCGTGAGCCTCCCAGCGCATAACGTATGGTAACCGGTCCGGGATACCGTAGGTCATAATTTCGCAGACAGTTGCCGCCACGTTTGGGATCATTTTTATTGGTGCAGGGATAGCCTTCCAGAGGGTCAGGGGAATCATAGAGTACGGTACCGGCGCCGAATTGATCGGTATTTTCGATAACTGATATATAGTCATATGGTTTGAAGCTCGATCCGGGAGGCAATTTGGCGCGTGCATAATTATTTTCACCGTATGCTTTATTGTTGAAGTCAACACCTCCCACAAGGGCAACTACCTGTCCTGTCTTAACATCTTCTGCCACAAAGCTTATACTGTCTCCGCCCTGTCGTTGTACCTGACGTAAACCCTTTTGTACCTGTTCTTCGGCAAGACGTTGTTTGTCCAGATCAAGCGTCGTAATAACTTTGAGTCCACCCAGTCGCACTGTTTCGGCACCACGCTCGGCTATTAACGATTCCTTTGCCGTCAGTACAAACCATGGTGCTGTAATACCCGTGTACTTACTGGGCGCACGGGGTTTAATATTGGCTATAGTGTCAATTTTTTTGGCCTCGTCCCGTTGAGCGCCGGTAATCATGCCCTGCTCGGCCATCAGATCCAGAATGTAATGCTGCCGGCCTATCAGTGATCCTTTATCGTATCGACTGCCATAAGGCGAGTAAAGAGTCGGCGATTTGGGTATAGCCGCCAGAAATGCTGCTTCATCTAATGTTATATCTTTAGCAGATTTCTGGAAATAGTCGCGCATGGCTGCCTCTGCTCCATAAGTAATGTCTCCATACGGAGCAGTATTGAGGTATCCTGCCAGAATTTCTTTCTTGGTATAGCTGCGTTCAAGTTCCACAGAAAGAATAAGCTCTTTGACTTTGCGAGTGTAAGTCCGCTCTTTGCTCCAGTTCTGCGTGAGCTTTACGAGTTGCTGGGTTATAGTTGATCCACCTTGGGTACTGCCACCACCTACAACGTTATTCACACCTGCCCGTGTGATGCCCCGTACATCGAAACCGCCATGCTTAAAGAAGTCCTTATCTTCTACTGCTACGGTAGCATCTTTCATGACCTGTGCTATATCAGGATCTTCTACCGGATTACGTTTGACAGTGTCGTAGTCTTCAAACAGCAAAGTATTGCCTGTACGGTCGTAATAACGAATAGAACCACCAATGTTATTGCCTGAAATATCACGCAGATTCGGCAAGTCCTTGCGGAAATAAGCAAATATGCCCACCAGAAGAAGAAACATAACCAGAATACCGGCTCCGGTAATCTTGAGACCCATAATAGCTCCCTGACGGCTAAACCAGTATTTTGCCATGCGTTTAGGGTGCATACGGTACATGGTACGTTTGATACGCCCTTTCGGAAGAGTAGCCAGATAAGCAGCTTTTTTGCGCATGCGTGCATCTTTACGCGCTTTAAGGCGTGACCCCAGATTACGATGTAGTTTTATCTTCTGGCCATTCTTTGTGACGTACTGATTTTTGGCAGCCCTAGGCTGTTTGCTCAAGCGGTCCAGCTTCGGTTTTTTGTTGAGTTTGCTCATAATAAAAGTCAGATAGTAGTGATAACCCCTATGCTTCGGAACTCCGTGCTCATAATCCTAACCATTATATCATTCTGACCTCGAAAATAAGCAGATTTTCCGTATAGTATTTTCCTGATTTTCTATAGTTTCCGGAATAGTCCTAATGTAGCGAAAATCTTTTAGCTCTATAAGAAGCAGCCATAGGTATATAAAGAAAAGACAGGGAGTTTGCAGCCAATTTAAGTTAGTGCAGGGGTGTAGAAAAACAGGAAAATCCTATATACTTAAGCGTATATTATGACGCTATCCGAAGAATTACTCTGGCGCGGTTTTGTGCAGCAGTCAACATTTGGTGACTTCTCAGCACTGGATAGCAAAAAGTGGACATTTTACCACGGTTACGATACATCCGCTGATTCTCAGACTATTGGAAATCTGGCAGGACTCATGTTTGATAAAGTATTTTTGCGTCATGGTCACGAAGCTATTATGTTACTCGGAGGTGCAACTACTTTGATAGGTGATCCCGGCGGCAAAGACAAGGAACGTCCTGTTCAGAACGAAAAAGTCATTAAGCAAAATACCGCTAATGCTGAAAAGCAAATAAACCGTATATTGCATAGCAAAGTCAGAGTAGTCAATAATCTTGACTGGCTCAAGGATGTTAAATTATTACCTTTTCTGAGAGATATTGGCAAACATTTCGGTATGGCGTCGCTGGTACAGCGGGACTATATTGCCCAGCGTATTAATGATCCTGCTACTGGTATCAGCTATGCAGAGTTCAGCTACACATTGTTACAAGGCTATGACTACCTCCATTTATTTGATAAATTCGGCTGTTGTTTACAACTTGGCGGCTCAGATCAATGGGGTAACTGTTTGAGCGGAGTAGAAATAGTACGCAGGACCAGAGGTAAAGATGTTCATGCTATTACCATGCCCCTTATTATCAACAATGCTACCGGCAGGAAATTCGGCAAAAGTGAAGACGGTGCAATCTGGCTGGATGAGTCCGGTACAAGAGCACTTAATTTTTATCAGTTCTGGCTCAATGTTGATGACGCGGGAGTAGAAAGCTACCTCAAAATATTCACCGAATTCGACAAAGCGCAGATCGAAGTACTTATGGCCGAATTCGAAGCAAATCGTGCAGGCCGCATTGCACAACGAGCCCTGGCATATGAGGTGACAAAATTAGTACATAGTAAAAAGCGGGCTGATGAGGTAAAGAAAGTGACTGAAATACTCTTTGGCGAAGGTGACTTTTTGGAGCTGGCTAAGGACCAGATGGTATTGCTTAAAAGGGAGTTAACTGTTGTATCTGCAAGTGAAGATCTGCCGGAAATAATAGTAAACGCCTTATTGGCTACATCCAAAATCGAAGCTCGTAAGTTCCTCGACAGTGGCGCGATATTTATTAATGGCCAGAAGGCCGGTCCGCAAAATCTGGATCTTTTTGTAAAGGGAAATAATCTTCTGCGCCGTGGCAAAAATAACTTCGCTATTGTTGAAAAAAAATAACCCGATATCGTGGTATACTTTTGGCTGTGTCCGGAAAAATTACTAAAAAAGCCGACCAGTATGACGAAGACTATAATTATCTGGATTACTGGCAGGGACGAGACTATGAACATGCGGCCGAAGAACTTGCGATCCGTCGTCTATTAGGACGAAAGCATTTCCGTGCAGCAGCTGATATCGGCGGTGGCTACGGGCGACTATGTATTCTTCTTGAAGAATATTCCGAAAAAGTGACCCTGGCAGAGCCAGCCAAAAGCCAGCTTGAAATTGCAAAATTTTTTTTAAATGACCACCCGAATATTAGCATGGAGTTAATGCAGGCTGATGATCTGAAGTTTCCTGATAGCTCTATGGATTTACTGACTATGATCCGTGTCATGCATCACTTGCCCGATCCTACCCGTGAATTTGCTGAGGCTTATCGTGTTCTAGGCAGAGGAGGAGTATTTATCCTGGAAGTTGCCAACTATGCTCATGGCCGCAATCGTGTGAAGTATTTGTTAAAGGGAAAGAAGCTGCCTGTGGAGCCGGTAGATATTCGTTCAGTCGAAAACCGGGGTACAGATAAGATAGCTTTTGTTAATCATAATCCTAAAACAGTAATCAGACAGATCGAAAAAGCAGGATTTACTATCGAAAAAGTTTTATCTGTATCCAATCTGCGATCACAAAAACTGAAAAAACTTGTTCCCCGGGTAATCATGCTTAATCTGGAACGTATTATGCAGCCGGCATTAGCGCGTACTTACTTCGGTCCGAGCGTATTCTTTCTTTTGAAAAAGAAATAATTTCCCGCTGACGTCTGATTATAAAGTCATAAAGTTTAACGTACGGCAATGGACTGTGACAAAAATAACACCTGTTCACGGAATTGACTGTGACTAGTGGCCGAAGAAGCCGCGGGCTTCGGCATCGGGAAGTAGCAACAGGCTGACACCCCGGTCCGTGCAGGCTTGCTGGACCTCTTTATCACGTATAGAACCGGTAGTTGCAAAAACGATTTTAATGCCGGCATCAATCAGGACCTGTACACCGTCGCTAAACGGGAAGAAACTATCGCTATATGCAACAGCGGCGTCCAGATCATGGCCAGCCCGTCTGGCGCGCATTACAACCAGGGCTGCGCTACCAACGCGGTCCTGCTGACCTACCGCATTACCAAGCATTTCTCCGTTCTTAACCACAGTTATTGTATTAGAATTACTGGTACTGCCGATTGCCCAGGCTAGTACAATATCAGTATACTGTTGCTCGGTGAATGGTCCGTCGGGTAAATGCCGGGCTTCAGAAATCTTTGGCACAAAAGTGTAATTGTCCTGCACCAGTCGTCCGCCTCGGACATAGCGCCATCTTTGCTGACTATCCAGAGAGTTACGGTCTAACTTAGCAAGTTCAGGGTTTGTGTACAGCGCCATTTTTTTACTTGCGCTGACCAGATAGTCAGATGCTTCGTCGTCAAACCCCGGAGCTACCACACTTCCTAGAAAGCGCTTCTTATTCTCCGGATACATTACAAGTTTTTCGGCCAGAGCACGGTTAATTTTGAAATTGACCGTAATAGTACCGCCAAAGATTGCAATCTGGTCACCGGTTAATAATTTTTCTACAACTTCTTCGCGTGTGTTGCCGATCGCCGCTCCGCAGGGATTACCATGTTTGGTTGCAATGCCCATATAGGGAACTATTCCCAGGTTAACGTCTGCGCCGGCGGCAATATGGGTTAGTGTTTGTATGTTGCGGTCAAGTTCGACCATATCGTTATATGAAGGGGCACCTGCCGGTGCGCGTACAAAATTCTGCAATGCCAGAGAATCACCACCATCATCTTTTGCCGGCTCAAAATAAGCCTTCTGCCAGGCATTCTCGCCGTATTTACAATATATTTTTTTCTCACCAGGCATCGTACGGGGATTAAACTCCTCGGTCATCTGTTTTCCCTCAGTTCAAGTAATCCTGCTCTTTACTTATTTAAGTTACTACGAAGTCGGAAAAAAGTAAAATAAGCTTAAGAATTTATTGACAAGATAACTGTTTCCAGAGCATAGTATTACATTAATGTATAGACATCAGAATGGCCTGGAGTTCAGGTTTGTGGGTGGACTGACTGCCGACGGTGTTTCAGACAGTTTTGCCGGTGAATTATTCGGTGTTGCAATCGACCATGCCGAACGGGCTAATGATTTCAGACTGTCATCGGGGCACGCTTTAGTAACAGGAGAATTACAGGAACATTACAGACTTTGTGCCCGATCAATGGCAGGATTTGCAATCACAAATACAGAGTCTGATGGTCTGCCGTTATCTTTCCGGCTTGAAGATGCTTTAGAATATGGCGGTTTCTGTGTCAGAGCTGCTGAAATTGAAGTTCTGGGGGATATGGTCGAATGGCTGGACGAAAGAACAGAAATAACCGGTCTATGGCTGCCATCGGGTGCCAGGGCATCCAGAGTCAGAACAGCTGTTATGCCGGTACTTCGTCTTGAACAGGAGCACTTTGCAATAACTGATCAGGTAGATTCTGTCTATGGTGTACGGCCGGCCTGAAATAATTATCAAAATGCTGTTCCTGCATTCTAAAAGTCGATGAATATAATATCGGCGTATACTTAGTAACTGATGGATAAACCAGTTGAATCACTAAAAGGAGTAGGGCCTACCATTGCAGTAAAGCTGGCGGTACTGGGTGTTCATACGGTACAGGATCTGATTCAGTATTTTCCCCGCAGATATGATGACTACTCGGTTATGACTCCGATTGTGAAGATAAAACCCGGGGCAGTAAGTATCAAAGCCGGGGTGAAGCAGGTCAAAGGACGTTATGTGCGCAGGGGAATGCACATTACCGAGGCAGTAGCCAGTGATGATACCGGTAATGTGCGTTTAGTTTGGTTCAATCAGCCATACCGCGAAAATGCTATCAAAAAAAATCAGGAATATTTCATTTCCGGCACATTCGAACTTAGTGCGGGCCGATTGGCTATTATGAATCCGGCTATGGAACTGGCAAGCGATTTTCCGGTTAACACAGCTCGTATTATTCCGATTTATCGCGAAACAAAAGGACTCAACTCCGGAGTAATCCGTAAACTGATTGCCGGCTTACGGCACAATATAGATAATATGCCGGAAACGATGCCGGCAGAGATAATAGAGAATAACAGGTTGATGAGTCATGCCAGGGCAGTTGCCAATATGCATTTTCCTGTGTCCGGTGCTGTGCTTACGGAAGCTAAACGCAGGCTGGGGTTCGAGGAAATATTCGCTTTGACTCTGGCCAGTCTGCTCAACAGGCAGGCGAATCAAAAGGAATCGGCTCTTGCTATTCAGTTTGACGAAAAGCTGGCCCGTCAATTTGTGGCCGGCTTGCCATTCGACCTTACGAATTCTCAGCGCAAAGTCATCTGGCAGATATATCAGGACCTGCAAAAACCAGTTCCGATGAACCGTCTGGTTGAGGGCGATGTAGGCTCAGGCAAAACAGTTGTAGCAGCTATGGCAGCGCTCATGGTCATGGCGAAGGACTATCAGGTGGCGCTTATGGCTCCCACTGAGTTATTAGCCCGCCAGCACGGCGAAAGTCTGCACACTATGATGGCAGCCATTGGTAAACATCAGAATATTTCATTATTACTCGGCAGCATGAAACCGGCAGAGAAGAAGCGGGCGCATCAGGCCATTGCATCAGGCAAAGCAAAATTCATCATAGGCACGCATGCCCTGATCAGTGAAAAAGTTGATATGCATAAACTCGGTCTTATAATTGTCGATGAACAGCATCGCTTCGGTGTCGATCAGCGAGCCAAACTGCAAAAGAAAGCCGGACACATGCCTCACGTGCTCAGTATGACGGCTACACCTATCCCGCGCAGTCTGGCTCTGACACTTTACGGCGAACTGGATATTTCGTTGCTGGAAGATATGCCCGGCGGACGTTTGCCGATCATAACCAAAGTTGTGTCGCCTAACTCCAGATTACAAATGTATCGGGCTATTGATAAAGAATTAGCAGCTGGCAGGCAAATGTTCGTAGTCTGTCCGATTATTGCAGAATCAGAAGTGCTGAATGTTCTCAGTGCTGAGCGTGTATATGAGGGCTTGGCCCAGAAAGTATTTAAACATCGCCGGGTAGGATTGATGCACGGCAAGATGAAAACGGAAGAAAAAGAAGCAATTATGGAACAATTTTTGGCAGGCAAGCTGGATATTCTGGTTTCTACGACAGTCATAGAGGTCGGCGTACATGTACCCAACGCGACAGTTATGCTGGTTGAGGGTGCAGAACGCTTCGGTCTGGCCCAGCTGCATCAACTACGCGGACGGGTTGGACGCAGTACGCAACAAGGCTTTTGTTATCTTGTAATGAGCGATAGCAAAGCTCCAACTAAACGTTTGCGTGCTATCGAACAGTCAAATGACGGCTTTCGCCTTGCCGAACTGGATCTGGAAATCCGTGGCCCGGGTGCAATTTACGGTGCAGCCCAGTCCGGGCAGCTCGATTTACGGGTTGCCAAACTGTCAGATATCCGCCTGATTACTGTGGCTCGCAGTTCTGCACAAACTTTCCTCGAGTCCAAAGAAAAACTATCCAAATACCCTGGACTTGCCACAAATGTACAATCACTCCGCGCCGTTACAAATCTGAACTGATAGAATAGGTTCATGAGAGTTATTGCAGGTTGGTTGGGTGGGCGGATATTTGATTCGCCGAAAGGTCATCGGACACATCCTATGAGCGAGAAAACCCGCGGAGCCTTATTTGGCGCGCTAGGGGATATCAAAGGACTTACAGTTTTTGATCCTTTTGCGGGTAGTGGTGCACTAGCGATTGAAGCAATTAGCAGGGGTGCCAAACATGCAACAGCTGTGGAGGTAGATAAAGCGGCTCACACCTCTATAATTCAAAATATCAATAAATTAGATATCAAAGACCTTATGGAAGCAGTTCGTGCCAATGCCTCAGCTTGGTCGAATCGCCATCCTGACCAGCAATTTGATCTTATTCTTTGCGACCCGCCATTTGATGCTATCGATTACAAAACTCTCCGTAAACTAATCCGCCACTTGAAAGAAGGGGGTGTATTAGTAGTAAATCTGCCAGGCAAGCATGAGCCTTTGACGTTCGATAATATCCACATAGTCCGGTCCAAAAACTACGGCGATAGCCAGCTGATTTTCTATAAGAATAAAAAATAAAGTTCTTGCAAAAATCTGTGCTTTGATCATATTATTAAGACAAATGGCCTTATTAAAAAGTTTAAGGAGTAGAGTACCACCGCCATCACAATTTGAAGCTCCAAGCGGTAATCAAATTGTATGTGCGGCTTTTTTAGTTGCAGATTTAATATTTGCTAGTACTATGGCCGTAACTATGCCTGAAGCCCGGTCAGCTGAACGCATTGCTCCTGACGGTATCAGTGATGCTTTAATTCAGCCTGCGATTCAAGTCCCCATGCATGCGCCAATCGGTAATGTAGGTTTGATTGGAGCAGAGTATCCGAGGCCTAACCCATAAACTTGCATACTTTGTAATTACAATCGTTGCATTTTACGAATAAACGGAAGCGTCATTTTGTAAGTTTTATAGCGAGGCAAATTTATTGGGAGTTCCCATGTGCCACCGAGCTCTATGTCTTCTCCTCCAAATTTACGCTTGAAAGTGCTGAAGCCTTGCCACGGATGCAAAACAGAAGAATCGGGTGGTGCTACTCCAAATAGGTCAAACCACTGCACACCTCGATCTTTAGCATTTTGCATAGCTTGCCAGAGCAATACCGTACCTGCCTCAAGCTTACGAAATTCGGGGTATGACCCGGCATAAGCATAGTGGGCAACAGCCCCATGCCAGAGAATAAAACAGCTGGCAATCGGCTTGTTTTCGAAATAAGCAATTTCTAAAACTGCATTTTCTTTCGGCATCAAAATTTCTGCCTGAGTCCGGAAATAATCAGCGTTGTGCAGTAAAATTGCTTTACGATCTGCAACTGTATTGATCATGTCAGTAAAAATCGTAATTTCGGCAGGATTTGTCGAGGACCGCAAATTTAAGCCGCGTCCTTTCGCGCGATTAATCAGATTACGATAGGTTGGTGAAAGCGCACTGAAGCGAGTGGCTCGATCGAGGCTCAGGTCATTAATCACGGTGTATGACGGATTATAACTTTTTCTTGCCTTTCTTAGCCCCAAAGATCCTGCTCGATAGCTGAGATTACGGCCGAAAGGTTCGACAACGACCCACGATATTCCATTTTCTTTTGCTGCCTGTTTAATAGCTAGTAATGCTTCCGGCAAAACTTTTGAGTCCTTTAAAACAGGCCCATAAGGAGCCAGCCAGTAGTTCCCTGGTTTCGTCCGTCTCTCGATCAATACACATTTCCAACCATTCCCCTCCAGCTGCACGACAGATTTACCTAAAGCTTCCTGAAAATCTTTCCATTCAGAAGATTGCATAACCGGACAATTATTTAGGAAAGGGTGATTACTGGAAGTAAGCATATAAACTAGTGTAACAGAGCAAGTGGCTGATATAATGATTCATACTTGTGCGGATGTGGTGGAATTGGTAGACACGCTAGCCTTAGGAGCTAGTGCCGTAAGGCGTGAAGGTTCAAGTCCTTTCATCCGCACCATCAAAAAATGACAGTCGAGGTTTAACGGTCTTTTTTGATTGCTGATGAGTTGAACCGAACCCCAGGCGTGAAGGTGAGATCTGCCTGTGGCAGTTCGCAAGGGAACGTTCTGATGCAAGCTGTGCTTGCAATCATGAACTTCCGGGGTTGCGGAACGTGACCAAATCCTTTCATCCGCACCATTGTTATCGCTACAACTCAAAACAGATGAAAAGGCGGAGCAATAAATTCCGTAATTATCCATGCACCTATGATTACGCCTATTACGTCAAAGAATATGTCTGATAAAGCATTACGGAGGGATTCATAGCCAAATTCGATACCGTGTTTTGCTAAAAACGGAGACAAAATAAGTATCTCCAACGGTTCCCACATTACTAGAAGAACCAGTGCAATGAATGGAGCCATAAGCCATCCCATCAGAACGCCACTGCCCAGATGGACAATACTCCATCCATCAAACAGCGCATCGTTTCGACGCGTTTGAAGTCGCATCCGCGCCATAAGTTTTTTTTGCCTCGCGGCTCGTCTTTGTATATTGTTTATTACTTTATCCATTTCCATAAGATACAGTAAGATCCGGCATATAACCAGTTTTATAAGCCTGTACAGCTTTAATAACTTTTACAGGAGATATGCTATTAGTCGTAAATGAATTTGAATGGTATAATATTATAGTATGAAAAGGGGATCGAACCGAGGGAAAAATGAGAATCGTAGCCGTCTCAGTAAAGCTCGAAAACATGCTGCCAGAGGTTTTATAGATCCGGAAAGAGTGTTGGCTCAAACAGATAATTCAGTAAAACCACATGTGAGAAGCATCGGAGGACTCTTAACAGGAAGATCCCTTATCTCTCTCAATGCTGACATGGAAGAGTTCACGACTGTGCTAAGGGAATCTGAAAGACCGAGATTTTGCGGTATGTTACTGACTACTCCTACCGATGCGCGTCTGGCTTCCGGAAATAAGGACCGTTATGAGGTAGAAGAGGAGCTTAAAGAATTACTATCATCCGGCAGTTTCAGGAGTCCTATAACTTGTATGTTGGGGAATATAGGTATAAAAGGGCCAACCCATGAAGGAAATGCACCCCGATATGTAGGGATGTATGTAAATCTTGATGGAGAAGAAAAAGAGAGAACCCAGGCAGAACGGAATAAGATTATAAACGTTTATGGTGCTACTGAGATGCTACATATGCGTGCGCAATTGGTTACTTTTGCAGAAACTAATACTCAGGAACGGGCAGCAGACCTGAAAACTTATCTCTTTATAGCAACAAGCTCATTTCGACCCGTAACAGCGACTTTCGGTCGGGCCGAGATTATCTAGAATAAGCTTAGTTAAAACTTTTATTCTATGTCCTGGTTTTGCAGGCGCTTTACTATCTGGTAGATTACCAGCGTTGCTATAGAGTAGGCAGCTGCAGAAACAATGCTCAGGAAATCTGTTGAATTCATAATCTTAACTTTTTATTATTTTATTATTCCTTTTAAGCTTACACAAAATTTAGAAATTACACAATATTTTATAACCTGACCAAGCTAATGGAAAGCGCAGATGTAAGGGAATTAATGTATGATTAATAGTAATTATGACACTAAGTACACAACCGTATAAAGGGGCAAGGGATTTTTATCCTGAGGAAAAAAGATTACAGGATTATATATTTGATATATGGCGGCAGGTAGCGCACAGTTACGGCTATGAGGAGTATGATGCTCCGTTGATTGAGCCATTGGACCTGTATCGGGCCAAGACCGGAGACGAGATTGTGAATGAACAGTTGTATAGCTTCGTAGACCGCGGCGGGCGGGAGGTCGCTATCCGGCCGGAAATGACACCGACTGTCAGCCGGATGGTGGCCGCGAAGCGACAGGAACTTGCGTATCCTTTGCGCTGGTTCTCTATACCTAATCTATGGCGCTATGAACGACCCCAGCGTGGACGAATGCGCGAGCACTGGCAGCTTAATGTCGATATCTTCGGCGAAGCCGGACTGCCGGCTGATCATGAAATAATTAGCGTGTCTGACAGCATTATGAAAGCTTTTGGTGCAAAAGCTGACATGTATAGCATCAAACTCAACAGTCGTAAGCTGATCAATATTCTGCTGCATGAAATATGGCAGTTGAATCCTGTGCAGGCGCTCTCACTCGCGAAACTTATCGACAAAATGCACAAGATGGAGCGGGCAACTTTTGTAGCCCAAATGGATGTACTTTGCACACCGGCCCAGCGCGAAGCCGGATTGCCGGCAAAAATACTAAGCACTCTGGATATCAAAAAATTGCAGGGATTACCTTCTGAATTACTGGAGCATGCGTCTGCGAAAGAAATGCAAAGACTTATCGAATTTTTGGCCGCGTCCAATATTAACAATGTTGAATTTGATATTACGCTGATGCGCGGTTTCGACTACTACGACGACATCGTCTTCGAAGTATTTGATTCTCATCCGGACAATAACCGCAGTATGTTCGGTGGCGGAAGATATGACGGGCTAGTAGGTCTTTTCGGCGTAGAGCCGGTACCCACAGCCGGCTTCGGTATGGGAGACGTCACGCTCGCTAATTTTCTCCGTACCCATGGTTTAGTGCCAAAGATACAGTCGTCAACCGAACTCACCATTGTGTTGATAGGGGATATATACGACAAAGCACTCGGTCTGATTAATATGCTTCGCAGCGAAGGACTAAATATCGCAGTTGATGCTACTGATCGAAAGATTGATAAGAAGCTCCGAAATCTGTCAAAGCAAGGTGTACGTTACGCACTGTTCATAGGTGAGAATGAACTGCAGGACCAGCAATACCCCCTGAAAGATTTAACGACCGGCAAAGAAGAAAAGCACAGTGCCGAACGCACAGTTGCTCTCATAAAAGATTACCGGCATAATAATTAGCACATACATCTCTAATTGGCAGAGTATTCCGTTAGCCCGGCCCAAATATCTTTGGTATAGTATGTCCTTATGCACGTAGAAGTGAAGAAAATAAGCGAGACAGAGGTCAGTGTCACGGTGACTGCCGGAGAGACAGAGCTATTGCCATACAAGCAAAAAGTTTTGAACCGGCTGGCAAAACAAGTCAAACTACCCGGCTTTCGCGAAGGCAAAGCGCCAACCGGGCTTATAGAAAAAAATATTGACTCAGGGACGCTACAGACAGAATTTCTGGACGAGTCGCTGACACAATTATATTCTAAGGCATTGGTTCAGGAAAAGCTCCGGCCACTTACCAAACCTGATGTGAGTATCAAGAAGTTCGTACCATTTACAGATCTTGAGTTCAATGTAAAAACGCACATTGTACCAATAATCAGGTTACCAAAATACAAAGGACTTAAAGCAAAGAAGCCTGCGGTTATCATAACGGACCAAGACGTGAAAGAGATCATCGAAAAGCTGAAAATTCGTGCCGCTGAAAAAAAATCCGTTGATCGGGCGGCAAAAAAAGGCGACGAAGTTCTGATCGACTTCAAGGGTTCGGACGCCAAAGGCAAAGCAATCAGTGGCGCTGACGGCAAAGACTACCCGATAGTGCTGGGCAGCGATGCATTTATTCCCGGGTTCGAGACCAATATTATCGGCATGAAGCCTGACAGCAAAAAAACCTTTACTCTGACCTTTCCCAAAGACTACGGCGTCAAAGCACTGGCTGCGAAGAAAGTTACTTTCGAAGTCAAAGTAAATAAAGTTCATGAAGTCACAAGCCCCCCGGTTGATGACGACTTTGCCGCCAAAATCGGGCCATTCAAGTCTGTCAAAGACCTGAAAGACGATATCAGGAAGCAACTAACAGCCGAACGTCAACGCGAGGCTGACCAAAAATTCGGCTCCGATCTGGTCAGGCAGGTGGTTGATAATACAACTGTATTGATACCAGAACCCCTCATTGAGCAGCAGATTGGCTATAGTCTGGAAGAATTACGTCGTAACCTGACATACCGCGGTCAGACATATCAGGAATTCCTGGAGCTTCGACAATACAAATGAAGAAAAATATAAGAAAGAAGTTCTGACTCCACAGGCCGAACAGCAGATCAAGACAAGTCTGATTCTGGCCGAAATTGCTGAAGCCGAGAACCTGGCTGTGACTATGGAAGAGCTTGAAATAAATATCTTACAGCTTAAATCACAGTATACAGATCCTCAGATGCAAGCCGAGCTGGACAAGCCGGATAACCGCAACGATATAGCCAATAGAATGCTTAACGAAAAAGTAGTCAACATGATTACTTCATCAGTAATATAAATCGCGCGTATTTTACTTAAACTATATTATGGTTTAATATGTATTTATTAAGGTTGATGAACCGAAGGATATAAATGAAAATTACGTATGAAGATGGATTGAGGATTGTAGCTGAAAGGACTACCAGCGGACTGGAAGGATTTGTAATTGCCGGTGCTATCAAAGCCGGAGCCGCATTACAGAAGGAAAAAGATCCGGAAGATCCTAAATGGGCTGCTTTGGCAGACAATGAACGTCAAACTGTTGATGGCTTATTAGACCAGGACGAAACAATTGCTGCAGTGCATGGGTTCGGACAATTAGCAGGGGGGCACACTATACGAACATCGGATCAGTTTTGGAGTCCCAGAACCGCGCAGCGAGCTGCAGCCGGCTACGTTACCCAAATTGCATTTGAAGCAATGGGCGAATTAGAAGCACGCGCAGTGCCCGCCTGAACATAAAAATTAGCACTCGGGATTGACGAGTGCTAACTCATTACATATAATTATACGTATGGCAATGTTAATTCCCACCGTTATTGAAACCGAAGGCCGCATGGAGCGGGCTTATGATATTTATAGTCGCTTACTAAAGGACCGCATTATTTTCCTTGGCGATGCTGTCAATGAACATACAGCTAATCTGGTCGTAGCTCAGCTACTATTTCTTGCAAATGAAGACTCCAAAAAAGACATAAAACTATACATCAATAGTCCGGGCGGCAGCGTGTACGATGCCCTGGCGATATATGACACAATGCAATTTGTGACTCCCGATGTTGCAACTGTGGGAATAGGTGTTCAGGCCAGCGCGGCAGCATTTTTGCTTAGCAGCGGCACCAAAGGCAAGCGTTCTTTGCTTGAACACGCAACCGTCATGATTCATCAGCCCTCAAGCGGGACGCGCGGTAAAGTGACAGATCAGGAGATTGATCTGAAAGAAGCCTTACGAATCAAGAAATTGTTGGAACAAATTATGGCTAAGAACACCGGTCAGAAACCCGAAAAGATACATCTTGACATGGAGCGCGACAAATGGTTAACAGCGGAAGAGTCCAAAAAATACGGACTTATCGACCAAATCATCACCAACAGCCAATCCCTCAGTAAATAAGTTTTAGGCCAACAATACTATTCCTAAGTGAACCGTAAGTGTTATGATTCTGGCAATGGACTACGCGTTAATTGTTATTTTTTTAGCTTCACTTTGGGTATTAATACATAAGCAGGGCCGTTTTGCCAGATATTTTGAGTTCATCCTGGGTCTGTTAATGGTGTTGGCTGTATTGCCAATACTTATGCTTTGGACGTTTTCGCTTGGCGCAGAGAGTAATCATTTATTTAGGCATGGATGTGACCATTTGGAATCAAATAAAGGTAGAATTATTAGCGTTTTGGAAGCTTAGCGAACTTCTAAATACAAAACGCTCTCAACATCTTGCACTCCTTTCAAGAGCTCATATGTCTTAGGAGTATTGTAGCTACATAATTAAAATACACGCTTGTAATCGCTACAACAAAATCCTATACTTCCAGAATAAGGTGCTTATTCTTAAATAATAGGGGGAGAATATGTGGCGAAAACGTCTATTGGTGAAGAAGTATAGTATTAAAACTGTAGAAAAACTGAATTTTATCACAAAACCGTTTAGCCACCGAGCGCTAAACGTTTTTATTATCACAGTGTTTTTGTTCAATATAAGCGGATTTTTAATTGTTAAGGTAATTACTGAACATCAGCAAAGACAACAACGTACGCCACATGTCTTAAACAGCGAACAGGAGCTGTCTAATCTTCCCGCTGCTGATAGTATAAAAATTAAAGGCAAACCCGATAAATTGCCGGAAGCTCTTGTTAATAAATTGACGACAGAAAAGGACAAGCAGCAAAATGGAGAGCCTCAAGATCGCCGCCATATAAAAACCTTGGATAGTGAAAGAAGCGAGAATAAAAAGACATTTCTCAACGAGGATGGTTCAAAAACGCAAGAAGTCAGTGCTCAGGCTACTAGTTTTAAGGACAGCAATGGAAAATGGCAGGATGTCGACACGAGCCTGGTACAAGATACTTCGGCGTTTATCTACAAAAGCTAATTCTTGGCAGGCGACATTTGGCGCAAGCACTGAGGGAATACAGATAAGTAAAGATGGCCAAGTTTTAAGCATTGTTCCGGTTGGGGGCAAGAACGTCAAGCCGTCACTTTCGGGTAAGGCTCCAAATCAAGTCGTAACTTATAAAAATCTATGGAATGATGTGGATGTTCAGTATGAGGTGTCAGGCTCCCAGATAAAAGAAAATATTGTCGTACATAATAAAAATGCTCAGGCCGATTTTGAATTTGCTATAACCGGCGCTAATTTAAGTGAAAAAACGAACGAAAAGGGAGCGTATCTATTAGATGGAAACTTCAGCGGCTTTCAAATAGCTCCGCCAAATATTATACCCAAAGGCAAGCGATCTATAACCGATCCTACTGTCATATCTCAGAGCATTAGTGGCAATAAGTTAAAGATTTCACTAAGTAAGGATTGGCTGCAATCTCAACCAGCCAGTGCCTTTCCGGTAGTTATTGATCCAACTACTTTTCAAACTTCTGTGGGCCTAAATTATCAAAGTGTGACGTCCTCCGGTGGCGGCTGCAGTCCCGGGCCAACCTGTGGCAACATCATCGGACATGACGCTATAAATAATGTTGATTGGCGATTTGCATATCAGGTAGCCGTTCCAACTCCACCGGGTTCCAGCGACTATCTTGCAAGTGCCAGTCTACATCTGGAGATGGCTATGCCGCCAAACGGGATCACAAACTCAGAACAGGTTAAAATAACCCGGGCAAACTGCACAGGCGGTTTCAATTGTATAGACCTGGTATATGGTGAAGCCGTGGGATCAGCCACTACAACAGCAGATATTGAAGTCGGTGATTTGTATCGAAAGGCTGTTGCCTCCACTGAAAACAGCCCTTGGCTGCTCGTTAGAGGCGAAGAAGCGCGGCAGCGCGGATAAGTTCAAAGAATTCGATTATTCTAAAAGTAAGGTAACTTTTACGTATGAAACCCTTCCCAGCGCAGAGTCTCATTGATAGCACGAACCAGACTTTGAGCGTACCGGCTGATACCGGTGTCAGCGTGTCCACGCAGCCGACATTGGCCTCTACGGTACCGGCTGATCCTGATGGACAGGGGCCGATGAGATATCGTTATATAGTCGGCACTACTAAGAGTATCCCGCCTAATAATGCGCTAAAAATATTGCCCGAGTATTACAGGCATCGTGGCTGACTCTGGCATATTGGATGCACCGCAGTGGGTGGTACCAGATAATGTTCTACAAGACGGCACGACGTATTATTGGCAAGCTTTGGTATGGGACGGGTACGCCACCGAGCCAAAACCCTTTGTTCATAGCCCCATCTATTCATTCAAAGTCGATTTGCGCAACGGCAAAGATGCGACTCAGGCTTTTGACACATTTGGACCACTCAGCGTAGATTTTGCTACCGGCAACGTCACTACCAGCGCTGGCAGCCATGGCATGAACGCCCTGGGTGGTAGTATCGGTCTTGGGCTTGACTATAATTCGCCTGGGCGCTCGCGTCCAGGATTAGTCGGCCAATATTGGAATGACCCGGGTGCGAACGAGAACCTTTCCGGCCACCCCCCCTACTCATACTCGGACTGACCCGAATATTAATTTTGCTTGGGGCAACGGGGGTCCTTACACGGGTGTAATAACATCGGACAACTTTTTGGCCCGCTGGAGCGGTTATTTTGTGGCGCCCGCGACTGCGACCTATCAATTTGGTACGACCAGCGATGATCGCTCGCGTGTCTATGTTAATAATGTTTTGCATGCCGATGGCTGGTCGGCGAACCCTACGAACGTCTACGGGACAGGCGTGGCTCTTACCGCAGGACAAGTTGTGCCGATTAAATATGAATTTGCCGAATGGTCCGGCAGCGCCTCAGCGCAACTACTAGTAAAAACCACCGACGGCACGACCGTTACGCCGCGCGTTATCCCGTCCACGTGGCTGCAGACCGGCATTAAATCTATAGCCCAGCCGCACGGTCTCGTTGGCCGCTACTATACGGAAGACGCATCAAATAGCCATACTTTTCCAACCAATCCATTAGATGAATCAAGATTATTCTTGAGCCGGACAGACGCGAGCATGGTACATAACTGGGGCGAAAACGCCCCCGTACCAAATGGTCCTACGAATCGATTTTTAGTGAGGTGGACCGGATACTTCACTGCGCCAGTAACAGACACCTATACCTTTGGGGTGGGTTCTGACGATGGGGCCCGGGTATTTCTTAATAATTCGCCGACTCCTACGGTGAACGCCTGGGGAGATCACGGCGCCAGCCCGATTGTATACGGACCAAGCGGTACCGTCATTAACGCCGGTAGCTCGGTTCCAATAACCGTGGAATATTACGAAAACAGCGGCAACGCCCAAATGGCTTTGTATATGAAGCAAGCCAGCCTGCCTCGGAGCACCAGATATGACTGTAGACTCCAACTGGCTCAGCCCACAAGTTCAAGTATTACCGCAGGGTTGGAATCTGGGCTTAGATGCAGATGGCACGATTAGTTACAGTTTTGCGGCCATTAATCCGGGCGGCGTAACCCTATATGATTCTGCCGGACAAACGTATGAGTATAAGTTTATTAATGGCGGCTTCGTACCGCCGGTCAATGAGTCTGGCCAGATGATACGGAATGGTGACGGCACCATCACACTGCAAGACGAAGATGGCCAGACCTATATATTTAATAGCGACGGGACGATTAAGTCGGTTACCCGTCCGGCTGACGACCGCAATCCGGCAGCCCTAAAATATACTTATGGAAGCTCAAGCGGCTCGGCGGCTCGTATTACGCAGATCACTGACGGCGTAGATTCTAGTCGTTGGCTCAAAGTGCTCTACGGCGGCGATTCGGCCTGTCCCGCCGCCCCGTCCGGCTTTCTTGCGGCCAGTGCGACGAGCATGATTTGCGGTGCGACCAGCTCGGACAGTAGGACTACCGGTATTTTCTATGTCAATGATGCGAACAGCGTGCCTCGTCTTGCCCGTATAACCATGCCGGGCAATGAGTTTACCGACTATGCGTATCAATCCGGCTTATCTCTGTCACAGGTACGCGGCAGCCTGGCTAATGATGCCATAGCGGCTGGGGTACGTAAACGCAAGACGGGACGGAGCTAACTAGCGTTGCCTATGATGGCCTCGGACGCGCTGCGAGCGTCACCTTGCCGGCCGCTACTGCCGGTGCTACTCGTTTGGCTCACACCTACAAATACTTACCAGGCAATACATCGCAGATGCATGTTACGAACGCTACTGAACCGAATGGTTTCAGCCGTAAAGTAACCTATGACGGTACTTACCGTACGCTGACTGATACCGACATTGCCAACCTGAGCGTTACAACTGTGTGGGATCCTGTCAAAGACCTGGTGAAGTCCATAACCGATCCCGCCGGGCTTAAATCAACCTCGCTTATGACTATGCCGATCGTGAGACCGATGACTACGGTCCGGCCCCGTCCGCCTGGTTTGGTACGGATAACAAGCCGCTGACTGCCCCGACGGATTACACTTCGCAGATACCGCGCACCCAGACTACTTTTGAAGAGGGAATCGCCAACGGCTTAGCCGCGGCTTACTACGACGTTACAACTGCTAGCAATGGCACGGGAGTTAACACTAAGGTGTTGTTCGGCAACCCCAAGAGCCATACGCTGGCGTTGGCCCAGCCAGCGGCGACATACTCAAGACATGGGGCGGCAGTCCGCCCATTACACCCGCGGCTAACAACGGCTGGGGGGGGATGAGCTTGACCGGCTGGATTCACTTGACGGCTGGGGGCAACCATACCTTCCGCAGCCTTTTCCGATGACGGGGTGCGGGTCTGGAGAGCACGACAATTTGCTCATCAATGACTGGGTAGACGGTGCCCAGCGTTCGCATCCGGCTAATACTTCAGCCAACGGGGTGTTCAATAATACCAGCAATCCTGCCGATAGCTGGCACCGTCTCCGGGTAGATTACTACAACAAGTCCGTCGGCAGCGTCCTAGATACTGACGCCCGGCTGGAACTGTACATGACGCCTCCGGGGGCACAGAAACCAGCGCTCTGGGGCAGTTGCTCAAGCCAAACTACGTACTTGCTACCACTCAGAAAACCTTTGACTCCAGCACCAGTGTCGGCGATAGCATTACGACCAGCAACTATGGAGCTAATCCGGAACTTAGCTTAGTCCAATCTACGACGCTTGATCCGTCCGGTCTTGCACTAACCACAGGCAGTACTTACGAAACTCAAGGCGCATCGGGCAGCTACTTGCGCCAAACGTCCAAAACACTGCCGGGCGGTGGTACCACAAACTATACCTACTATAATGGCACTGAAACACGTCAAAACCCCTGCGACACGACCAAGACGTAGCAAACAAGCCGGTATGATGAAACTCAAGACTGAGGCTGATCCCGACGCCGGAGGACCGCAGACAGGCCGCGTCAGCGAAAGTGTTTACGATGATGCCGGACGGGTCGTAGCCAATCGGCTCAATGCCGATTCCTCGACTTGCACTACCCACGATGCGCGAGGACGTAAACTCAAACGGTTATTCTCGCCAAATTCAGTCGGTGCGGCAGGACGTACTATTAACAATAACTGGGCAGTTAATGGCAATCCGTTAATTACAAGCTCAAGTGACCCTACTAACGTCGAAACAACCGTTGACCTACTCGGCCGGGTGGTTGGATATAGAGATTCTATGAGCTATACATTTGTCACAGGGCAAACCGTAACCAGTTACGATACCATCGGCCGCCTGGTTAGTCGTTCTTCGCCAAACTGGGACTCGAACAAATTCACCTATGATAACTTCAATCGCCTGGTTAGTCATAAGCTTGACGGCACGGTTTATGCCACGACCGCTTACGACGCTTTTAGTCGGTTGCAGCAAGTAACGTATCCAACGGCTGGCCAACAAAAGCTTGTCATAGGACGTGATACGCTTGGTCGCACCAATGCGATGACGTATACACTAGGGAGTGGCGGCGCTGGCCCAAGCGACACGGTAACGCGTTCCCAGTCCGGCCAAGTGGTTTCCGGCACAGAGCTTAGTCAATCCAAAACGTACACATACGACAAAGCCAGGCGCTTAACGGCAGCAACTTTCGGAACAAATACCTACGCCTACAACTTTGTCGCTCCCACAGCTTGCACGGGTACTTACAATATAAATTCCGGTAAAAATGCCAACCGTTCTAGCCAAACCGTCAACGGGGCAACGACCACATATTGCTACGACAATGCCGACCGGCTTGTATCCAGTTCGGATCAATCTTTGACTACGCCTGGCTATGATGCCCACGGCAATACCACCAGCTTTGGTACGACCTACCACTTGGACGGCTTGCAGTTCGCCGACGACGCTTCCGACCGGACCTCACTGGTGCGCGAATACTTCGGATCGGATGCTAACATCCAGTACTACCGTGACGTGGCCGACCGCATTTACTACCGGGGAGCCAGTGGCAGCAGTATACCTTATACCGACACCTACCTAAGGTTAGACCAGCTCGAGGAGAGTCCAGACTTTCTTCTGAGCAGCAGCACGTCGACTCGAAAAGTATCTGAGCCTGCCTGGCGGCGTGCTGCTGACAACTCGCCCGACGTACGCCTACGAATGCGAAAAAGCGTTTTCTCCCCACTAGCGTCCACGGTGACGTCTTCGCTACCACCGACGCAGGAGGCACCCAAACCGGCACATTCACTTACGATCCCTTCGGCAAGCAAACCGCCACTCCCGCCCCCGCCAACATAACCGGCAATGACAGCTTCGCTGGCTCGGCCAACACCAGAAGCTGGCCGAACCGAAGATCACCAATACCACCATGGAGATGGGTGCTAGAGTATACATCCAGACCCTCGGCAGATTCACGACAGTTGACCCCGTAGAAACGCGGCACACCAAACAACTATGTGTATCCAGCTGATCCGGTGAATGGACAGAGATTTAAACGGTACTTGTGGCATATTTGTTGCTGTATGCTGGCAGATCGGTGCGGCAGCCTTAAGAGCAGCAGGCGTAGGCGTGGCCAAACAAGCTGGAAAAACAGGGGGCTAAGCAAGCCGCAAAGAAAGCCGCACCACAAGTTGTAAGAAATTATGGTAAGGATAGAGTAATTCAGGGCTATAGAATACATGCTCTAGGCAGGAGTATTGGTACAAGAGGTGGTCCTGCAGATTAGCCCTCAGGCCATACAGCACATTGTAAAAAACGGTAAACAAACATTTGATGCAGGACGCAATACCTATAATTATGAAAATGCTCTTGGAAAGAGTATTAAATACAAAAGGTGAAGTAGTGACGGTAATTGCTAAATCCAGTAAGGCGGCAGGATTTAGATGAGTAAAGTATTAGAAGAATATTTTGCATCGTGGGATCCAATGGGATTTATTAAAAAAGATGGCGCTCCTATAGATGATAGACTTAGAAGCGGCTGAAATAGCACGGAAATTAAGCCTAACATGGATAATAAGGAGCTGGCAGAGTTAGTACATTCCATATTTACCGACTTTATGGGGATTGATCCAGTAGGTTTTGAAAAAGAATGTTTAGATAGATCTCATGAAATGAGAACTCTTTTGAGCAAAAGATAATACGAAAGTCCACTAGTTTCATAAGGATTGAATAATGAAAGAAATACCCGAGCGTCCATTAACAGAACTAGAGTACGTGATTATAAGTAAGCTTCTGGAGCATCCTTTTCCTGGGAGTGAAGAAATTAAACAGCAGACAAAATCCCCGACGGTTATTTCTGCTGCAGATGACGATAACTACGGAAGTATATACTTTAAAACAGAGGGTTCCGAACAGCGGCAGTTACCCTTAATAATTTACCAGTTGAAGGTACTACGCATGATACAGATGGAGTAGTTGTCGACATACTTCTCCATGTAATTAATGGTTTTTTACATGAACTGGAGATCATAAAAGTGGACGGGACTGATTTGCTTGCCTCGATACAGCCTGAGAAAATTGAAGTCATAATAAATGACAAACCAATACCAAAAAATATCCCAGAGTATTAATTATGGCTAAGTTTTATCCTAAAGCATTAAGGCGGCAGGGTTTAGATGAGTAAAGTATTAGAAGAATATTTTGCGTCTTGGGATCCCATGGGATTTATCCAGGAACTTGGAGCCCCTTCAGATGAATATAGTTTAGAGGCATCCACAATCCAGTCGGCTTTTGAACCACATATGTCTGAGGCAGAAGTAGGTGCATTAGTGTATCAGAAATTCACTGAGCTGATGGGACACGACTTCCCAGGCTTTAGGGAACAGTGTTTTGAGCGAACCTCGGAGATTAAAAGAATATTGAAAAAGATCATACAAAATAAAAACTCTTTTGATTAAAAGATAATACGAACCGTACTAGCTATGAAAAATGATAAACTTCTAACCAGAATTAATGCTTCTGATGAAAGAAATCAGAAAGCTCATATAAAATGGGGCCAGCCGTTTTCTAACGACGAAAGACTAGCGCTTCTTAAGAGTTTTCTGATTAAGAATAATGTTGAAAAAAAGATTGTGGCCGATATTCTTTCACTCCCAGATTT